>DATEGZ010000169.1:0-6289 GCA_035279905.1 Vicinamibacterales bacterium
CGTCGTCAGGCGCGCGCGGGCTGGCCGTGGAAGGCGACCGATCGAGCGCGGCCGATCTTGCCGCGAACGCGGCGCGCTGGCCGGACCGGCTGCGCACGCTGCGCGCGCCCGTCGAGGAGGCGGTGACGATGCCCCTCGATCCCGCGCCGGATCTCGTCGTGCTCGATCCGCCGCGCACGGGCGTGGCGCCGGAGGCGCTGGCGGGCGCGATCGCCTGGTCCGCGCCGCGGGTGGTGTACGTGTCGTGCGATCCGCCCACGCTCGCGCGCGACGCCAAACGGCTGACGGAGGCGGGCTACGCGATGACGTCGATTGAGGCGTTCGACTTGTTTCCGAACACGGCGCACGTGGAGACGATCGCGGTGTTCGATCGTTGAACATTGCGCGGGCGCGTTACGCGCGACGGCGAACGTCGCCCCGTCGGCGCGCGGCTTCCACCAGACCACCGAAGAGCGTCGAGAACTGGCCCGTCCGCCAGAAGTTCTCCGGGTGCCACTGCACGCCCAGGCAGAAATCCGCGTCTTTCTTCTCGATCGCTTCGACGACCCCGTCGGTCGCGGTGGCGGAGACGACAAACCCCGGCGCCGGCGTCTTGACCGACTGGTGGTGCCGGCTGTTGACCGCGACGCGTCCGTCCTCGAGTTGGGGCGCCAGCAGCATCGACAGGCACGTGTTGGGCTCGACGACGATGTCGTGCGCGATCGCGTCGCGTTTGGCGATCGTGTGCGCGAGATCGCTCGGCTGCGAGCTCGGGATGTCCTGAATCAGCGTGCCGCCGGCCGCGACGTTGAGGACCTGCGCGCCGCGGCAGATCGCGAGCAGCGGCACGTCGCCGGCAATCGCCAGCCGCGCGAGCGCGAGCTCGTAGTCGTCGCGCACCTGGTCGAGCTCGACCGTCGGATGTCGATAGTCCTCGCCGTACTCCTTGGGATTGACGTCCGGTCCGCCCGTCAGCAGCACACCGTCACAATAGGACAGCGCACTCGGTAACGGATCGCTCTCGGGCGTGAGCACACGAATCTCCGCCCCCGCCTGCTCGAGCGACGAGACGTAATCTCTGCGGGGCCACGCAACACCAATGACCGGACGGTAGCTCATGGGAATACTTTACATGCGCACCGGAACTTTGCAGCCCATCAGATCGAGCGCCAGGGTGAGCTGGCGCCGGACGTACGAGACGGCGGCGGCGCGCCAGAGGCGAACGTCTTCGCGCTCCTCTTTGAGGATCGGCTGCCGGTGGTAGAACGCGTTGAAGGCCTGCGCGAGACCGAACGCATACTTTGCCAGGACGGCCAGTTCGAGCGATCGGACCGAGTTGTCGGCGATCTCGTCGAGCCGGGCGGCTTCGAGCACCAGGCCCCAGAGCTCGTCGCCCTCGTCGCCGGCGGTGAGCGCGTCGGCGGGCAACGCGGCGAGCCGGGCCGCGACGGCGTCCTCGGTCACGCCCTCACGTTCCTCGAGCTTCGCGAGGATGTTGCCTGCGCGGACGGCCGCGTATTGAAGGTACGGGCCGGTCTCGCCCTCGAAGCTCAGCGCCTCGTCGATGTCGAACGCGATCACCTTGCCGCGCGAGAACTTGATGAGGAAGTAGCGCACGGCCGCGACCGCGATGGCCTCGGCGACGCGTCGCCGGTCGTCGGCGGCGAGCTCGGGATTGCGCGTGCCCACTTCGCGTCCGGCCGTGTCGATCAGCCGATCGAGCAGGTCGTCCGCCTTCACGCCCAGGCCCTTCCGGCCGGACACCTCGACGAACGCTTTGCCCTCGCCCTCGGCGGCGTCATAGCCGAGCGCTCTGGCGGTCGCGTGCGAGAGCGCGACCATGTCGTACGAGAAGTGCGTCGATCGATCCGCCTGCGCCTTGAAGCCCATCGTCGAAAGCGCCTGCTTCAATAGCAGCTGCAGATAGGACTGACGCGAGTCGATCACGTTGTAGACGGCGCTCGCGCGGCCGAACTTCGGCACGCCCTGCGCCTGACCCGGGTCGGAGGTCGTCGCCCAGAGCGGATGGCCGTCGCGGCGCTCGAACACGCGGTAGTAGAAGTCGCGCCCGAGCAGACCGAACTTCCAGAATTGATTCGCGATGTCCTTGCCGACGTAGGTCACGGTGCCGTTCGATCGCACGATCACCTTCTCGCGCTGCTCCGCGTCGTCGTCGGCGGCAGCGTCGGGGTCGGCCGGGGCGCCGTCTTCGATGGGCATGACCCAGCAGCCCTTGAGCCGCCCTTCGGTCTGCAGGAACACCGCGTTGCGCGCCTTGAGGTCGTCGAACGCGGTCGCCCAGAAGTGCAGCCGCAGGATGTCGCCCTCCCAGGTGAGGAGGTCGTAGTCCACGTTCATGCGCGCCATCGTCCGCAGGTGGTGGCGCACGATGCGATCGGCGATGAACGCGCCCATCTCGGCCTGCGCGTTGTTGCCTTCCTCAATCGCGTGCAGCGCGTGCGCGCGCTTGTCGAGCCTCGCCTTGTCGCCTTCGTACCACTCGGTGACTTTCGCGTAGAGATCCCAGCAGTAGTAGTCGAATCGCGTCGCCGGGTCGTCGGCGAGCGCCTGCACCTGATCGAGCGTGCGGCCCTCGAGCTCGGTAAACCCGACGACGACGTCGGCGACCTGGACGCCCGTGTCGTCGATGTAGTTCTGCACTTCGACGAGGTGGCCCTGGAAGCGCAGCAGGCGCACGAGCGTGTCGCCGAGCGCCGCATTTCTCAGATGGCCGATGTGCGCCGCTTTGTTCGGATTGATCGCGGTGTGCTCGACGATGACTTTGTCGCTCGAGCCGGACGAGGCGTCCGCGGCGGTCTGAGTGAGGTGGGCGCGAACGAACGCGGGCCGGTCGAGAAAGAAATTCACGTAACCGTTCGGCGCGGCTTCGATGCGCGAGACGCCGTCGATCTGTCCGAGCGCCGCTTGCAGCTCCTGCGCCAGCACCTTCGGCGCCTTGCGCAACCGCCGGGCGAGCTCGAACGCGACCGGGGCGGCGAGATCGCCGAGCGCCCGGCGCGGCGGCACTTCGAGCACGATCGCGGGTTGATCTGCGGGAGCGAGGCCAAACGCGCGCTCGAGGCCGGACTGCATCCGTGACCTCACGAGCGCGTACACCGGAAGGATCATCGCGACGATTCTATCCGGGCAAAGTCCTCCGGCGTATTCACGTTGGCCAGCAGGCGGTCAACCGGTCCGAATTCGGCGGCTTCGTCGGCGCCGACGGCCGCCATCTCGATCGTGGTTCCGAGATCGGCGACCTTCAATGCACCCGCACGAATGCGCTCGAGCACGCGGCCGCGCGCGCCACGCCGGTAGCAGGCGATGAGCGGCTCCGCGCCGCGGCCCGTGGTCATCCAGGCGCCGTCGCGGCCGGCCGAGCGTTCGACGAGCCGCGCCAGCAGGCCCGCGTCGAGAAAGGGCAGATCGCACGCTACGGCCAGCACCGAGTCGTTCCGGGCCACCTCGAGGGCCGTGAACAGGCCGCCCAGCGCGCCCCGCCCGGGGATCAGGTCCGCGTAGACGGGCAGACCCAGGTCCGCATACAGGTCAGCATGCGGTCCGACGATAAAGATGTCGTGCGCGACTCGTTGCAGAACCTCCATCTGGCGAACGATGATGGGGCGGCCCTCGATGACCAGACGGCTCTTGTCGCGCCCCCCAAACCGGCGAGCTTTGCCGCCCGCGAGGATCGCCGCCGACGCAAGAGCGACCATGGGCGTCTCATCATGACAGAGGCCCGGGTCGGCCGCCTGCTGGCGGCGTGCCTGCACCAGGCCATCCTCGACCATCTTCCTCAGCGCATCGAGTTCTACGAACACTGGCTGACCTCCGAAGGGCTGCGTGACGGCAACATCGGGTTGTCGCCGATGATCGCGGTGCTCGGATTCCTCCGCACGGAGGGCGACGCGTACGATCGCGTCGTGTCGCGCGCCGGGCAGTTGGCCGCCGAGTGGACAGTGACGTCGCTGTCTGGCTTCGAGCGCCGCATGATTACCTCGCTGCCGCGGCCGTTTCGTGCGCGGATGGCGCTGCGCGTGGCGGCCCGCATCGTCCGATCGATCTGCAGCGCGAGCAAGGCGTCGTCGCGCGTGCGCCGGCGCACGGCGCGCTTCACAGTAAAGTCCTCGCTCTTTTGCGACGTCCGCGAGCATCAGGCCGCGCCGCTCTGCGGCTTCTATCGTGCGGTCGCAGCCGAGACGCTCGCCGGCCTTGGCGTGCCGGCCGTGGGCCGCGTCGACAACTGTCACGCGATGAGCGGCGGCTCGTGCGTGATCACCCTCGAGTTGTTCGGTGCCAGGTCGGCGGCCGATCCGGCCATCGCCGCCTGACGGACGTCCTTTCGAGCATGCGCCTTCGCTTTGCGGCCATCGGCAGCCTGATGCTCGTGGCCGTGTGGCCGGGACGGGTCCCGGCCATGCCGCAGGCGCCGGCCGCCGCGCGGGTGCTCGTCATGCCGTTTACCGTGTTGGTCGACGCGAAGGCCGCGGGCGGCGCCGGCGCGTCGCTCTGGCTCGGCGAAGCCGCGCGGCTGCTGCTGCTCGACGACTTCGAGCGCCTCGGCGTGACGACGGTGACGCGCGATGAATCGAACGCGGCGTTCGATCGGCTGCAGCTGCCGGTGTCGGCCGCGCTGACGCGCGCGACGATGATCCGCGTCGGCGAGCTGGTGGGCGCGTCCGAGATCGTGTTTGGCGACATGCGCCTCAGCGATCAGCTGACGGTGCGGGCACGCATGTTGAAGCTCGGCACCAGCTCGGCGGCGCCCGAGGTGTCGCGCGCCGGAGCGCTCACGGACATCATGCCGCTCTTCGAGCGCACCGCGATGGAGCTCGCCACCGCCACCGGGCGGCGATCGGCCACGCCCGCGAAGACCGAGCCGCCGATGGCGTTTCCGGTCTTCGAGAGCTACGTCAAAGGGCTCGTGTCTCCGACGCCAACCGCACAGCAGCGCTTCTTCGAAAGCGCGCTGAAGCAGGCCCCGCACGATCCGCGCCTGCTGCTGGCGCTCTGGGGCGTCTACGCCGCGCAGGGCCAGAACGAAAAGGCGTTGTCGGTCGCGAGCGGCGTTTCCAAGGACTCGCCGCTGTCGCGCAGAGCGAGGTTTCTTGCGGCGCTGTCGTTGATCGAGCTCAGCCGGTTCGACGGCGCCGCCGAGCAGCTGGGCGCGCTCAATCGCGAGCGGCCGTCGCCGGTGTTGTCGAACGCGCTCGGCATCGTGCAGCTGCGGCGGCCGAACGGCGCGTCCTCCGCGGCGCCGTTTTTCAACCGCGCGGTCGACGCCGAGCCGTCGAACACCGACTATCTGTTCAATCTCGGCTACGCGCACGCGCTCGCGCAGGACGCGGCCGGCGCGCTGTCCTGGCTGCGCGAAGCCGTGCGCTTCGACGCGGCCAACGGCGACGCGCACCTCGTGATGAGCGCCGTGCTGATGTCCACCAGCAAGAACGTCGAGGCACAGCGCGAGCTGGATCTGGCCAAGCAGCTCGGCACACGCCCCGACACCTCGACGCTCGCCGTCACGACGCGCATTCCGCCGGGCCTCGAGCGCCTGCGCACGGATCTCGACGTCGCCCCGGCCGATCGCGTCGACGCCAACATCGCCAATCCCGCGCAGCGCGACCAGCGGGAGACCGCCGCGTTTCACCTCGACCAGGGCCGCGCCTTGTTCAATACCCAGCGCGATCGGGAGGCGACGAGCGAGTTGCGGCGCGCGATCTACCTGGCGCCGTACGAAGACCTGCCGCACATGCTGCTCGGCAAGATCTACGTGCGCGGCGGCCGTTTGACCGAGGCGATCGACGAGTTCAAGGTGGCAATCTGGTGCCGCGAGACGGCGGAGGCGCGCGTCGCCCTTGCCGGCGCGCTGCTCGAGTCGGGCGACAAGGATGCCGCGAAGCGCGAGGCCGAACGGGCGCTCGTGCTCGACCCGTTGTCGGCCGAGGCGAAGGCGATCTTGAAGAAAATCGGTGCTAACATTCCCCCATCCCCATGAACGATCAAAGCTTCCACGAGATACAACTCAGCGGGAAGCAGCTGGTGTTCCTGTTCATGTCGGCCGTCGTCCTGGCAGTGGTGATCTTCCTGCTGGGCGTATCGGTCGGCCGCGGCGTGCGCGGTTCGGTCGCGAGCGCTTCGGCCGCTGACGTCGGCGCGCCCACGGACACCACGGCTTCCGCGGCTCCGACTGGAACGAAAGTCACGCCCGCGGATCTCGACTACCGCGAGAAGCTGCAGGGACAGGCCCCGGCAAGCTCGCCCGCGGCCGGCGCCGCCGGTGTGGTGGCGGGTGCTGCCGCTGGCGCAGCCG
>DATEGZ010000170.1:0-9241 GCA_035279905.1 Vicinamibacterales bacterium
CCCGTGCCGGCCGCCGCTCCCGCACCTCCGGCGGCGCCGTCGTTTGTCTTGACGCTGGAGAGACCCGACGTCAAACTGACCGCCAACGCGCTCGTGCGTCGCAGCACGGGACGTGACGCGAAGTTTGTGGACGACGTGGCCCCGGCACTGAACGCGTATCGCGCGGGCGACTATCAAACCGCCGCTGAGAGGTTCGTCCGCGTGCAGCCGCAGTATCCGGACGCCGTCGAGATTCCGTTCTACCTCGGCGTCACGCGTCTCTTCCTCGACGACGCCGCGGGCGCGGTGACGTCGCTCGACGCGGCGCGACGGGTGACGGACGACACGTTCCGGGCAGACGTCGCCTGGTATCTTGCCGTCGCCCAGGAGCGCGCAGGCAATCGCACGGCCGCGCGCGCCGAGCTCGACGCGCTGTGCAACGGCCAGTCCAACTACGCCGCGCGTGCGTGCGCGGCAGCGACAAGGTTGAAGTAGCGCGAGCAGTACATGCCCCGGCCCGGTTCGGTCCACGCGACCGTCGCGGCGCTCGTCGTCGCGCTGGTCGTGTGTACGGCCGATCGCCCGGCGGCGCAAAACCCCGTCCCCGCCGCCCAGGATCCCGTCACCGCGAAGTTCCAGTCGCTGCTCGCCGCGGCGCAGAAATCGTTCGGGCAGCGCAATTGGGATGAGGCCTCGGCGCAGTTCCAATCGATGATCGACCTCGCGCGCGAGCAGCACGACGAGCTGTGGGAGTCGCGCGGGCTGCTGGGACTCGGCCGCATCGCCGCACGCAGGAACCAATACGCCGTCGCCAAGAGCACGCTCTTGCAGGCCTTGCCGGTCTTCGAACGCCGTGGCGCGTCGTACGAGACAGGCATGGTCGAAGAGACGCTCGGCGGCCTGGCCGAGGTGATGGGCGATGGCAGGCCCGCGGCTCAGGCGCACTACGAGCGCGCGGCCGCGGCATTCGACAAAGCCGGCGATCGGCACGGCAAGGTCAACGGCGAGTACAACCTCCTTCGCCTGACCGACCGTGCGGATTCGAGCTACTTCGCCAGGCTGGACACGGCGCGGAAGGACGCGGCGGCCACCGGCGACCGCATCCTCGAAGGCGCGATCCTGCATTTGTGGGGCGACGTGCTGTTCGGCGCCGGGGACTACGACGGCGCGACGTCCAAACTCGACGAAACCGTGGCGGTGCTGTCGACCGGCCCTCCGTCCTCCGAGCTCGGCACGACGTACACGAGCCTGGGCCGCATCTACCGGCTCCACGGGCAGATGTCGGTGGCGCTGCAGTACCAGCTGAAGGCGCTGGCGATTCACGAGACGTTTGGGGCGTCGACGTCTCTGGTGCAGAGCCTCAACGCCGTGGCGGTCACCTACGCCAGCCTGGACGATCCGAAGCAGGCCAAGATCTACTACGAGCGCGCGATCGCCCTGGCCGACACGATCGCGCCGCCGATCATGCGCAGTTTCCTGCGCGCGAACTACGGCGCGTTCCTCGGCCATCACGGCGAGCTCGAGCGCGGCCGCGACATGCTCGCCGAGGCGATTCCCACCGACAGTCCGGTGCAGCGGACGCTGCGCTACGCGGAGCTCGCGACGCTCGACCTCATGCGGCATCAGCCCGACGACGCGCTCGCCGACGTCGAGCAGGCGGTGGCGGCGTGCGGCTTCGCGCTCACGCAGTTCGACTGCATCCACGCGAGGCAGACCCGCGCGCAAGTCCACCTGGCGCTCGGCAACGAGGCCGCCGCCATCGCCGACCACGACGCGTCGCTGCAGGCGCTCGAAGAGATGCACTCGCGCCTGGCGGCCGTCGACTTCCTGAAGCAGGGGTTCGAGGATCTGTGGACGCCCGCGTACTCGCTCGGTATCGAGCTGCATTTCCGCCGCGGTGAAGTGCGCGAGGCGCTCGAGACCGCGGAACGTGCCCGCTCGCGCGCGCTGCTCGATCTGCTGGCCTCGCGCCAGGTGAGCACGCCGGCGCCGCCGACAGCGGCGGCGTCGCTCACGCTGCGTGGTGGACAAGCCCAGTCCATTCGAAGCGACGCGGTGGCGGAAAGCGCGACCACGGCCGACCTCACCGCGATCGCGACGCGGCTGCACTCGACGTTACTGCTCTACTGGGTGGCCGACGAGAAGATCTACGAGTGGGTGCTGGCCCCCAACGGCACCATCAGCAGTGCCAGCGTCTCGGTGCCCCGATCCAAGCTGACCGCGCTCATCAAGGCGACCTCCGCGTTTGCCGACGACGCCGCGTCGCGTGGTCCCACGACGCGCACGCGCGGCGATCAGGCCATCCCGCTCGTCATGAAGCCCCAGGCCGCGTGGCGCGAGCTGTACGATCTCCTGATTCTTCCCGTCGCCGGCCGCCTGCCGTCCGCGGCGGGATCGCGGCTCACGATCGTGCCGCACGGTCCGCTCATCGACGTGCCCTTCGCGGCGCTGCGCGACGCGCAGGGCCGCTACCTGCTCGAGCGCTACGCCGTCCACTCGCTCACCGCCGGCGCGATGCTCGAGTACACGAAGACGCGCGGCGACGCCAATCCGCGGGCAGGATCGATGCTGCTCGTGGCCGACCCCGCGCAGCCGCCGAAGATTGCCGGTGAGCCGCCGTTGCCGCGCCTGCCGGGCGCCAACACGGAAGTGCGCGAGATCGCGAAGCTCCTGCCCGCGGCGCGCACGATGCTCCTCGCCGATGCCGCCGCGACCGAACCGAGGGTGCTGGCGGCCACGGCCAACCGATCGGTGCTGCATTTCGCGACCCACGCGATCGTCCGTGACGCCGATCCGCTCTCGTCGTTCCTCGCGCTCGGACGCGAAGGCGCGGCGTCGGGCCAGCTCACCGCGCAGAAGATTTACGACCTTCGGCTCGATGCCAACCTCGTCGTGTTGAGCGCCTGCCGGTCGGGGGAAGGTGTGCCCAACGGCGATGGGATCGCCGCGCTGGCGCGCGCGTTTTTTTACGCCGGCACGTCCTCGCTCATCGTGAGCCTGTGGGATATCGCCGACGAGCCGAGCAATCGCCTGCTCCCGGCGTTCTACCGCGAGTGGCTCAAGGGCACCGACAAGGCGCGCGCGCTTCGCGCCGCGCAGCTGCAGCTCATCGCCGACCTGCGCGCGGGACGCGTGAAAATCTCCACGCCCGCCGGCGAGATCGTCGTGCCCGAGGATCCGGCGTTCTGGGCCGGCTTCGTCCTGCTCGGCGAGCCCGACTGAGTCCCGCCCGCGCCATGTTCGTCGCCATGCGGTTCAGAGATCGCGCCCAGGCGGGGCGCGAGCTGGCCCGGCGGCTCGCGCACTACGCGCACCGCCCCGGCGTGCTCGTGCTCGGGTTGCCCCGCGGCGGCATGCCCGTCGCGGTCGAGGTCGCGCGCGCCCTGGGCGCGCCGTTCGACGTGTGGCTCGTCCGCAAGCTCGGCGTGCCCGGGCAGGAGGAGCTCGCCTTTGGCGCGATCGCGCAAGGCGGTGTGCAGGTCCTCAACGACGAGCTCATCGCGGAGATCGATCTGCCGCCGGCGGTGGTCGAGCGCATCGCCGCCCGCGAGCGGGCCGAGCTCGAGCGGCGCGACGCGCTCTACCGCGGCGGCCGGCCCTTCCCCGTCGTCCAGGATCGGGTCGTCATCCTGATTGACGACGGCCTGGCCACCGGCGCGACGATGGAGGCGGCCGTGACCGCATTGCGACGGCTGCAGCCCGCGCGAGTCGTCGTCGCCGCGCCGGTCGGCGCACGCCAAACGTGTGACCGGTTGTCGGGAATCGCGGACGAAGTGGTCTGCGCGGCGACGCCAGAGCCCTTCGACGCGGTCGGCGCCTGGTACGACGACTTCAGCCAGACGACCGACGACGAAGTCCGCGCGCTGCTGACATGAAGGCGGGTCCGCCAATTGATGACGAAGGTTGATTGGACGGCGCCGCGCGCCGCGCCTATCATCCGTCCGTGGCTGATGATCTTCGGTACCCCGTAGGCAAGTACGAGTTCCGTCCCGACGCGGCCGTCAGCGCCGCCGAACGCGCGGTCTTGATCGATCAGATCGCCGACGCACCCGCCCGCCTCGCTGCCGAGGTGGCCGGCCTTTCCGATGCGCAACTCGACACGCCGTACCGGCCCGGTGGATGGACCGTACGGCAGGTCGTGCATCACGTGCCCGACAGCCATCTCAACGCGTACGTCCGCTGCAAGCTCATCGTCACCGAGGACCAGCCGAAGCTCAAGACGTACGAGGAGCAGTTGTGGGCCGAGCTGGTCGACGGGCGCGAGGGCCCGATCGACGTCTCGCTGACGCTGCTCAAAACGGTGCATCAGCGGTGGATCAAATTCCTGCGATCGCTCGACGAGCGCGCGTTCGCGCGCACGGGCGTGCATCCGCAGTACGGCGCGATGCGCCTCGACGACATCCTTCAGCTGTACGCGTGGCACGGCCGGCATCACGTTGCGCACATTCACGGGCTGAGGGAGCGCAGCCGCTGGTGAGCGGATTCAGCCTCGACCAGTGCGTGGAGATCCTCGAGCGCACACCCGAGGTCGTGCGCGAGCTCTTGGCCGGCCTGCCGGCCACCTGGACCAAGAGCAACGAGGGCGGCCAGACGTGGAGTCCCTATGACGTCGTCGGCCACCTGATACACGGCGAGAAGACCGATTGGATTCCGCGCGCGGAGATCATTCTCGGGCCGGGCCCGGACAAGCGCTTCACGCCGTTCGATCGCGCGGCGATGTTTCGCGACCGGCGTGATCAGACGCTGGAAGATCTCATCGAGGAGTTTGGCGAGCTGCGGCGCGCCAGCCTCGAGCGGCTGCAGGGGTTCCGCCTGACCGAGGCCGACCTCGATCGGACGGGCGTCCATCCGGAGTTCGGTCCGGTGACGCTCCGCCAGCTGCTCTCCACGTGGGTCGTCCACGACCTCGACCACATCGTGCAGATCTCCCGGGTCATGGCCCGGCAGATGACGGCGGACGTCGGCCCCTGGGTGGCCTATTTGCGGGTGCTCCGGGAGCCGTGACCCGCCCTGTCAGACCCCGGCCCTAGGCTGGGTGTATGGCTGAGCGGTCCAAGGTCGTGAGCTTCGAGCGATTCCGGAAGGCCCGGGAGCGGGCGCGGCTGCCGCTGTTCGACGACACGCTGTCCGCCCTCGAGCCGCCGCGGTCGCTCACCGAGCGCGAAGTGGCGCATCGGGAGCGGATGCTCAATCACTTGCGCGAAGGTCGGGATCAGGCACTAGGCATCGGGCACTAGGCACTAGCGAGTGACGCGCTTGCCTCTGCTAGTGCCTGGTGCCTTGCTTCTCTTGCCTGGTGCCTGACTGCGGTAGTCTCAGGCCATGGCGTCCCTGAACGACCCGATCCTGCCAGGCACGGCCGCGACTGACTACGAGCGCTACCTTCGGACCGACGAGCTGCTGTCGCTGCAGAAGCCGCTCGAGGCGATGGCGCATCGCGACGAGCTGCTGTTTCAGACGATCCATCAGGTCGCGGAGCTGTGGCTGAAGCTCGCGTGCACGGAGGTGGCGACGGCGACCGAGCGCATCGATCGAGACGACCTCGGAAGCGCCGTGCGGCTGCTCCGGCGCGCGACGGACGCGCTCGACCTCGTCTCCTCGAGCACGATGATGCTCGAACACATCGCGCCGTGGGACTACCACGCCATGCGTCCCGCGCTGGGACACGGCAGCGGCTTCGACTCACCAGGGTTCCGGCGGACGCACGACGTGTCGCCGCCGCTCGGCGTGGCGTTTCACCGGCTGCTCAGCCGGCGCAAGCTCACGCTCGACGCGCTCTATCGCAACAGCCACGCCGCCGAGGACGTGTTCCAGACAGCCGAGCGCATGGTGGACTGGGACGAGCGGCTCGTCCTCTGGCGCTCGCTGCATCTGAAGCTGGTCGAGCGTGTGATCGGCGGCCACGTCATCGGTACGCAGGGGACGCCGGTCGAGGTCCTCGGGCGGCGCGTCGACGTCCGCTATTTCGAAGAGCTCTGGGCCGTGCGCAACGCGCTCACGCACGAGGCGCACACGAGCCCTGAGGGGCATCCATAAATCGCAGATCGGCGATCGCGCGATCGAAGATTACTGCCCCGCTTTCCTGTTGAGCTCGCCCAGCCCGTGCGTCTTGTTGCACACCACGCACAACGTCGGCGGATCGACGTTCGACACGCGGTGCTTCACCGGCGGGCGCGTCTTGAGATACGCGAAGACGTCCTTCAAATCGTCGTCGGTCATGTTCTTGAAGGCCTCGAACGGCATGATGTGCGTGAGCACCCGGCCTGGCACCTGGCCGGTGCGCATCGTGTTGATGAACATCGTCTCGTCGTAGTGAGCGATCCCTGACGGGTCCATGGTGATGTTGGCGGAGAAGACGGTCTTGCGCTGCGACGGATCGTCGAAAGACTCGCCGCCGCCGAACGTCAGGCCAGGCAGCGGGACGCCCTGGTTGGTCGGCGTGTGGCAGTCGGCGCACCCGACGGCGGCTTCCACGATGTACTCGCCGCGCGCTTCAGCCGTCGTTCTTGGCGGCTGAGGCGTGTGCGTCGTCAGCGGCTCGGGAATCGTCTTGACGATGAAGTTCAGCGGGAAGTTGAGCTTCGTCACCGGCAGCACATTCCGCACCGGCGGAACCGATCGGACGTAGACGATGACCGACGCGAGATCCTCGTCGGTGAGATTGCGGAACCGCTGATACGGCATGATCGGAAACAGGGCGCGCCCGTCCCTGCTGACGCCTTCCTGCATCGCGCGCGCGATCTCATCGTCCGTCCATTTGCCGATGCCGGTTTCCGGATCGGGCGTGATGTTTGGCGCGATGACCCTGCCAAGCTCCGGGATGGGCAGCTCGAATCCTGCGCCCATCTTGCCCGCGACCATGGGGAACATCGGATCGGTGAGGGTGTGCTCGGAGTGACAGAAGAAGCAGTGGGTCTGCGACTCGACGAGATACTTGCCGCGATCGAGCCGCGCCTGCGTGACCTCGAATTTCCGGTTCGTGACGGGCCTGGAGTGCGGTCCAAGCACGACCTGCCAGCCCATTTTCGTGATCACGACGAGCACCAGCACCACGAGGAGCGCCAGCACGCTGAAAATGACGGTCCGAACCCGAACTCTCATGTCGTTTCCTCCAACACTCCCACTGCCGCCGCCTCGTCCCCCGTCAGCCGGCGAACTCGGCCGCCAAGGTTACCGTATGATCCGCGAGGAGACCACTGATGACAACCCGACTCGTCCGGCAGGTGGTTGGTTCGGCGTTCGCCGCGGCCTGCCTGCTCCTCCTCGGAGGCTGCGGGCTCCAGCTCTCGCTCAACGCGGAAGCCCACGACCAGTGGAAGAAGTCTTACAAACTCGCTCAGGGCGGCAGCTTCGAAATCCGCAACACCAACGGGCGCATGCAAATCCGCACGGGCGACACCGACGCGGTCGATGTCGTCGCGGATCGCTCCGTCCGCGCCGGCTCCGATGAAGGCGCCAAGGACGCGCTGCGCCGGATGGAAATCAGCGAGACGGTCTCTCCCGATCGCATCCTGCTCGACGCGACCGGCGGCGGAATGGGCCTGCAGATCAACATCTCGAAGAAAGTCGACTTCGTCGTGACGCTGCCCCGCTGGGCCGCGGTGAAGCTCGTGTCGACGAACGGCGACATCGAGGTGACCGATTTGACGGGCGTGCTGACGGTCGAGACGACCAACGGCCGCGTCAGGGCGACGGGCCTGGGCAACGGCGCGAAGGTCGAGAGCACGAACGGCGCGATCACGCTCGACTTCACCAAGGTGGCCGACGCGGGCATCACCTGCGAGGCGACGAACGGCGCGATCCAGGTGACCATTCCGAGCGACAGCAAGGCCAGCATTTCCGCGCGCGTGTCGAACGGAACGATCGTCACCAAGAGCCTGAACCTTGCAGCCACGGAGCAATCGCGACGCCGACTGGACGCGTCGATCGGCGGGGGCGGCCCCTCGATTCGCCTGACCACGACCAACGGTCTGATCGAGCTCAAGGGAAGATAAGGGCAACTTAGAACTTAGAACTTAGAACTTAGAACTTAGAACTTAGAATTTAGAACTTAAAACTCAGAACTCAGGGCCTTAAGTTCGAAGTTCTAAGTTCGAAGTTTCTTCTTTATCTGTGCGGTGAGCTTCGCGAGCACGGTACCCGGTCCGATTTCCTGGAACTCGGTCACGCCGCGATCGAGCATGTAGACCATCGAATCCAGCCAGCGGACGGAATGGGCGATCTGGCTGCCGAGCGTGCTGCGCATGTCGGCCGCGTCGTACGGCTTCGCGGTGAAGTTGGCGATGACGGGAACCGCCGGCGCGCGGAACGACACGCCGTCGAGCACGCTCGCGTAGCTGGCCGCCACGTCGCGCATGTAGCGCGAGTGGAAGGGCGCGCTGACGTTGAGCGGGATGTACGCGCGCACGCCGGCGGCCTCGAAGTCAGCCTTGACGGCCGCCAGGTCGTCTTTCGGGCCGGCGATCACTGTTTGATCGAACGAGTTGAAGTTCGCGACGTCGAGGCGCCGGCCGGCGTCGCTCGACGCGAGCACGGCTTCGATTCGCGCTGGCTCCAGGCCAATCACCGCGGCCATGCCGCCGCCTCGGACTTCGCCCATCATCTGGCCACGGCGGCGGACGAGCGTGAGGCCGGTCCCGAAGTCGAACGCTCCCGCCGCTTGAAGCGCGTTGAACTCGCCCAGGCTGTGGCCCGCGGTGAACGCCGGCGGCGCCGCGCCGTCTTCGATCCGCGCGCGATACGTCATCGCGTTGACGACGAAGAGCGCGGGCTGCGTGAACGCCGTCTGCCCGAGCTCTCCGCGCGGATCGTCCACGCACAGCTCGCGGATTGAGTATCCGAGGATCGCGTCGGCTTCGCGCGTCCACTCGGCGAACCGATCGAACAGATCGGCGCCCATCCCTTTTGACTGCGAACCCTGGCCTGGAAAGATGCACGCGGTGGACATAAGGTCGGAACGCTCGAGCGTGGCTGAACGCGACATACTATCGCAATGCCTGCGCCCTCGTCACGACCGGGCCCCGACGACGTGTGCGTGTGGTACGTGGACACCGCGGCGCTGTTCAAACATCCGGCGCGCATCGCCGCCAGCGAAGCCGCGCTCGAGCCCGCGGAACGCGAGCGCTACCACGGGTATCGTCACGACGCCGACCGGATGATGTTTCTCGCGGGACGCGTGATGGCGCGCACGCTCGTAGGACGCGCGCTCGGCGTCGCGCCCGGCGCATGGCGATGGCGCGAGGGGCCGCGCGGCCGGCCGGAA
>DATEGZ010000171.1:0-15655 GCA_035279905.1 Vicinamibacterales bacterium
TGCACTTCTTCAGGCGTCGCGCTGGCCAGCGTCGCCTCGACGACCGCCGGAGGCGGCGCCTCGACGACGGGGACCGCCTCGGCGACAGCCGCGGCGACCTCGGCCTCGGGCGTCTCCGGTGTGGCCGCGGGTCGAATGGTCTTGATGAGGCGCGGACGCAACGCGGGCGCCGCGGGGCGCGGAGGCTCCGGCGCCGCCTTGGCCTTGCCCGACTTCTTGGCCGCCGGCGCGTCGGCGAACAGCGCGCCACCCGGCAGCACGATATTCCGCTTCTTGGCGTGCCGCTCGACGAACTGTCGCGCGACGATCTCCTCGATCGAGCTGGACGCGCTCTTCACGTCGATGCCGGTGTCCTGTTTGAGCAGGGTCATTGCGTCCTGGCTCGACAGACCCAGCAGCTCGGCAACCTTGTAGATGCGAACAGTGGACAAAGATCCCCCGTTACCAAGAAAAAAAGCTCTTAACTTCAAACTTCGAACTTCCAACTTCTAACTTCCGCTGGGTTCCGCCCCCTCGTCGGATGGTTCGGCTGATTCGGCCGGCTCAGCCGCCGCGCTGGCCTCGCTCTCGCGGGCGGCGCGCTCGCTCTCGGCCGTGGCGCGCACGGCTTCAATCGTTTCCGCGTCGAAGTCGGGCAAGGCGGCCAGCTGCTCGGGCGTCGCCTCGAGGATCTTGTCGATCGTGTCGAATCCGGCCGCGCGAAGCTGCGCCACGACCTCGTCGTGGATGCCGGGCAGCACCAGCGGACCGCCGGTGGCCTCGCCCGCGCCGCCGAATTCGATGCCGGCGAGCTGCAACTCGACTTCCTTGCGCTTTTCTTCCTCGCTCTTGATGTCGATCTTCCAGCCGGTCAGCTTCGCGGCGAGCCGCACGTTCTGGCCCTTCTTGCCGATCGCCAGCGACAGCTGGCGATCCTCGACCATCACCTCCATCACCTTCTGCTCATCGTCCACGATGGTGACGCGCTGGACGCGGGCAGGGGAGAGGGCCTTGGTGACGAACGTGACGGGATCTTCCGAGAACTCGACGATGTCGATCTTCTCGCCGCGGAGCTCGCGAATGATGGCCTGCACGCGCGTACCGCGCATGCCGACGCACGCGCCGACCGGGTCGACGTCGCGCTCGCGCGAGAACACGGCGACCTTCGCGCGATCGCCGGCTTCGCGCACCGCGCCGCGGATCATGACCGTGCCGTCGTAGATCTCGGGCACTTCCTGCTCGAAGAGCTTGATGAGCAGCGCCGGATCCGTGCGCGAGAGAATGACCTGCGGGCCCTTCGCGTTCTTGGTGACGGCCTTGATGACGGCCCGGACGCGGTCGCCAATCGCGTAGTTCTCCGCGCGCGACTGTTCCTTGCGCGGGATTTGCGCTTCGACGCGGCCGATTTCCGCGATGATGTCGCCGCTCTCGAAGCGCTTGACCATCGCGTTGACGACCTCGCCGATTCGCTGGCTGAACTCGCCGTGGATCTTCTCGCGCTCGGCTTCGCGCACGCGCTGCGCGATCACCTGTTTGGCGGTCTGCGCGGCGATGCGGCCGAGCTTCTCGGTCTCTTTCGGGAACTCGATCTCCATCCCGGGTTCGGCTTCGTCGCCGTAGAGTCCGCGGGCTTCGTCGAGCGAGATCTCCTTCGCCGGATTCGTGACCTCGGCCACGATCAGCCGGACGGCGTAGAGCTCGACCTGTCCCGTCTCGAGGTTGAAGCGCGTCCGCAGGTCTTCGTCGCCCTTGAACACCTTGCGCGAGGCCGCGAGGTACGCGTCTTCGATGGCGCCGATGACGATGGACGGGTCGATGCCCTTGTCCTTCGCCACGACGTCGATCATCTGCTGCAATTCGGTCGTTGCCATCTGCTAGAACTCCACTTCCAATCTTGCTCGGCTAATCGCCGCGAGCGGCACGCGATGCATGCGCTTGCCCTCGGCCACGAGCACGGTGCCGGCGTCCACACCCGACAGCCGGCCCGCGAAGTGCGACTGGCCGTCCACCGGCTCGCTCGTCACGATCTTCGCCAGCCGGCCGGTGAACCGACGGTAGTCGGCTTCGCCGCGCAGCGGACGATCCAGCCCGGGCGACGACACCTCGAGCGTGTACTTCTTCTCGAGGCCGGCCGTCAGGTCGTCCTCGACGTCGAGCAGCGCGCTCAGGTCTTCGCTGACGCGCCGGCAGTCATCGATCGAGACCGGGTCTTCAGCGGCCGACCCCGCCGGGGTGCTCCTGTCGAGAATCACCCGGAGCACCCAGCCGATCGACTCTCGCCGGAACTGAAGGTCGAAAATCTCGAGTCCGTAGCTGGCGGCGATACGTGCGGCCGCGGCCCGCAACCGGGCCAGCGCTTCCTCGGGGACCGGAGCCACATTGCCTCCCGCCTTCGCGGCTGCGCCGCTTCGGCGCGGCAGGCCCTAAAACACGAAAAGTGGGCACGGGCCCACTTAGCAAGCCTTTCCCGCTAAGACCACCGGCAAGTATATCAGACGAGGGGGGCGGGCCAGCAGTCGCAGCGTCGGCGCCCCCTAGTCGTGCAACACGACCGTGAGGAGCGAGTTGTTGACCTTGAGTCCGTCCCGGTAATCGATGAATCCGAGGCGCTGGAATTTCTTCATGAAGAAATTCACCCGGGATCGCGTGGTACCGACCATCTCCGCCAGCGTCTCCTGGGAGATGGGCGGCACCGGCCGCACGGGCTTGTTGGGCTTCCCGTACCGTGCCAGGAGCAAGAGCGTCCGAGCCAGTCGCTTCTCACTCGAGTTGAATAACTGGTCGATCAGGTCTTCTTCAATCCGGATGTTGCGCGCCAGCATGTGGGCGATGAATCGATCCGACAAGGCACGCTGCTCGTGCAGGAGGCGCGCCATCTGCTCCCTGTCCACGAGAAGCACCGTGCTGGCCATTGTCGCGGTCGCACTTCCCATGCGCACGGCCTGACCCGCCAGGCAGCCCTCGCCGAAGAACTCGCCCGGGCCCAGCATCGCGACGACCGCCTGTCGACCCGCTTTGGACAGCACCGACAGCCTCACGCCGCCCGTTTGGATGTACATCACCCGATCGCTGGGATCGCCCTGAGCAAAGACGACATCACCTCGCCGGTACTCCGCGATCCGTCGATCGATGCCGGCCGAGTCCAGGAAGGCTTGCGCGTCGAATGGGGCTGGCCGTTTCACCTTCATGGCGTGATCGATTGATCTTACTGCGCGCGTCGCCTTGCTGTCGCCCGCTGTTTCATAGTGCACAGGCCGACGTCCTCAAGTGGACAGACAGCACCGCCACGAGCGAGTAGCGTGGTCATGAGGTACCACTATGTTTCGTCGCTATCTCGGTCTTGTCGTGTGCCCTACAGCCGTTCGCTAACGCCGTCATGAACGCCCCCGTTCCGCCCACGGGCGATCGCGAGCTGGCTGAACGCCAGCGTATTGCCGCGGAGTCTGCGAGGACGGACGCGGAACACTTCAGACGAGTGGCAGAGGAAGCGCGCGAGGTACGCGACCAGCATCGCGAGGCGCTCGAGATCGTTCGCCAGGATCGCGAGCGCCTGCGAGAGGCTGGTGAGATGGCCAGGGCCGCAGGCGAAGAAGCGCGTGCTGCAGGCGAGGCGGCTCGTCGCGCCGCCATGGATGCGGTGCACGCGACGGCTGACGCCTTGCAGGCCACGCTCGAGCACATGAAGGTCGTCGAAGAGATGCGGCGGGCCCTCCGGGGCGCCGCGGACATCAAGGATTCAGAGTCCAACTAGCTCCGCCCGATTGCGGCCCGCTGAGTCACTCGGCGGCCTGTGCAATTTGATACAGCCCTGCGACGCGTCTCATCTCTACAATCGCGTCTTGCAGCAGAGATGCGAATTGGACGAGGCGGCGTTCATGTCCGCCGAAGGACTTGAGGCGGACCTGGCGCGGGACGCGGACGGGCCGCTGCTCCAAGAGCGCCAACGACACGCCACCTTCGTGTCGACGCTGGCGCACGAGCTCCGCCAGCCCCTCTCGGCCCTCAGCCAGGCAGTTGACCTCATGCGTCTGGTCTCGGGATCGCCGTCCGCCAGTCTGGCGGCGGAGATCATCCAGCGGCAGACGCGCAGAATGACCCGGTTGGTCGAGGATCTGATGGACTCGGCGCGATGCGCTCAAGGCAAGATGACCTTGCGGCTCCAGCGAGTGGATGTCCGGCAGGTGGTCGCCGACGCCGCGCTGGATGCGACCGCCGCGGTCGCAGCGCGCGGCCAGCAGTTCGAGGTCTCGATCGCACCCACGCCGCTGTGGGTCGACGCCGATCCAGAACGTCTCCAGCAGGTGCTCTCGAATCTCCTCGACAACGCCGTCAAGTACACCGCGCCGGGTGGCCGGATTCATCTGGCCGCGGGGCGGGCCAACGCGGCGATCACCGTGCGCGTGAGTGACACCGGACGCGGGCTCGAGCCCCGGGCCCTCGCGCACATCTTCGACATGTTCTCGCAGGTCCGGCCCGATGAGGGGGCCGGACTCGGTCTCGGGCTGAGCATCGCGTTGGAAATCGTCACGCGCCATCGGGGCCGCATCGAAGCGCGAAGCGAAGGCCACGGCCTGGGGAGTGAGTTCATCGTCACTCTGCCGATGGCCACGATCGTCGGAATCAATCGCTGAAGACGGCTCAGGCGCGCGGTTGGACCGACACGATGGCGCCGGGCGTCCGCGCATGCCCTTGCTTGCCGCAGAGCGGACAGAAGTACTCGTTGTACGTCTGGTAGCCGTAGAAGCCCTGGAGCCCTGCGCACTCGAGGGCCAAAAGGCGGCGGCACGAGGCGCACGTGACCTCGACGACCACATGCGCAGGAGATGTGAGGGTCACTCTCTGGTTCATGGCGCTGACGTCTGGAGATAGCGTGGTCGCCATGGAGGGAGTCGCTGTTCCCAGCCTAGCCGTTCCCTCACGGGCGAGCTGTGCAGAACAGCACAGTCACCGTCAGCCGGGCCTACTTCCTGGCCTGCCAGCCCCAGAATGCCGCGCACCCGGGGAGGTCGATCGAACCGGTCGCCTCGATCGGCGACAGCACCGTGCCGTCCATGCTGCCGTCGGGACTCTTGATGGAGAACTTCCCGCCAGTGACCGCCGGCGGGGGTGAGAACGTGTGGTTGAGAACGGGTCCGCAGCTGACGCTGACGAGCATGTTGTTCTGGATGGTGAAGGTGATGGGCAAATCCACTTCCCACGCAAAGCCCGTCCAGACGCCATTGAAGTCAAAGTTTTCGGCCCCCTGGTATCGGTAGCCTGCGGGAATCCGCGATACCTGGCCATCCGGGTTCGTGACGACGACGTCTACCGCACCGGCGGGGTGAACAGGGGCCCACACCGGCAGAAGCGTCGAGCTTCGTGTGAGGCCAAAGAAGCCGTCGTACACGAATTCCGCGACGACCCCGTCGATCTTGACCGTGGCGCCGAGCTGGAATCCGGTCCCGGTGATTTCGACGAGGTTGTTGCCTTCGAGCGCGCCCGCCCCCGGCGTGATGCTCGACACGACCGGCGGCTCGACGAACACATAGGTGTACCCGCCGTGCAACGTCGCGGCGGCGTTGCCCTCGGTCACCACGATGTCCACCGGTCCAGGCGCGTGCGCTGGCATCGTGAGCTCAATCACCGAGGGACTGATGACGACGGCCGGCGTGACGACGCCGTCGACTCGCACGACGGCGTCCGCCGTGAACTGGCTCCCCACAATCCTGGTCTTGGTCCCCGTCGTCGATCCGCTCGCCGGAAAGACGCTGGTGACGGCGAACGGGGGGCTCGCCATGGTTTGCGACCCGCCGCAGCCGAGGGCCAGAGCAGTCAAAGCGAAACAGCCAAGAGCGACAACGCGTGCGAAGGTGAGCTTGTTCATGGATTGGGGTCCTGCTTGCCCACGCGCCCAGCGGTCCACACGGTGTCGCTGCACGGCGCGAGATTGATGGTGCCCACCGCGTAGTTGGCCGAGGCGATCCGGCCTCGCACGCTGACGCCGTCCTCTCGGACGAACGAGAACTCGCCGTTGGTGATCGGCAGCGGTGTGGGAAAGGTCAGCGTGACGTCCTGGTCGCACGCAACGCTTCGGATCGTGTCGTGCTCGATCGTGAAGGTGATCGGCCGGTCCTGCCCCGCGTTGCCATAGCCCCACCACGAACCGTTGAAGTCCAGGGAATCCGGCGGGACGAACGTGTAGCCGTTGGGGACGGTAATACTCCCGCCATCAATGTTGCCGATGATCACGTCCACGATCCCCGGTGCGTGCGCGGGACTGTCGAAATACAGGCGGGTCCCGTCGCCATTCCGGCTGTCGGGCACACCCGGCACCGCAGTGCCGCCGATCGTGACTTTGACTCCCACCATGAATCCGCTGCCAGTGACAACAACTCGTGCGCTCCCGGCGGTCGATCCGGTGCTTGGCGAGATGTCGCTCACGGTGATTACTGTGGGCTGCACGTACGGGGGCATCTGGCGTCGCACGCCATCCCCGCAGCTCATCGCCAGGCCGGCCAAGGTGAGGAGAGCGGGCAAACTACTTCTTGTCCGCATACCAATACGTCTGTTCGCAGGACGGTGCGTTGATCGTGCCGTCGACTTCGGTTGGTGCGCGAACGACGCCGTCGATGGCCAGACCGTTCGCGCCCCGGTAGGCGAACTTGCCGTTACTGAGCAGCGGCGCCGGGTCGAGCGTGATGACGCCCGACGTTCCGCACGTGAACGACACGACGTGGTCGCGCTCGATCGTTAGCTGGAATGGCGTCGCGTAGAAGTCGGGAACCGCGCCACCTTCCCAGAGGCCGTTGAAATCGAAGTCTTCAATTGCCAGGTAGGTGAGAGCGCCGGCGAGCGTGGCGAACTGGCCGTCGTCGTTCGTGACCGTGACATCCACCACTCCCGGAGCGTGCGCCGGCGCGTTGCCGTAGATATATGCGTCGACCGTCCCCGGGTAGGCGGTGTTGTAGCTGACCTTTACGCCGCCAACCGTCAGCGTCGTCAGGTTTCGGAATCCGGTACCGTTAATCCTGATAAACGCTCCCCCGGTTGTGAGCGCCGTTTGTGGCTCGACGCTGGTAATCGTCGGCGGAGCGAACTTGACTGGCGAGGGCGATGGCGATGGCGACGGAGATGGTGGCGATGGCGGTGTCGGCCCACCGCACGCTGAAACGAGGGCGATTGTCGCGACAATGCAGAGAACGCGTGAGTTGGCTGTTCGCGTGTGGCTCATCGTGGTTCCGCCTCTATACGGGAAGCGGAAAGCGGCGCCGGCAACTTGCACGCGACGCCTTCCACGATGGCGAACGAGTCAGCGCGGCGGGGCTCGCGCCCTTAGCTCTTCGAACCAGTTCAGGACGACCGTGATTTGGTTTTCGGCGCCGGCATCAAATCGCTTCAGCTGACCGGCCACGTTGAACGCGACGAAGCGTCCGTCCGGCGTGACGTCGTACGGCGTTCGCGTGCCAGGCGGACTCATCAGCACCTTCTTGGGCATCGTCACCGGCACTCCGAACGCGAACGGCGCTGTGGTGATGCGCACGCATTCGAAGCCTTGGATGTGCGGGTCGTAGCAGAGTTCGCTCGCCGATGTCCATCGCGCGTGTTTCGGTGTGTCGGAGGCGTTCGCCATCAGCTGATGCGCGGGCCCGATCGGAAAGCCCTGCACGTAGAGCGTCATGTGGCTCCGCGCCGTGATCGAGTAGGCCACGTAACGGCCATCGGGTGAGAAAGCGGCGCCCATCGTGGCCGACGACGGAGCGGTCGGGAACAGGGTTCGTTCGCCGGTCTTCATGTTGAGCGTCCAGAGGGTGACCTTGTGGTCTCTGGCGACGCTGTACATGAGCGTCTCGCCAAACCATGATTCCGGAGCGTGCGATTCGCCGCCCTCCGCGGTTGTCAAGCGCCTTGCCACACCGCCAAGTGGTTGCAGCCAGATGCCCAGGTCGCCTTCGCGGTTGGATTGAAAGGCCACCTGTCGGCTATCGGGCGACCATGTCGGAAAGCGGTTGTTCCCGCCGCGCGCCAGCGGCAGCATCTGGCTGGCGCCAGAGAGCTCATAGGTATAGATGATGGCTTCCTGATCTTCGTCGGACTCGAACGCCACGCGCAGACCGTCGGGAGAGACCCGAGGCAGGGCGTACGGGCCGGGTGGCTGGAGGTTCATCAACGTAACCACCCCCGCACGATCCTGGATCATCAGATCCAATGCCGCGGACCCTAAAGACACCAGCGGGCCCGGCACATACGCGAGTGTGCCGTTCCCGGCGGCGCTCCACATCGCGGAGGCGGTCAGATTGCCGCCCGCGCGCCTGACGCCTTCGACCACCTGCGCCCGCTCGCCCCGCAACTTCAGCGTTCGGACATCGAACGGCACGGCGTAGAGACTGCCGCTCACTGCGAAGACGAGATGCCCGGTCGGGACGTACCGGGCATCGCTGCCCTCAAAGCCGAGGTCCGTGGTTTCGCCGCTCGTGAGCGACTTGACCATGATCCGCGCCTTGTCCCAGCGGTTCGGCGCAAATCCCTTCGCCAGCGTGTAGAGCACGTGCGTGCCGCCCGGCAGGATTTGCGGGCCGCCCGCCCACTCGCCCTCGTTGAGGCGGACGACGGTCGTCGCGGAACCTGGGGTGTCGGACACGCGCTTCACGCCCTCGGTAGCCGAGCCCTGGGCGAAGACGATGCCGTCGTTGCTCCAGCTGATGCCTGTGGGCGACGTGGCATCGCACAGTGTCTGGGCTGCTCCTCCGCTGACCGCGATGGTCTTCAGCTTGTCATCGGCGATGCTGAAAAACACGATCGATCGGCCATCTGGAGAAAACGCCGGATCGCTCGCCTCGTAGTCCTCGGTGCCCGGAATCAGCTTGATCGCCAGATCCAAAAGAGAGCGTAGGTACAGGCCCGTGGGCGCCCCCGAGTACACGAGTGTCGCGCCGTCGGGTGAGAGGGCGATGATGTGCGCTCCTCGGCTCGCGTTGAGTATCTGCCCCTGCGGCAGCATGACGGGGAACATCGTCCGTGCGAGCGGTGCTTGAGGCGTGAACATCCGCGCAAGGAGCGCTACTACCGCGACCGCGAGCAGCGCGGCCACCGTCCACGGCACCCACACCGAGCGGCCTTTCGCCGAAATCGGCCCCAGGGCCATGCCATCGACGTCGGACCCGCCACCACTGGCGCTCTCGATCTCAAGCCGGACGTCAGCGATGTCCCTCAGGCGTTTCTTCGCGTCCTTGACGAGGCATCGCCGCAGGAGTCGTCTGATCGGCACAGGTGTGTCGGCCGGCAGCGCGGTCCAGTCCGGATCGCGCTCGAGGATTTTGCCGATCGTGTCCGAGGCCGTCTCGCCCTCGAACGCGCCGCGGCCCGTGATCATCTCGTAGAGTACGCAGCCAAACGCCCAGATGTCGCTTCGCTTGTCGACGGGCTTGCCGCGCGCCTGCTCGGGGCTCATGTACGCGGCGGTTCCGAGAATGAGTCCCGCCCGCGTGTGGCCCGACGCGGTCTCCAGTCCGCCGTCAACCAGGGCAGTGTTCTTCGCCAGCCCGAAGTCCAGGACCTTCACCATGCCGCCAGGCGTGATCTTGATATTCGCCGGCTTGAGATCGCGGTGGACGATGCCTTTTTCGTGAGCGACTTCGAGCGCGTCGGCGATCTGGCGTGCGACGGCGAGTGTCTCCGGAATCGGCAGGCCGTCAGGCGATGCGAACAACCGCTGCGCGAGCGTGTCGCCTTCGACGAGCTCGAGAATCAGATAACGGACGCTCGAGGCTTCCTCGACGCCGTAAATGGCGCAGACGTTCGGGTGATTCAGCGCCGCCAGCGCCCGCGCCTCACGCTCGAAGCGCGCCAGCCGATCCGGGTCGCTCGTGAACGCGCGCGGCAGCATTTTGATCGCGACGTCTCGGTGCAGCTTCGGGTCGTGCGCGCGGTACACGTCGCCCATGCCGCCTGCGCCGAGCAGGGCCTGCACCTGGTAGCCGCCGATCGATTCGCCAACATGGACCGCGCGGGTCGCGTCGGCGGCGAGCGGCGGCCGATCGAGGATCCCACCCGCGGACAGTTCCTCGCGCAGCAGCGCCTCGACGTCCACACGCATCTCGGCATCGTCGGGACATGCGCGAGCGAGGTAGTCGGCGCGGGCCTCCGGTTCGAGGGTGATCGCCTCGTGATACAGCTGCTCGATTTTCTTCCAGCGTTCGGGCTTCATGGGGCGGGCCCCAGCTGGGCCGGGGACATCCTCCCACATAGTTCGTCTCGACGGAGCGGCGGGGCAGAATTCATCGAGATCGGCCTCGGTGCAAGGTTTGGACCCCGGATCTCGCTTTACAGATAACAGGCTGTGTAAACCGCCTACACTGAGGTCTCGCAGCCAACCGACGATCAGGAGGGCCGATGGTCCGCTCGCCCGCACCTCGCTCGCGCTCAATGCTTCTGCTCGCTGTGGTCATGGCAGGGGCCTCAGCTGCGCCCGTCCGCGCGGCCCAGGTGTTGACTGGCGCTCTTATCGGGACGGTCAGAGACGCACAGGGCGGCGCGGTCCGCGGCGCCGAGGTGCAGGTCAGCTCGCCGGCTCTGATAGGAAGCCCCGCCCTGTCAACGACCAACGACACGGGACACCTGTGGTTTCCTGCGCTCCCTCCGGGTGTCTACAAGGTCGACGTCAAGCTCGCGGGGTTTGCTCCGTACCATCAGGCGAACATCCGCATTGTGGTGGGCGGCACGCGCGACCTCAACATCAAGCTGGATCTCGACAGCCACGCCGAGACGGTCGTCGTCGAGGGCGCCGACTCGCGGATCGAGGCGCGCGATCCCGGGTTGTCGGCGACATTCGGCTCAGGGTATCTCGGCGCGATCCCGTCAGGACGTTTGAGCATGTTCGATCCGCTGAGAGCGACGCCCGGGATTTCGCCGACGTCGCCGTCGAGCAGGACAACCACGACGATTTCGTCATTCGGCTCAGCGACCAACGAGAACCAGTTTCTGATCGACGGCACGAACCACACGTGTCCGTGCAACGGTATCGCACGCGCCGAACCTGGTGTTGATTTCATCCAGGAGATCTATGTCCAGTCAGTGGGTGCGTCCGCCGAGTTCGGCAACGTGCAGGGCGCCGTCGTGAATGTCATCACGCGCCAGGGGAGCGATCGGTTCCTGTTTGACGCGGCCTACCGCGGGCAGCCGGCCGGTCTGACCAGCCAACCCGTGCTGCTGCGCTCGCTCGCGACGCCCCAGGTGGGATCGACGGGCTACGTGCGTGGCCCGTACCGGGATTTCACGACGAGTCTCGGCGGGCCGGTCGTCCGCAATCGCGTGTGGTTCTTTGTCGGCTATCAGTTTCTGCGCGATTACGACAGCCAGCCGGGTACGGACGCGGCGCGGCCGCGCACGTACGACGAGCACAGGACGTTCGTCAAGGTCACGTCGCGGCCAGCCGAGGGTTGGCAGCTGATGCAAAGCGTTCACTACGAGCGCGGCGTCAACCCCACTGGCGCCACGTACGTCACTTCGGCTGACGCGGTCTCGCGTCCGCACCTCTCGGTACCCGCGATCACGTTTGGCGATTTGACGCACTCGATGTCGGCCAACACGGTGTGGGAAGTGCGCGCCGGGCGCTTCGACTACTCGCGCGTGGAGGAACCGAGCACCGGCGATTGGAACGCGGCCAGTCACTTCGATCGCGCGACGGCGGTCACGACGGGCGCACCGCCGATTCTCACGACGCTGAGACTCAGCCGCACGACCGCCAAGGCGACGCTCACGCACTACCAGCCGAGGCTGTGGGGCGCCGATCACCAGTGGAAAGTCGGGGGACAGGCGGAGCGCGGCGAGCACGAGAGCCCCGCGGTCATTCCGTCGGGCGCGCGCTATGTCGACAACGCCGGCGCGCCGTTCCAGAAGATCTCGAGCGCGCCATCCAACACAGGCGGCGAGTTCATCACCGTGGGCCTCTTCGCGACCGATGCTGTCACGGTCGGCGACCGAGTGACGTTCGACGCCGGTCTCCGCTTCGATCACGCCCGCGCGATCAGCCAGGACCTGCAGGCCGTTGACGCACAGGCAAACGAGACGGGCGACATCATCCATGGCCTGGGAACGCTGTACACGTGGAACGACGTGTCGCCACGGCTGGGCTTGGTCCTGAAGATCAGCGCCGATGGCCGTACGATCGCGCGCGCAAGCTACGGCCGTTTTTACCAGGGCGTGCTGACTGGCGAGATCGGCACCTTCCATCCGGGCGCGACGCCCACCAGGATGGCCTTCTATGACGCCGCGACTGGCGACTATACGAGCAAGGTGACGGTGGTCGATCCCAAGGTCAACCTGAAACTCGATCCCGGGACGCGCGCGCCGTACACCGACGAGTACTCGATCGATCTGGATCGCGAGTTCGGCCGCGGGCTCATGGTGTCGGTGGCGTACGTGCGAAAGCACGGCGCGGACTTCATCGGATGGACGGACATCGCCGGCACATACGTCCAACAAACGAGACCCTTGCCCGACGGCGGGGTCCTGCCGGTCTTCGTCCTCACGAGCGCGTCCGCCGATCGCCGCTTTCTGTTGGCCAATCAGGCCGGCTATTCGCTGACCTACAACGGCGTGGTCGCTGCATTTGAGAAGCGCCAGTCGCATGGTTGGGAAGCGCGCGGTTCTTACACGTGGTCGCGCGCTACCGGGCTGATTGCCTCGAGCGGCGCGGTCGCCGCGGGCGCGCAGGTCAGCACGGTCGCTCCGCCCCCGCCACCAAACGGCCTGACCTTCGGGCGCGATCCCAATGATCTGACCAACGCGCGGGGCTTGCTCCCGAACGATCGTCCTCACATCTTCCGCGCGATGTCGTCGGTCAACGTCCCGCGAACCGGCTTGGTCGTCGCCGGCAGCTTGCAGTACTTCATCGGCAAGCCGTGGGCAGCAAGCACGCAGGTCACGCTGCCTCAGGGCGACCTGCGCATCCTGATTGAGCCACGCGGGTCCGAGCGATTGTCGTCGCAGACCTTGCTGGACTTCCGCGTTTCAAAGGCGTTCCCGGCCGGTCGTCTCGGACGGGTCGAGCTGCTCTGCGACGTGCTGAATGCGCTCAACGACACGGCCGAAGAGGGACTGGCCACCGACAACATCTCGAGCTCGAGTTTCGCGAGCCCCACGGTGTTCCTTGATCCCCGACGGGTCATGCTGGGAGTGAAATTCAACCTGGGCCGATAGCGGCCGACGCGGCGTGAGCGTTCAGGCCCGAGGCGACTGGCCGACGCGCATTTCGCGCTGCAGCCAAGCCTTGGCCAGACGCCAGTCCCGCATGACCGTGTCTTCAGACACGTTCAGCACTGACGCGGTTTCGGCAACGCTGAGCCCGCCGAAGAACCGCAGCTCGATGACCCGGCTCTTACGCTCGTCGAACTTCGCAAGAGCCTCCAGCGCATCGTCGAGTGCCACGAAATCCTGGCGGGTCTCGTCGGTGACGATGAGTGCCTCGTCGAGAGTCACACGCGCGGCCAGCCCGCCACGCTTCTCCGCGTGGCGCGACCGCGCGTGATCGACGAGGATCCGCCGCATCATCCGGGCGCACACGGCGAAGAAGTGTGCGCGGTCGTTCCATGCGACCGCCTTGCCGTCGACGAGTTTCAGGTATGCCTCGTTCACGAGCTCGGTGGCCTGAAGACTGTTTCCAGGGCGCTCGTGACCCATGTGGCGCCGGGCAATCTGATGAAGCGTGCGCTGTACGAGCGGCATCAATTGCCGGAGGGCGTCCTCGTCGCCCTGCCCCCAGGCGAGGAGCAGTCCGGTGACGTTCGAAGCCTCGTTTGGAATGGCCCATCTTAGGCCATCTTTCTCGGTCGTCCAAGTTGTCAGCCGCCCGGCTTGCGGTTTGGGCAGGATCAAAGCTACGCCGTAACTGAGCCGACGACCGAGGCCACGAGGTCGTAGCCGCGCGCGGCGGTGAGCCGCGCCGTTACCATCTGTCCCGACGCGATCTCCGAGGCGTCGCAGTCCGACAGATACACGACCGTGTCGATGTCCGGCGCCTGACCCTCGAGACGGCCCTGGAGTACGAGCGGCGACTCTGGCGACGGGCCGTCGACGAGCACGCGCACCGTTTGGCCCAGGCGCGCCTTGTGCTTTTTCGCGACGATCTGTTTCTGCAGCTTCATCACCGCGTCGCGTCGCGCGGCCTTGACGTCGGCCGGCACGTCGTCGGTCATCGCCTCGGCGCGCGTGCCTTCCTCGTGCGAGTACGTGAACACGCCGACGTGATCGAAGCCCGTATCGCGGACGAAGTCGAGCAGCTCGGCGACGTCCTGCTCGGTCTCGCCCGGGAAGCCGACGATGAAGGTCGTCCGCAGCGTCACGCCGGGGACCTTGCTGCGAATCCGCGCGAGCAGCTTGTCGTACGCCTCACGATTGCCGGGCCGCCGCATGCGGCGCAGCACGTCCGCTGACGCGTGTTGAAGCGGCAGATCGATGTACTTGCACACCTTCTCGCACTCCGCCATCGCGTCGAGCACGTCGTCGGTAATCGTCGTCGGGTAGAGATAGAGCAGGCGAATCCACTCGAGCCCGGCCACCTCGTTGAGACGGCGCAACAGCCGCGCGAGCGCCCCGCGCTGGCCGCGATCGATCCCGAAGAACGTCGTGTCCTGCGAGATCAGCAGCAGCTCGCGCACGCCCTGAGCGGCCAGCCGCTCGGCTTCGACGACGATCGAGTCTTCGTCGCGACTGCGGTACGAGCCGCGCAGCGTCGGGATGATGCAGAACGCGCACGTGTAGTCGCAGCCTTCGGCGATCTTCACGTAAGCGTAGTGACGCGGGGTCGTGAGAAGGCGCGGAGTGGAGGCATCGTACAGATACGTAGGGCCTGTGGTTCCGGGGTTCCGCGGTTCCGGGGTTCCGCGGTTCGCAAGCCCCACTGCACTGCGTGATCTGAAAAGCTGCACCGGCGTTCCCGAGCTTGCGTTGCTCGCCGTCCCGCCGATCGCCCCGACGATCTCCGGCACGTCGCCGGTGCCGAGGACGACGTCGATTTCGGGGATCTCCGCTTTGAGCTGATCGCGGTACCGCTCGCCGAGGCAGCCGGTGACGACCAGGCGCTTCGCGCGGCCGTCGCGTTTGAGCTGGGCCATCTCGAGGATCGCGTTGACGGATTCCTCTTTGGCCCGGTCGATGAACGCGCACGTGTTGACGACAATGACGTCGGCGTCTTCGGCGTCGGCGGTGATCTCATGTCCCGCGTCGCGCGCGAGACCGAGCATCACCTCGCCGTCGACGAGGTTTTTCGGGCAACCGAGGGAAACGAAACCTAACTTCATACTTCAAACTTCATACTTCGAACTTCACACTTGATCACGGATACAACCGATAGAGCATCCGCGGATAAGGAATCGCTTCGCGCAGATGCTCGAGCCCGCAGATCCACGAGACGACGCGCTCGATGCCCATGCCGAAGCCGCCATGCGGGACGCTGCCGTACCGGCGCAGATCGAGATACCACTCGAAAGCTTCCTTCGGCAGCTTGTGCTCCTCGATCCGGCGGAGCAGCAGGTCGTAGTCGTCGATGCGCTGGCCGCCGCCGATGATCTCGCCATACCCTTCGGGCGCGAGGCAGTCGCACGACAGGCACAGTCGCGGGTCGGCGGGGTCCGGCTCCATGTAGAACGCCTTGACGGCTGAAGGGTAGCGATGGACCATCACGGGCCGATCGTACCGTTCG
>DATEGZ010000172.1:0-20015 GCA_035279905.1 Vicinamibacterales bacterium
CCGGACGCTGGGGCGCATGGCAGGACACCTGGCACATCGTCCGCGACTTCCTGGCGTTCGGGACGGGACTTGGCACCTACGGACGCGCGATGCTCGTGTATCAGACCGTGGATCGCACTTCGATCTACGCGCAGGCGCACAACGACTACCTGCAGTTGCTCGCCGAAGGCGGACTGCTCGTGGTGATTCCCGCGATCATCGCTGCCGGCGTCATCGTCAAGACGATTGGACGCCGCATGCGATCGGCCGACGATGACACGATGACCCGGTGGCTGCGGGCCGGCGCCGTGGCCGGGCTCCTCGGCATCGCGACGCAGTCGCTCGTGGAGTTCAGCTTGCAAATGCCCGGCAATACGGTCATGTTCGTGGTGCTGCTCGCGCTGGCGCTGCATCGCCCGCACCGCACGCGCCGACTCTCCCATGCGCATCGCGTTTGATCTCGACGGCGTTCTCGCCGACCTCCATCAGCCGTTCGTGCAGGCCGCGATTCGGCTGTTTCCCGAGCTCGATGCCTCGTCGATCGGCTCCGCGGATGTCGGCGCCTCGCCGCCCGACGAGGAAGTGGCGCGCGAGCCGGAGCCGCAGCAGACCACGCGCGTTGCGCTGAGCAACCGGCAAGCGGACGCCGTCTGGAAGTACCTGGGCGCGATCGAGAACTTCTGGGAAGGCCTGGCCGAGATCGAATCCGGCGCGATTGCGAAGCTCGCGAAGCTCGCCGACGACCGCGGCTGGGAAGTGATCTTCATCACCAGCCGTCCACGGTCCGCAGGACGCACCGTGCAGCGGCAAAGCCAGCGCTGGATTCAGCATCTCGGCTTTCCGATGCCGAGCCTCTTCGTCGTGCACGGATCGCGCGGACGCGTCGCCGAAGCGCTCCGGCTCGACGTCGTCGTCGACGATCGGCCGGAGAACTGCCTGGACGTCGTGCTCGAGTCGAAGGCCGGCGCGATTCTGGTCTGGCGAGGCTCGGAAGACTCGGTGCCGGCGTCGGCCCGCCGCATGGGTATCGGGGTCGTTTCGACGGTCGACGAGGCGCTCTCAGCCCTGGTCGAAGCCGAGCGGGGCGCCGCGGAAGGCGGCGGCCTCATCGACCGCCTGAGGCGGCTCCTGGGCCTCTCGGTGAAGCCCTCCAGAAGCCGCAACCGCTGACCGGCGGCCGTTTAGCGACTTTCAAATTTCAAATTCGTCTGAGGCTCTCGCCCGACGCCCACTCTGGCGTCGGCTGGAGGGTGCCGTGGCGCCCGAAGCCAAAGGTGGGCGCAAACCCGTCGAGTTCGTCCTGCGTTTCGCCGACGGGCCGGCCGTCGGCCAGCACCCACGCGTGACCCTGCATCCGGCCGTTCGTGCGCCGGAATCCCACCACCAGGGTCGGATCCGCTCCCGTTCGAGACAACTCCCGGTACAGCACGAGGCTGCTCTGCAGGCAGTCGCCGCGCCCGCGGTCCAGGGCGTGGCGCAGGCGGATGACGCGCGCGACGAGCTTCTGCTCGCGGTCGCGATCGCGATCGGCGGTCGGTGCGTGCCAGGACCATCGCGCCAGCCACGGGAGCGGCACGACGTGCCTGAGTGCGCCGAACGCGAGATACCAGGGCAGCAGCCGCGCAATGCCGGCCGCGGTCGCGACGCGGCGGCGTCGCGCAGGAGGCGTCACTTCAGACGAAGAGGGCATCGCCGCTCGTGATGTCGGCCGCCGCGACGATGGTGTGGAGCAGCTCGGGCAGGCGATCGAGGTCCGGCGCGTAGCGCACGCTGAACACGGGCACCTCGCTCGCGAGCGTGAGGTAGTCGTCGGTGAACACGCGCGTCGCGTCAACGTCGCTGAGATCGAAGCAGTGCGCGTGCGGCAGCAGCGCGGAGAACGCCCGCGCGGGCGCCACGCGCGCGATCGACATCGGCGCGCCGTCGGTGCGCTGCTCGAGAAGGTAGACCGCGGCCATCGGAATCAGGCCTTGCGAGGTCGGCCACGGCGAGCGCGGCGGCGTCTGGCCGGCGAAGCGCGCGTGCGACAGCGGCCGCAAACGCGGCTTGAAGGGCAGCGCCTGCACCTTCGGGCGCCCGTCGTGGAGCTGCCAGACGACCTGATCGTCGGCCAGCTGCGTCCAGCCCATCTGTCCGAGCGCGTAGGCGGTCGTGGATTTTCCGGCGCCCGATCGGCCGCAGAAGAGCAGCGCGCCCTCGGACGTCAGCGCGGCGCCGGCGTGCAGCGCCTGCCAGCCGAGCGCCTGGAGCACGATCGGACGCAGCATGCGATCGAACTCGGCGCGCGCCGACTCGAGCGTCATGCCGCGCACGGGCCACACCTTCACGACCGGCGATCGGTCGTTGAACGCAAGCAGGCCGACGTCGTACCAGTCGAGCCACCGGTCGTGGCCCGCGATGAGCGAACGGCCGCAGACGCTGCCGTCGAGATCGCGCCAGACACACCCTTCGTGCGCCCGGCTGATGTCGGGACGTTTGGACGCAAGCTGGAGCGTCAGCTGGTTCACACGTCCTCCTACGTGCAGGAGTTGCCGGTGCCGACCCGCTTCTTGCCGCCGCAGTCCTGCGTGCCGCTCTGCTTCGTCAGCTGCACGAGATCCGCGATAGTCCCGACCTCACGAATCGTCGGCGGCTCCCACACTGCCTTGACTTCGCGCTCACGAGTCGCCCAGTCGAGGGGCTGCGGATGCGTGTCCTTCTTCATGACCATCTCCCGCTCAGTTCACGTACGTGCGAGCCCACATCTCCAGGTTGAGCAAGTCCCAGAAACGCAGCAGCCCGCTGGATCCGTTGGTATTTGCCAGCACCGCTTCGGCGCGCGACCGATCGACGACGCCGAGCGCCGCCAGGGTCGTGAGGCCGCCAACTTCGGCGATCGCGGCCGCGCGCCCGGCTTCGAGCGTGGACCGGTAGTACGACGTCGCCAGCACCTTCGTCTGCCGGTCGAAACCCAGCTGCGGCAGGCGAGCGGCCAGATGGCGCCGCTGCAAGCCGCGCAGCCGCCCACCGGCGTTCAACTGCGCCGGCGGCATGCGGCACGCCAGCGTCACCAGATCCGGGTCGTAGTAGGGCATCAGGAACCGGACGCCGGCGAGCTGCCCGATGTAGAACGCTTCTTCGAGCTGGACCGCCGTGGCCGCGTCATCCAGACACACGCGGAAATCGGCCGTGCGGAAGCCGTGGTGCGGATTGGCCGGCCCGAGCGCGTTCGGCGCGCGACGCTCCTGGGCCGCGCGAATCGACGGATCGGGCGCGACCCAGATCGGATCGCTCGCGAGGAGTCGGCCTGCCCGGCGCCGCTCCCAATGCACGGGCGCCACGCGCGACAGCATCTGGCCGGCGAGCGGCCGCAAGCCGAACCGCCAGCCAAGCGCGCGGAAGATCTCCGACGATTCGCCGCCTTCGCTCTGCTGCCACATGCGCGTGAAGCGGTACCAGCCGGCAACGTCGCCTCGCCGCAGCAGGTCCGCGGCGTGCCACGCCGGCATGGCGAGCCACTCGTCGCCGCCGTCGCCCGAGAGCACCGTGTCGACGCCGTGGCGCGCGCCGACGCGCGCGAGCGCCAGGTACGGCGGCGTCCAGACATTGGACAAAGGCGACGGCAGCGCGCGAGTAAGCGCCAGCGCTTGCAGGAGCAGCGGCCGTGAGCCGATCGCCTTTGGGAAATCGAGCGCGTGCTGCGCGAGGCCCAGCTCGCGCGCGACCGCATTCTGCAGATTGCGTTCGTCGCATTCGGGGTCGGGCAGACCCAGCGACAGCGCGAGCGGCAGGGACTCGCCGCGCCGGCGCGTCTCGTCCGCCGCGATCGTGGCGATCGTCCCCGAGTCCAGTCCGCCGCTGAGGAAGACCGCGCAGCGCTTCGTGTGCATCGTGCGCGTGACCGCGCGCTCGAGCACCGCGTCGAACTCGTCACATTCGCGTTCGGTCAGCCACTCGCCGCGGTCGTCGGCAGGCAGCGGATCCCAGGTGCGCTCGAGCCGCACGTCGCCGCGCGACACGATCGCCTTGTAGCCGGCCGGCAGCCGGCGGACCGCCGCGAAGTACGTCTCCGTCGGGCTCGCATACCGCCGGCACAGATGATCGGCGAGGACGGGGAGGTTGAGCGCGCGCGAGACGCCCGGCACGTCCACCAGCCGCTGGGGCGTCGTCGCGATGTGAATGGTCCGTGGCCGCTCCGTGTAGAACAGCGGGTGCAGGCCCATCGGATCGCGCGCGACGATGACGCGGTTGCGCTCGCGATCGACGATGGCGACGGCAAATCGCCCCCGCAGCCGGCTCACCGCCTCGTCGCCCCACTGCTCCTGGGCCTCGAGCACGATGGCCGCGTCCGGTTCGGCCAGGCGCACGCCCAGCGTGCGCGCGAGCTCGACGCGATCGAACAGTTGTCCGTGGAAAAACACCGCGAGAGGACCGCGCGAAACGAACGGCAGCGTCGGCGGCAGCGCGCGCGCTGGCGCTTCGAGCGACAGCGTCAGCAGCCAGTCTTCGCTGACCGGTTCCTCATGGCGCGCCGGAGTGCGCGCCAGGCTCGCGCGGGCGGCGATCATGGTTCGAGCAGGCCTTCGTGCTCGAGCTGGACGAGCAGACGCGACAGCTCCCGCTCGAGCGCGCCCGAGTCGACCGCGTACTCACGCGAGAGACTCGACACGATTTCCTCCGGCGTGAGCGACGCGCCCAGCAATTCCCACACGCGGGCCGCCGTGTTGTTCAGTTCAAAGATTCGGCTGCTGCGAAGATCTACCAGGACGCCGGTGCGTCCCATGCGTCTTGCCACGACGTCCGCGCGCGGCCGTCTCGGCGTGTCCGGGGAGGTGACATGCGCCATGATCTCCGTCCAGTTCTGAAAAAATGCGACTCGAATTTCGAGCTTACGAGTCGCCTCCGGCGGAGTCAAACAAACGTGTCACGCGCGATGACACTCAGTGACGAAAACGATACAGACGTGGATTTTGTTAGAACGCGGCGAAGATCAAATACGTAATCCCGCTCGCGACGAGACCGAGGAAATGCGGCGCGGCCCAGCCGTACCCGGCGCCGCCGGTCGCGAGCGACGTTACGGCCAGCGTCGTGATGCCGACGAGCATCGACGCAAGCGCGCCCCAGCGGCCGCCGCGCGGGAGGAAGAGACCACCGAGAATCGGCGCGAAGAGCGTGACGACGAGTACGGAGTAGAAGCCGGTGAGTGCTTCGAGCACTTCCGTGTAGACGAACGTGAGCCCGAAGCCGACGAGGCCGCCGGCGAGCGCCGACCAGCGCGCGACCTTCACGAGATCCGCGTCGGACGCCGTGGGACGCACGAACGTCCGGTAGAGATCCTGTGACGCCGAGGTCGACAGCATGAACAGCACGGCGTCGGCCGCGCTCAGCTCGGCGGAGAACACCGCCGCGAGCGCCAGCCCGCCGATCACGAGTGGCACCGTCGTCAGCACCGTCAGCGCGATGTCTGCATCGCGCAGTCCGGGATGCAGCTCGCGCGCCACCAGGCCGAGCAACACGGGAATGAACGCGAACGCCATCAGGGCCACGCCGTTCAGGCCGACGCCCCAGCGGAGCGCGCGCTCGTCGCGGGCGGCAAAGGCCTTCTGCAGCAGCCCGGGCGAGAGGAAGAACGCGGGCCCGAGCAGAAACAGGCGCGGCCACCCGGCCGTCGGATCGCTCCCGCGCCAGAAGGTCACGCCGGGTGGATTGAACGCGGCGACGTGATCCAATCCGCCGGCGGCGGCGACGACAAGCGGCGTCGCGAGCGCAAAGCCGGCGAGCTTCACGAAGAGCTGAATGCTGTTCACGCGTGCGGCGCTGGCGATCCCGCCCGCGGCGAAGTACGCCGTCATGACCGTGGCGCCGATGAGGCAGCCCGTCGAGTGCGACACGCCCGCGGCGATGTTGAGCACGGCCGCCACGCCATCGAGCTGCGCGCACAGCACGAGCAGACTGCCGAGCCAGATGATGAGCGCGGCGAGTCCGCGCACCGTCCGGCCGAAGTGGTGCTCGAGGAAATCGCCGACCGTGAGCAGGTTGAGGCGCTTCGCGTCGCGCCAGATGCGCGGCCCGACCCAGAAGGCGAGCACGAGCGATCCGAGGCCCGCGCTGCCATTCCACCACCAGGCGGCAAAGCCCTGATGGTAGGCGTTGGCCGTGGCGCCGACCGTCGATCCGGCGCCGATGTTGGGAGCCAGAAACGTCGCGAAGATGAGCGCGGGGCCGAGCGCGCGATTGCCGACGAAGAACTCGGCGCTCTTCTGGACCCGGCGGCCAATCCAGACACCGAGCAGGATGAGACCTACGGCATAGCCGATGAGTACACCGAGAAGCGGCGTCACGAAACGCGCAAGTTTACTTGAGGTCGGCGACTCCGGGATAGCCCGGCAAGCCCTTGGCCGCGCGAACGGCGCGCAGGATCGCGTCGCTCATGGCCTCCGCCGCGAGGACGCCGATGCGGCTGACGTCGCCGTCCACCTGGCCCGTCGCCAGCGTGAAGATCGTGTCGCCGTCGCCCATCGTGTGCGACGGCACAATCGTGCGGGCAAATCCGTCGTGCGCCATGGCCGCCACCCGCTGGGCCTGTGACTTGGTGAGACGGGCGTTGGTGGCGACGACCCCGAGCGTGGTGTTTTCTCGCGTCCCGCCGGGCGCCAGGCCGCGGCGGAGCAGGGCAAACGGGTCTTCGAGCGATTTGCCGTCCGATCCGCGGACGCCGGCGACAGGCTTGCCGGTCCGATCCACGATCGATCCCGCCGCGTTGACGACGACGTACGTGCCGACGATGAGGCCGTCGGCCATCGTGAATGAAGAGGTGCCGACGCCGCCTTTCATCGCGCGGCCGGCCTCGCCGCCGAACTTGCCGACCGTCGCGCCGGCGCCGGCGCCGACCGATCCTTCTGACACGCGGCCCGTCGTTGCGCGTGCCGCGGCCTCGTAGCCGCACACGGCATCGGGCCGGATCTTCGGGTTGTCGCCGACTCTCAAATCGAAAATTGCCGCGCCGGACACGATCGGCACGTAGGCGCCACCGAAGGCGTAGCCGATTTTCTGTTCCTCGAGGTACTTCATCACGCCGCCGCGCGCGTCCAGGCCAAAGGCGCTGCCACCGGACAAGACGACCGCGTTGATCGTGGCGACGAGCTCGTCCGGCCGCAGGAGATCGGTCTCGACGGTCGCCGGCGCGCCGCCGCGCACGTCGACCGCGCCCACCGTGTTCGCCGGCGTGAGGATCACGCTGCAGCCCGTCGGCCGCGTATCGAGCGTGAGGTGGCCGACTTTGATGCCGGGCACGCGCGTGATGCCCTGGTCGGTGGTCGGCGCGACCTCGCGCGGTGCTTGTCCTTCAGCCATGGCCATCGTGCTCGCGGCAATCCCTGCGAGAAGCAGGGTGAATCGGTGAACGTGCATTGGAGCCTCGCGTTTGATTATACCGGCCGCTGACGCGCGCGCGCCCGCGGCGGCGGCAGCGACCTGTTATGATCGTGAGTCTGATGCGGCGCATTCTCGTCACCAATGACGATGGCTACTTTTCTCCGGGCGTGCAGGCACTGGCGAACGCGTTTGCGCCGCTCGGCGACGTCACGCTCGTCGCGCCGCTCGTCGAAGCGTCCGCCGTCGGCCACGCGCTGACGCTGCGGCGTCCGCTCCGGCTCGAGAAGGTCGGCGACCGCGTGTACTCCGTGGACGGCACGCCGACCGACTGCGTCAACATCGCCATCGACGAGGTGCTCGACGGGCCGCCGGATCTCGTCGTGTCCGGCATCAATAAAGGACTGAACGTCGGAGACGATGTCACGTACTCCGGGACCGTGGCGGGCGCGCTCGAGGGCGCGCTGCTCGGGTATCAGTCGCTCGCCGTCTCGCTGCAGTTCACGAGAGGGGAGTGGGACTTCGGTCCCGCGGCGGCCGCGGCCGCGTCGCTTGGCGCCGCGATGCTCGAGCGTCCGTTGCCGTTCCGGACGTTTCTGAACATCAACGTCCCGCAGGGCCAGCCGAAGGGCGTGCGCGTCACCGTGCAGGCCAAGCGCAACCACATCACGAAGGTGGATCGGCGGCTCGATCCGCGGCAGCGGCCGTACTTCTGGATTGAGGAAGCGCAGGACGACTGGGAGCCGCACGATCGCTCGGATCGGCAGGCGATCCAGGACGGCTACGTCTCGGTGACGCCGCTCCAGCCGGATCTCACGGACCACGACGCGATCGCGATCGTCGAGGCGCTCGCGCAGGGCGCGTTCAAGACTGTCTGAAACCCGCGACGCGGTCGATCGCGACGAAGAACGCCTGCCACACCGAGCGTTCGCTCGCGAGGCGTTTGCGGCCCGCTGACGTCAACCGGTAGTAGCGGCGCCGGCGAACGCCGGCTTTCTCCACCCAACGGCCTTCGATCAGGCCGTCATCTTCGAGTCGATACAGCGTGGGATAGAGCGAGGCGACTTGATAGGTGAGCGCGCCCTGCGACTTCTGCGCGATGAGCCGGCCGATCTCGTAGCCGTGCCGCGGCCGATCTTCGATGAGCGCGAGAATCAGCAGATCGGCCGAGCCCTTCTTCAGTTCTTTCGAGAACGCGCGTGACGCCATATATCGTGAGGCAATATATCACGTGTGATCGCGGGTCATTGGGCCATTGGGTCATTGGGTCATTGGGTCATTGGGCTATTGAAGAGGCGCGTCAATCTGTAGAATGCGGCCTATGGAACTCAACCAGCTGCCTCGCCCGGCCGCGCGCTGGGTGTCGCTCGCGTGGAAGCTCATGATGGGGATCGCGACGCTCGCGGCGATCTACATCGCGCTGACGCGGTAGCGCCCGCCTTCCTCTGTGTGGCGCCTGCTCGAAGCGCTCGGCGGCACCGCCGGGGTGCTCGCGTTCTGGTTCGTGGTGCTGCTCGTGATTCCCGGGCTGCTCGCAATCTACGCCGGGCGGCTCTTTCCTCTGACCGGACAATGGCGAGCGCGCTGGCGCGCGCGGCGCGCCCGGAAGGCCCGGAAGTTCTAGATTTCGCGCGCGTGGCGACTTCCTGTAGACTTGATGGGTTGTCGGGGCGTGGCTCAGCCTGGTAGAGCACTCGGTTCGGGACCGAGGGGTCGGTGGTTCGAATCCACTCGCCCCGACCAATTTTCCTCCAGCAATTCCGGAGGTCAACTGCACGTCTGAGCGTTTCGACCAGTTCCCGGCTACCCTCGGCTAGGGCACGTCTGCTACTGGAACGCCCGCAATTCGATCGATCCAAAAGATCGAACGATGTTGTCTCCTGTAGACGGAATCAAGATGACCGTCGCGGTGACGCCGGCACCTGGGTCGAATGCACTCAACGGAAAAGTCACGCTTCCAGAGTGAATCATTTTCGAGGCACCCATCGCAGTCGATAGCTGCCTGAGCGCGAGCGAAGATCGGATCGCTGCTACCGCGAGGCCGTTTCGCTGTACGACGATCTTCTCGATGTCTGGACTGTCGATTCGCGTCGGTGCGACCACAAGATCTACATCGTTCGACCAGAGCACCGCAGGGAGAGACTCGAATTTGCGTACCGCCTCACGAGCGGCGACATGCAGTCTCGCTACCGGTCCCTGCGCCAAGACAACAAGGTCGCTGCTGCTGACGATCGGAACAGGCCCCTGATAGTCCGGTGCGATGGCTTGAAGACTGGGCAACAGCGTCGAGTCGAACACCTTTGTGTCGTTGTGCGCTTGTGACATCGCGCTCATGATGACCGGACGCAGTTTCGCTTCCGTTACTCGGATCAGCGGTTCGGCCTCACGGCGCTTGCGTTCAGCGGCAGCTGCTTCGCTCTTGGCCCTGGCGGCTGCTGCTGCTGTTTCGGCCCTGGCCGCTGCGTCCGCTGCCGCCTTGTTCTGCCGTGCTTTCTCCGCCGCCGCCTGATCAGCCCTCCACTGGTCGATCGCCTCCTCGACGCTTTTCGTCCTCGGATGACAGACGGTGCAGGCACTTAGACGGCCCAGTGCGACCTCCTGTATGGTCGCCGGCACCATTTCATACCCTTGCGCCTTCACGAATGGGCAGTCCGCCGTGTGATACGTCGTGGCACTCTCCTTTCGCTTGTAGAGCGCTGGAGAACCGATTGGCGTCTGCGCGAGAATTGTCGAGGTCAAGATGGCAACCATGACCGCCGAGAGCCTACGGGTTCTTAGCATGGTCATCTCTCCTCTCCACAACTCCGGCCTCGACCCGATCGTTCTCTAGGCGCGCGGTTCGCCGTTCGGCGCACTATTACCGCGCCGCTTGCGGGGCTCGACCATTCCCGCTCCGCCCGCGGCGGTTCACTCGCTTCCGGTTCGATAGCATCCTACACGGGCTCCGGCGCATCTGCGACGACCACGCAATTCCCGCCTGCCTTCTTCGCCCGGTGTTCGGCGAAGTTGGCGATCTGCCGGACCTTGGCGAAGTCCTGGCCGTGGTCGGGAAACGCGGCGACGCCGATCGAGACCGTCATCGTGACCACGCTCGAGGCCACGCCGAACATCCGGTGCGCGACTTTGGCCCGGAGCCGCCGGGCGAATGCGGCGCCATCCGACAGCGTCTGGTTCGGCAGCGCAATCACGAACTCCTCGCCGCCTTCCCGGTACGCGCAGCCGCGATGCCTCACCATCTCTCGCAGCAGGCGCTGGAATTCCGGCAGCAGGTTCTCGTCCACGACCGTCTCGCCGTACTGGGAGTTGAGCGACTTGAACTTGTCGATGTCGACGAACAGGATCGCCACGGGAAAATCGCGGCGCAGACCGTCGGCCGTCCAGTCGCCGAAGTCCGTGGCCGCCTGCGCCGCGCTGAAGAGAATCTTGAACTTCTGCTCGAGCTCCTTGTGCGGCGCCGACTCCATGACGCGCCCGAGCTTGCCCTGGAGCTCGCTGATGCGATCCCACGCCGGCGTGCGATCGCCGTCCCAGAACGCGCGCGCGTGATACCGATGCGCGCTGCGCCGGGCGAGCGCGTCGCCGCACCGCTTCAGCGGCCCCCGCGGCGCGCCGCCGATCTCCGGGGCGAGACGCGTCAGCCAGAAGCTCGCGTCGAAGTCGAGCTCCGGCCCGCCGCTGTGGCCAAGCGATCGCAGCACGTCCCGCATCGAGAGCTCCCGAGAACACCGGTCCCGCACTTCCGGGTCCCTGGAGGACGCTGTCCGATACTGCTCGACGTATTGCTGAAGGACTCTGAGCTCGATCTCGTCATCCGACATAGATGAATTCGGTCGCGACCGGCGGGGGAGCGCCGTGGATGTGAAAGCATACTAGCGCGGAGGCTCCAATGCTGCGGAACATCCTGATCGCGTCACTCCTCGCGTGGTCTCAGACCACCACCCAGACCGAAGTCTGGCGGGTTCTCCGCGAGCAGGCCCCGCTGCGGGGCATCACCGCGGTGACGATCAAAGTGCAGGCCTTGTCGGACGATGCCGCGCGATGCGGGATTACGGCAGACTCGATCCGATCCGCGGCCTCGCGGCCGTTCGCGGACGCGGGCCTGCGCGTGCTCGATGACCCCGGCACTGGACCGCGGGTCGCGCTCCAGGTCTCGGTGCTCGCGCCAGCGCCAACCCTTTGTATCGCGAACATCAACGCCGATCTGCTGGAGGAAGCGCCTGGCGCGCTGCCTCACAAGCAGACGCTAACCGAGGCAAAAGTCGTCGATGCTCCCCTGACCGTCCAATTGCTCCGTGACGGCACGTTTGCCGCGGGCCTCACCGCCGACTTCGCACAAAAGATTCAAGCGTCGGTGCGGTCGCTGGCGGACGGCTTTGCCGCCAAGATCAAGCAGGCCAATCCGAGGTAGCGGCGAGCGACAGACTTTTCGCCCGTCGTCCCAGTAAAGTGTATGGGTCTTTCAAGACATCTCGTTCGTGCAACAACTGCAGCCGCACTTCCACTGCTCATAGCCGCCTGCGGCGGCACCATGACGCCCTTGCCGCCCGCGCCGGCGCCGGTTCCCGCTCCGGGGCAGGTCACCGCCAACGTGTACATCCTCCCGGGCGCGATCGGCCTGGGGCGGAACGCCTTCGGCGATGAGGACATCGTCATCTTCAAGGGCGAGCGCATGCGCTGGCGCAACGTCGACGGCGTCGAGCACACCATCGTCGCGGACTCGCCGGTGTTTCCGGAATTCATGACGACCGGGCCGCTGCAACCCGACGAGGAGAAGTCCTTCGACATGTTCACCGTCGGCACGACCAAGGTGCACTGCAAGGATCATCCCGAGATGGTCGGCACGATCGTCGTCAAAGAGAAGTAACACCCGATACACTACCGTCCGTGATCGAGACCGTCTTTCTCGACGCGGGCGGTGTGCTCGTGTTTCCAAACTGGGTCCGCATCGCAGACGTGCTGCGGCAGCACGGCGTCGCCGTGACGCCTGACGCGCTGGCGGCCGCCGAGCCGTACGCAAAGAAGCAGATCGACACCGGTCAGACAATCCAGGCGACCAACGACGCCCAACGCGGCTGGACGTACTTCAACAACGTGCTGACCGCTGCGGGCGTGCCGCTCTCCGGAGCAACCTCCGCGGCGCTCAACGAGCTCCACACGTATCACCAGGAACACAACCTCTGGGAATTCGTGCCGCCGGGCGTGCATGAGGCGCTGGCCGCGCTGCGCGGCCGAGGACTGCAGCTGGTCGTCGTCTCCAACGCGAACGGCACGCTGCACCGGGCGTTCGATCGGATCGGCCTGACGCCGCTCCTGGACGTCGTGTTCGACTCGTTCGTCGAGAAAGTGGAGAAGCCGGATCCGCGCTTCTTCCGGATCGCGCTCGATCGCGCGGGCGCCTCCGCCTCGTCCACGATTCACGTCGGCGACATCTACTACGTGGACGTCGTCGGCGCGCGGGCCGCGGACATCACACCGGTGCTCGTCGACGCGGCCGGGCTCTATCCGGACGCGGACTGCGATCGCATCCGCGCGCTGCCCGAGTTGCCGCCGCTCGTCGATCGCCTTTAGCGCCGCTCCGGCGTCGCGACGTGTTCGGGCCGAAATCCGAGTCCGATGACGCGCGCGGGCAGGCGCCGCAGCACCGGCCAGCGGTTGAACAATCGCACCGGCCAGGGAAGAGAGAGCTGGGTGTTGCCGAGCACCCGGCCAAGCACCTGAGTCTGGACGAACACCTGCAGTGCCTGCGTCGCGCGCGTCGGAAACATCCGGCGACGCTGCACGCGCTCGAGGTCGCCCGTCGTCAAGCGATCGGCCCGCAAGGGTTCCGTGAGGATGTTTGCTGCGGCCACCGCGTCCTGAATCGCGAGGTTGATCCCGACGCCTCCGACCGGCGACATGGCGTGCGCGGCGTCGCCGATGCAGAGCAGGCCATCGCGATACCACGTGCGGAGGCGATCGACCGCCACCGTCAACAGCTTCACCTGGTCCCAGTCGGTGATCTCCGACACACGATCCGCGGCAAACGGCGCGAGTTCGGCGATGCTCCGGCGAAACGCGTCCAGCCCCGCAGCCCGGACTGTGTCGTTCCCGCCCTTCCTGATCACGAACCCGCACTGCCAGTAGTCGCCGCGATCGAGCATCACCATGATGCGTCCGCCAGAGACTCTGCCAAGCACCCGGCCTTGATCATCCGAGCGCTTTGACAGACGGAACCAGAGCACGTCCATCGGCGCACCGAGATCTTCGATCTCGAGCCCCGCCTTCGCGCGCACGATCGAGTGTCTGCCGTCCGCGCCGACGACCAGCCGGCTGCGAATCTCCAGCGGGCCATCCGGGGTATTGGCGCGCAGGCCGGCGACGCGACTGCCATCGGTCAGGAGATCAACGGCGTCAGTCTCCATGTGCAACGCGAACGTCGGGTAGCGCCGGCCGCGGGCGGCCAGAAAGTTCAGAAAGTCCCATTGCGGCATGAACATCAGGAACTTGCAATGCGTGGGGAGGTGCGTGAAGTCCCCGAGCGTCACGAACTCGTCGCCAATCTGACCGCCGACCTCGCGGATCTTCGAATGGGGGAGTGCGAGAAACTCGTCGAGCAGACCGAGCTCGTAGATCACCTCGAGCGTCGAGGGATGGATCGTGTCGCCGCGAAAGTCTCGGAGGAAGTCGCGGTGCTTCTCGAGGACGACGACGTCGACGCCGGCGCGCGCGAGCAGGTAGCCGAGCATCATCCCCGCGGGCCCGCCGCCGGCGATGGCGCAGCGCGTGTGGATGATGCTCGGCGTGATAGATCAGGGTAGCAGGTCGTTCCGCGGAACCCTGAGTTACTTCTTCTTCGTATTGCTCAGCTGATCCATCGTCGCCTTCGCGGCGTTGTTGAGTGCCTCGGAGACGGTGTTGCGCATGTCCTGGTCGGACTGGTCGCCGCCCATGCCGCCGGCGCCGCCCATGCCGCCCATGGCCATCTGCATGCCGACGCTCGCGGCCATCGACGCCATCGCCGACGCGCGCGGGTCATACATGCCGAGCCCGCCGCCCATGCCGCCGGCCATGCCCGTCAGGCCCATCATCGAGTTGGTCAGCCCGCCCATGCCCATCACGCCCATGTACATCTGTCCGGCGAAGGCTGCGACCTTGAGCGCCGAGCCGACGCCGAAGCCGCCGGTCGATGCCTGCGCCTTGCCGCTGATCTTCGGCGCCTGCGTCGAGTCGACCGCGAACAGCTTGTAGTCGAGCTTCACGTCCTGCTTGTCCTTACCGTCGCCGCCGCTGACCTTCTTCAGCGCGCCGCCGATGCCGCCGGGCTTCGACGTCTTCACGTCGGTGATGTCCGTGAACAGGATGTAGTCGCACTGCAGCTTCGCGGCCTCCGCCTGAATCTCGGCCGGCGAGGTGCCCTTGAGCGGGAGCGCGTCGAACGATCCCTTGTTCATCTTCGCGACCACGTCCTGGCGCAGGTAGCGTCCGGACAGATTGCGATCGGTGTGATTGACCGGTTCGAGCACGCCGATGCGGATGACGCCCGGCTTCTTCGGGGCCGCGGTGCTGGTGCCGTCGGCGGTGGATCCGAACACCGCGTCGGCGAGCCCGCCGTTGCCGACGGCCGGGACCACTTCGGCCGTGCTGTTCGCCTCCGTGTAGCCGGCCGGCACCTCGAAGAGCGACTTGTCGAGACGCGTGATCTCGAGCTCGGTGACCGTTTGTGACGAAGTCGTGACTTCCAGCTTGTCGCCTTCGCCGGTCGTCGTCGTAGTCGTTGCCTTCACCGGGAAACCGAGCTTCACGTCGCCGACCGTCCGGGTTTCGACCTTATCGGTGCAGGCCGTGGGATCGGGCGGAGGCGGCGGCGCGGCGGTGCGCAGGCACTTCGACTGCTCCGGCAGGTCGACGTACCAAGCATCCACTTCAACTTTGAGCGGCGTCTTGTCGCACGCGCGCGTGCTCGGTTCCTTCACGAGCACCGACTTCACGTGACGCGCTTCCAATCCGAACATCTGCTGCCGCTCGAGCGTGTCGGTCAGCGTCGTCGTCATCGTGATGATGCCGCCCTTGGGCTGCTGCGCCTGCGGGCCACCCATGACGTACTCGGGCGTGGGCGCCGGCGCGGCCGGCGCGGCAGTGCCTTCCGGATACGGCTGCACGCGGTACTTCTTGTCGGACGTGTTGATCATCACGGAGCGCTTCAGGTCGCACTGGTCGATCGAGACCACGCCCGGGAACTCCACGCGCTGTCGCGGGCCCTGCAGGTAGGTCATGTTCTCCGACAGCTGGGCGCCGTTCTGATACTGGGTCTTCAGCTTGACGTCCGTCGCCGGCTTGGGCGGCGGAGGCGGCGGCGCCGGGGTCGGCGTGGGCGTCGTGGTCGGCGCGGGCTTGGCGGTGGTCGTCCCAGACTTGGCAGGCGGCGTCGTGGGCTTCGCCTGGGTCGGGGTCGGCTTCGCGGTCGGCGACGGCTTGGCCGGCGGCGTCGGCGGAGGCGTGGCCTGCTGGGCCACCAGCGTCGATGCAGCGACGGTCAGGGAAACTACGGCGGCGACTACGGCAGCAAATGGCGGCTTGACCATGGAACGTCCCTCCGGGCCTCTGGTAACTGGTACGGGGGATACGAACGAGAGGGGGACGGCGGAATAAAGAGTGATCTCGGAGGTCCGGACCTGAAAGGCGCTGGAAGTCCGGGTGGACTTCTGAGGTCCCCAGGCCTCAGGCGCCGTTCACCCCGGGACTTCAAGCGCTTTCCACACCGGACCTCAAGCGCTTTCCCTCCTGGACTTCACTTCCTCGTACAATGTCCCCCGAGCCGCCACAATGCGCGACCTGACCAAAGGCCCGGTGCACGGGCATGTGCTGCAATTGTCGACGTTTATCGCGTTGACGACGTTCTTCCAGACGCTCTACTTCCTGGTGGACCTGTATTTCGTCGGCCGCCTGGGGAAGGAGGCGATTGCGGGCGTCGGGCTGGCCGGGACGCTGACGATGGTCGTGTTGGCGCTGACGCAGACACTCGGGGTCGGCGCGACGTCGCTCATCGCGCAGTCGCTCGGTCGCCGGCAGCGCGATCAGGCGGAGCGCTTCTTCAATCAGGCCATCGTCCTCTCGAACGTGGTGGGGATGGCGTTCGGCGTCGCCGCGTTCGCGAGCCGCCGCGCCTATGCGTCGTGGCTGTCGGCCGATGCCGTCACGGCCACGCAGTGCATCAGTTACCTCGGCTGGTTCGTGCCGGCGCTGACGCTCCAGTTCGCGCTCGTGGCCCTGGGCGCGGCGCTGCGTGGCATGGGCGATTTGAAAGTTCCGACGCTGATTCAGATCGCGACGGTCTTGATCAACATCGTGCTGGCTCCAGTGCTGATGTTCGGATGGGGAACGGGCGTGGCGATGGGCGTGTCCGGTGCGTCGCTCGCCTCGTTCATCGCGATCGCCATCGGCTGCATCGCGTTCCTCGCGTATTTCGCGCGCGAGGCGAGTCCGCTGCACGTGCGCGTGAACCAGTGGTCACCCGATTTCCGCGAGTGGTGGCACATGCTGCGGGTCGGCCTGCCGGTGGGCGGCGAGTTCCTGCTGATGTCGGTCTACCTGACGCTCGTCTACGACATCATCCGGCCGTTTGGCGCGGCAGCGCAGGCCGGATTCGGCATCGGCGTGCGGGTCATGCAGTCGCTGTTCCTGCCCGCGGTGGCCATCGGATTCGCGACGGCGCCCGTGGCCGGACAGAACTTCGGCGCACGGCTCGGCCCGCGCGTGCGCCAGACGTTCTACTCCGCGACGATGATCAGCGTGTCGGTGATGGTGGTCCTGACGATCGTCTGCTGGCTGGTGTCAGACGACATGGTCCGAATCTTCAACAACGACCCGGCGGTGATCACGTTTGGCACCGAGTATCTGCACATCGTGAGCTGGAACTTCGTCGCGAGCGGCATCGTGTTCGTCACGTCGAGCATGTTCCAGGGCATGGGCAACACGCTGCCGTCGCTCGGCAGCTCGGTCCTTCGGCTGTTCATCTTCGCCGTGCCCGGGTACATGCTCGCGCAGCAGCCGGGTTTCCGGATGAGCACCCTCTGGTACATCTCCGTCGCGTCCGTGCTGATCCAGGTCACGCTGGCGGTCTGGCTGCTGCACCGCGAATTCGACCGCAAGCTCACGTTCACGGAAGTCGCGGCCGCCGCGGCGGCGCCGCTGCCGGAAGTCTGAGGCCGTTCGTCCCTGCGACCCGAGCCAGTTGAAGAACATCGTGGGCCGGGGTAGTCTCGTGCGGATGTCCGCCGCACGGGTGGCCGGACGCGAACATGGGAGACACCTGAAATGAAGACGTGGCAACTCCGCGCCGGATTCGTCGCTGGCGCCGTGGCGCTGGCCTGCTCGATGACGATCTCACACCTTGGTGCGCAGGGCTGGGCGACCGCCGTGCCCACGCAGCCCGCGTGGCTCGAGGGACTGTTCTATCGCCCGCTGACGGTGTTCAGCCGCGGCGGCCGCGTCACGGCCGCGACCGGCGTGCCCTCCGATCCGCAGGTGTACTACATGGGCGCCGCGGGCGGCGTGTTCAAGTCGACTGATGCCGGCGCCGTCTGGCAGCCCATCAGCGACGGACAGATCGGCGTCGGCACGATCGGCGCGATCGACGTCTCGGAGTCCAATCCCAACGTCGTGTACGTTGGCACCGGGTCGGCGTGCCCGCGCGGCAACGTGTCACTCGGTGACGGCGTGTACAAGTCCTCCGACGCCGGCAAGACGTGGCAGCACATCGGCCTGCCGAAGGCCGGGCTCATCGGCAAGATCCGTATCCACCCGCAGAATCCCGACATCGCGTACGCCGCGGTGCTCGGCAACATCTTCGGGCCCAACAAAGAGCGCGGCGTCTACCGCACCAAGGATGGCGGCAAGACCTGGGATCAGGTGCTCTCGGTGAGCGATCGCACCGGCGCGGTCGATCTCACGATGGACACGAAGAATCCCAACGTCCTCCTCGCCGCGATGTGGACGACGCAGCGGCAGCCGTGGTCGATCGACTCGGGCAGCACGGAAGGCGGCTTGTTCAGGACCACCGACGGCGGCGATCACTGGACGAAGGTCACCAAAGGCGTGCCCACGACGGTGATGGTCGGCCGCATCTCGGTGTCGATCTCCCGCGCGGACTCGAAGCGCGTGTACGCGCAGATCGAGGCCGGTGATGATCAGGGCGGCGTCTTCCGGTCCGAAGACGGCGGCGACTCCTGGACGCGGGTGAACTCGCAGCGCATCCTGCAGCAGCGCGCGTTCTACTACACGCACATCTTCGCGGACCCGGTGGACGTGGACACGGTGTACTCGCTGAACACCGCGGCCTACAAGTCCACGGACGGCGGCAAGACGTTCGGCGCGTCAGGCATCAACCTGCACGGCGACAACCACGACCTCTGGATCAACCCGACCAACAACAAAACGATGATCGAGGCGAACGACGGCGGCGTCGGCCTCACGGTCAACGGCGGGGCGTGGTCGACGCAGAACAACCAGATGACCCAGGAGATCTACCGCATCGACGTGGACACGCGGTGGCCGTACTGGGTCTACGGCGCGCAGCAGGACAACACCTCAATCGCCGTGCCGAGCAACAACGTCGGCGAGCCGTTCATCGCGGGCGGCGGCGAGAGCGGGTACCTCGCGGTCGATCCGCGCAACGCCAACATCATCTACGCGGGCAACTACGGCGGCACGCTGCAGCGGCAGGATCGCTACACGGGCCTCAGCGAGAACGCGCGCGTCTACGCCGACTCGGAAACCGGTCAGCGCGCGATGGACATGAAGTACCGCTTCCAGTGGAACGCGCCGATTCGGCTCTCCCCGCACAACCCGGACATCGTCTACACGACGTCGCAGTACGTGCATCGATCGAAGGACGGCGGGCAGACGTGGGAGCGCATCAGTCCGGATCTGACGCGCAACGACAAGAAGAAGCAGGACTTCTCCGGCGGCGAGGGCATCACGCGCGACAGCACCGGCGTCGAGGTCTACTCGACGGTGTTCGCGTTCGAGGAGTCGCCGGCCACCGCCGGACTGCTCTGGGCCGGCAGCGACGACGGGCTCGTGCAGATCTCGCGCGACAACGGCAAGAACTGGCAGAACATCACGCCGCCGGGGTTGCCGGAATACAGCACGGTGAACGTGATCGATCTCAACGCGAAGCAGGCGGGCCGCGCGATCGTCACCGCCTACCGCTACATGCTCAACGACCTGCAGCCGTACGCGTACCTCACGAACGACTACGGCAAGACGTGGAAGCGCATCGCCGACGGCAAGAACGGCATCCCGGCCGATCACTTCCTCCGCGTCGTCCGTCAGGATCCCGATCAGCCGAACCTGCTGTTCGGCGGCACCGAGTACGGGATGTACATCTCGTACGACGAGGGCGGCACGTGGCAGCCGTTCCAGTTGAACCTGCCGGCCGTGCCGATCATGGATTTGAAGATGTACCGGCGCAACGTGATCGTCGCGACCGAGGGCCGCGGCTTCTGGGTGCTCGATCACCTGCCAATCGTCGAGCAGATCAAGCCCGGCAGCGATCCGGGCGCGGCGTTCCTGTTCAAGCCGGCCGACGGCTATCGCGCGGGCGCCGCGCAGCCCACGTTCTGGTACTGGCTGCGTGACGAGCCGACGTCGCCTGTGACCGTGCAGATCATGGATTCGGCGGGCGCCGTCGTCTACAACCAGACGAG
>DATEGZ010000173.1:0-48770 GCA_035279905.1 Vicinamibacterales bacterium
GGCTCGCCGAACGCGCCCGTCGCCTGCGGCGCCGGCTCCGCTGGCGCCTTCTGCGTCCCCATCCACCCGTGGACGATGCCGGACGTCAGCAGCACGACGACCGGCCGCGCGAGCGCCTTCGTCGGCATCCTGGCCAGCGTCTTGACCGAATACTGGTGGAAGAACTGCGCGCGCTCGACGAAGCGCGCGCGATCGTCGGGCGCCGCGTGCAGCGCGGCGAACGCGAAGACGTCGCTCTTGCGGATGTCCTGGGCCGCCCACGTCTCGGTCGGGAACTCGAGCTTCTCCGGTGTGTCGAGATACGGGTGCTCATGCTCGGCCATCCACGCGGCGTAGTGCAGCAGGCTCGCCCGGCCGTAGGCGTACATCTCGTCGAGCTCACCGATCTCGACCTTCCGCCGGAGGTACTTGCCGAGCGATTGCAGGAACATCGTGTAAAACCACCGCTGCTCCGGCACGTCGAGCTGACGCAGCGCGATGTCCTCGCGCGGATGAATGACGCGCCGCAGCAGCGCTTCGGCTTTTACCAGAAAGCGCCGCTCTCCCGTCACGCGGTGGCCGTCCACCAGCGCGTTGAGCGAGTTCGCGGGCCCGCGCCCCGGTCCGTAGTAACCGCTCGCCGACAGCGCCGCAAAACCCGTCGGTCCCGTGTCGAGCCACCGGAACGGCGTGCCACGGCCATCGTCGAGGTCGATCACGTACTGCGCGAGGTCCGCGACCGTCGCGCGCGACTGCTCGTCGCCGGTCAGGAGATAGTGCAGCACCAGGCCGCTGGTGTAGTTGTGATCGGCCGACGGGCCGCCGCCGTGCGTCCGTCCTTTTCCCGCCAGCGGAAACGTCCGGTGCGTCGCCGTGTCCGCGTCCCCGTAGTGGTAGGTGTGCCAGAACATCCCGCGGTTGTACGCGGTCTTGTCCTTCGACGTGTGGTAGACGTCGATGTCCACGACGTGCGAGGCCAGATCGGACATCATGGCCCACCAGCGCGGATCGCCGGTCCGGAGGAACTGCAGCGCGAAGCCGGCAACCGGATCGTACTGATTGTTGTAGTGCGAGACGAGCGGCGTCGCGCCCTTGTGCTTGACGCCTTCGTGATCGCCGTAGATCTCGCCGAAGTGCCTCCAGCCGTACTCGTCGACCACTTCGCGCTTCTGTTCGAAGCGGCTCGGCCCGTCGACGGCGGCATTGACGAGCGCGGCGTGGGCCGACTCGAGCGGCGCCAGAAACGGCACGGCCTGTGACTCCAGGCACCACTCGGCCGCGGCGCCGACGATCGTCCGCGCGCGACACCAGGCCAGCGGCACCGACGACACGCCGTCCGGGCCGAAAGCGACGAAGAGCTCGTGGGTCTTCTGCTCGCCGCCCTGGATTTCGTGGAGGTCGCCGAACTGTCCGGGGAACAGCCGAAGCGTCATCGTGCTCGCGTCGGCCTCGATCGCTTTCGGAAAGTTCTGCCAGAAGGCCGGCATCGCGATCGCCACGCCCGCCGCGCCCTGGGCGAGCGCCACGATCGGCGTCGCGCGATGGCCGGCTTGCGCGCGGCTCCCGGCGCGAACGCGATATCCGCGGAACGACGTCGGGACGCGCCGCTCGCGGTTGATGTGGTTGCTGCTCTGCCAGTTTTCACCGCCGCTCGAGTCCTGGTAAATCTCGAACGGGGGATCGAACTTCGTCCACGGCGAGCCAATCTCCGGCGACGCGTACAGCTCGGCCGGTCCGTCAGGCGCCTTCAGCCCAAACGCGATTGACGCGTCTTTGATCAGGATCGATCCAGGATCGCCGAGATCCCAGAACCCGCCCGGATGGCTGGCGCGATCGGGATTGGTGAGCGTCACGAGCACGCGCGCCGTCGGCAAGCCGGCGAAGAAGTGCACGCGCGCAGTCAGATCGAGGTGCCGTCCGCTGCCGCTCGCGACCCGTCCGGCGATCCGCACGACGCTGCGCAGGGGCCCGCGCTCTTCGATCTCGACCGTCTGGATCTCGGCGGCATGCACGGCCTGCTGCGCGTCGATCACGGTGAGCCCGCTGCGGTCAGGTTCGAGCACCGCTCGTCCGTCGACCTCGACGGCATCGAACGGAAACCGCCCGCCAGAGCGCAGGCGAAACTGAGCTGCGCCGGTATCGGCAGTGACTCCGCCGGCTGCCTCGCTCAACGTGAGCTCGCGAGACGGTTTGCTTCCGCCGGACTTTTCAGTCGAGCTGAATTTTTCGCCGCTACCCGGGACCTCGAGCGAGAGCTCCTGGACGTCTGCGCGCACGTCGATTTGCGAATCGATGAGCGCCCAGCGCACCGTGCCGTCCGCCCACCGATCGAGCGCTCTCACCTGCGCGACTCTCCGCGAACCGTGCGCCTCACAGATCGTCCACGTCGCGTCCTCGCGCACGGCACCTTGCGGCAGCGGCACGCCGAACGTCACCGGTTCGCCGCGTCGCTCGCCGTCATCAGATCGCCGTCCTCCTGCGTGGACGAGCACTCGGATCTGCATCGTGTTATCGTAGCGGATCCCCGCTCTCGCTCACGGTCGTCCCGCAGCTCGACTCGTGAAGATCTGTGCAGAAGGTGAACCACATGACCCCGGCGAAACCTCACCGTGAGCTCACTGCGCGCCGGCTGCGCCGCCTGCTGTACATCGCCGCGCTGGCGATGACGGCCGTGGCATGGACGCAGCAGCACCCTCCGGGCTGGCCGTGGGTCCCCTCGTTCCCGATCGGTCCGCGCACGAACCCGACGACGGCGACGAATGTGCTCCAGGCGAGCGACATCAGCTATCTCGGCGCGATCAGGGTGCCAGAGGACGGCGTGGACGCGCGATACGCCTACGGCGGACTCGCGGGACGCATCGTGAATGGCCACGTGCGGCTGTTCATCTACGGCAACACCGTCCCGCAGGATCCGACGCTCAAGGATTGGGTGTATGAGATCGAAGATCCGGGCGGCGGCTACACCGCCGACTACACGAACGCGCCGCGCGCGCATCTCGTCACGACGTGGGGCGACATCTACCACGGCAAGCGCATCTACTACGACTTCACCAACGGCAGCGGCGACCCCTGGTTCTCCGGATACACGACGCCCGAGGGCCTCTACTGGAACGACCAGACCCACCTGCTCTACTGGACGTGGTTCAACGCGTACAACGTCGCGGGATATCCCGATTTCAACCTCGGCGCGACCAGCCTCGACGATCCGAACACGGGCGCGTCGACGTCCTACGGTCCGTGGAGAATGACCGTCACCGATGGCGACGGCGCCACGCACTACGGCCCGTGGCGGTGCCTGTATCTGTTCGCGAATCCATCAGACGGGACGATGATGTGCGGATCGCACCTGCAGAGCGGGAGCGCCAGGTCGCCGTGGGGACCGGACGCCTACGGCGGCGCGCCGTGGCCGACGTCGGCGACGCCGGCAGGCTACAACCGGCCGGATATCCGCATGCCGAATCGCTATCTCGAGTACTACTTCATGGGAAGCACGTCGACCGGCAACTACGTGGACTCGAACGGCGCCGTGCACGGCCAGTTGCGCGCGGCGCGGCGCAGGTTCCAGCCACCGGTCTGGGAAAACTACGCCGCGATCCACAACGACACGCTGCGCGCCAATCCGTCGCTCAACGGCGGCGTCACGTCGTGGTCGGAGGTCGACGTGGCGAGCGGCGCGGTCTGGCTGGAGTTGACGCACAAGCACGGCGTCATCTTCGTCACGACCCTCGCCGGAAGCACGTCGCAGAACGTCAATAACTGCGTGAACACCGCGCACGTCTGGTACGGCAACGCCGGCGTCAATCCTCCGTACGGCGCCTGCTCGCACGGCTGTGGCCCGGTCGGCGCCACCGGCCCGTCGACGACGGCGGCGTTCCCGTCGTTCACGATCTACAACCCGGACGATCTCGTGGCCGTGCGGAACGGATCGAAGATCGATTACAGCATCGAGCCCACGTCGGTGATCGATCTGGAGCGGTCGTACGGGATCCACACCGCCCCCGTCAGCAACATCGGCGCCTTCAAGACGATCCGCGGCATTTACTTCGATCCCATCCGGAAATACCTCTTCGTGCTGGCGCCGCAGTCTGACGACACGCTCGGCATTTACAACATCGAGCCGCTCATCCACGTCTTCGCGATCCAGGACTAAGTGGTATCGTAGCGGCGGCCCGCTCCCCATGCGTGATGCCCTCAAAGCCGCGCTGCGCGGCATGTCCTTCGTCATCGTTCTGCCGGCCATCGTTTCGTTTTTCCTGAAGAGCCTGTTTCTCGGCCGCGATCAGGCACTCGAGGGATCGACGCAAACGCTGTCACTCATCCCCGGTCTCCTCGGCCAGTACTTGCGGCGGGCCTTCCTCTCCGTCGCCATCGCCGAGTGCGCGTCGTCTGTCGTGGTGAGCTTCGGCACGATCTTCTCGAAGTCCGGCGCGCGCCTCGAGGACAACGTGTACGTCGGCGCGGGCTGCTTCCTCGGTCTCGTGCACCTCGAGCGCGACGTGCTCGTCGGATCCGGCGTGCACATCACGAGCGGCCGGCACACGCACGGCACGGGCGATTCGTCTCAACCCATTCGCGATCAAGAGGGCCGGACCACGACCGTGCGCGTGGGCGCGGGCTCGTGGATCGGCAGCGCCGCCGTCGTGATGGCCGATGTGGGCCGGAACACCGTCATCGGCGCCGGCGCCGTCGTCGCGTCGCCGATCCCCGACGACGTCGTGGCCGCCGGCGTGCCGGCTAAAGTCCTGCGAACGCGTCAGACCGATCCATCGTGAGGGTGCTCTTCCTCACCCATCGCCTCCCCTACGCGCCGAACCGCGGGGATCGCATGCGGTCCTTTCACCTGCTGCGTCGGATGCGCATGTTCGCCGAGGTCGATCTTGTCTCGCTCGTGCACGACGACGAGGAAGCAACGCACGTCGAGGAAGCGCGTCCGCTCGCGACGACGGTGACCGCGGTCCGGGTGCCACGCGTGCGGAATCTCGTGCGCAGCGCGCTGGCGCTGCCGACGCCGGTGCCGCTGTCGCACGTCATGCTCGACGGGCCGGACCTGCAGCCGGCGGTCGAACGGATCGTTCGGGACCATCCGCCCGATGTCGTGCTCGCGTTCTGCACGGGCATCGCCCATGCCGTCGCTCGCCCGCCGCTCGATCGATTCCCGCTCGTCCTCGACATGGTGGACGTGGACTCCGCCAAGTGGGCGGCGCTGGCCTCGACAACCGCGCCGCCGCGATCGTGGATCTACGCGCGCGAAGCGCGCCTGTTGTCGAAGTTCGAGATCGAGATCGCCCGCCGTGCGGTCGTCACGCTTCTGACGACCAGGAAGGAACGCGCCACACTGGACGCGATGGCGCCGGGCGTCGCCATCGAGGTGCTCTCGAGCGGCGTCGACGTGGAGTCGCTGCGGCCCCCCGGACCACCCGCCGACTCCGTTACGGTCGTGTTCTGCGGCGTCATGAATTACCCGCCCAACGAAGAAGCGGCGATCTGGATCGCGCGCGAGGTCTGGCCGGCCGTCCGGAGGGCCCGACCCGACGCCCGGCTGGAGCTCGTGGGTTCCTACCCCACCCGGCAGGTCCAGGCGCTTGCCAGCCCCGCGCAGGGCATCGTGGTCACCGGGCACGTCCCGGACGTGCGGCCACACCTCTGGGGCGCCGCGGTGGCCGCCGCGCCGCTCCAGACGGCGCGGGGCGTCCAGAACAAGGTCCTGGAGGCGGTGGCGGCCGGGCTGCCGACAATCGTGACGCCAATCGTGTTCGAGGGGCTCCCCGACCAGGTCCGGCCGGCGTGTGTCGTCGCTGGTGACGCCGGGGCGTTCGCGGGCGCGCTCGTGGCTTCGCTCGGACAGCCGGCGGCCGAGCGGCGCCGCAACGCCGGACGCGCCGATGTGGCCGCGATCTCGTGGGACCGCCTGCTCGAACCGGTCGAGCGGATCCTCCGCGACGCGATTCAAAGACATAATTGACGCCCGATGACGGACCGAGCCGACTTGATCCGCACGATTTTCGACGCGTCGGTAGCCGCGCACGGAAAGTTCGCGGCGCGCGGCTTCGAGGCCGTGGACGCGGCGGCCGCGGCCATGTGGCGCGCGGTCTCCTCGGGGCGCAAAGTGCTGGCGTTTGGCAACGGCGGCAGCGCCGCCGACGCCCAGCATCTGGTCGCCGAGCTCGTCGGCCGCTTTGAAACCGAACGGCCCGGACTCGCGGCGATGGCCCTCACGGCCGATTCGAGCATCGTGACCTCGATCGCCAACGACTACGGCTACGCGGAAGTGTTCGCCCGCCAGGTGCAGGCGCTGGGGCACGCGGGAGATGTCGCGTTCGCGATCTCGACGAGCGGCAAGTCCGCGAACGTCGAGGCCGGCCTGGCGGCGGCGAAGAGCCGGGGGCTGGTGACGATTGCGCTGACGGGACGCGATGGCGGCCGGCTCGGCGCGGACGCCGACATCCACATCAACGTCGCCGAGACGTCAACGGCGCGCGTGCAGGAAGTGCACCGGACGATCCTGCACGCGATCTGCGCGCTCATCGACCATCAGTCGAGCCTTCGATAGATTCCGAGGAAACAGCTCTCCGGGTAGCGCAAACGGAGGGCGCGAAAGACCCGCCACACGCCCAACTCGGCGGCGCCGAGCGCTCTGAAGCGCCCGAAGGCCGAGAGATCGTCGAGTCTCACGAACGTCAGCTCTTCGAAGCCGTGCCCGACGAAGCTCGCGCGAAGCGCCCGGCGCGTGTTCATCTTGTAGCGCACCGGAAACGTGTCGCGCTCGTCGCCGCCCCAGAACAACCGCTTCGTGCGATGGTGCCAGCTGAACGGCACGACGCTCGCCGCGACCGAGATCGGCGACCAGCGATCGACGGTCAGGACGACGACGTATCCGCGCGGCGCGAGGAGCCCGTGGAGCGCGCGCACAAAGCGAAGCGGATCGTCGACGTGCTCGACCACCATGCGAAGCGTGGCGAGATCGAATCCGCCCTCGCCGCGATAGTCCTCGAGGAGGCACTGGTGTCGCTCGCCCGCGAGGGCATGCTCGTGCACCGCCGGATCGGGATCGATCGCCACCATCCGCTTGCTCCGGGCGACCAGCGTGGCGGCGAGCCTCGGATTCTCCGGAAAGATGTTGTGGCCGCCGCCGACGTCCACCCAGGCGTCGCCCGGCTGAAGCATCTGATCGACGGTGGCTTCGTAGACATCGGCCGGCGTGTAGTAGTCGGCCGCGTATCGCCGGCGGGGCCCCCAGCCGACTCGAGACGGCTCCCCGTGTTTCTGGACGAACAGGCGACGCAGGTCGTCCAACGTCGGCGTCAGACGGCGCGCCGAACCCTGCTCAGGACTGTGCACGTCTAGGTCCAGACCTTCCACGGCGCCGTGCCGGAGGCCCAGAGATCCTCGAGCAGCCGTTTTTCGCGCAGCGTGTCCATTGGCTGGAAAAAGCCCGGGTGTTGAAACGCCATCAGCTGGCCGTCTTTCGTCAGCCGCTCCATCGGGTCCCGCTCCCAGAGGGTCTCATCGCCGTCGATGTAATCGAGGACCCTCCGGTCGAGCACGAAGAACCCGCCGTTGATCCAGCCCTCGCCCGTCTGTGGCTTCTCCGCGAACTGCCGCACGAGGCCGCCTTCGGTCACGATTTGCCCGAACCGGGCCGGCGGGCGAACGGTCGTGACGGTCGCGAGCTTGCCGTGGCTGTCGTGGAAGCGAAGCAACGCGCGGATGTCCACGTCGGCAACGCCGTCGCCGTACGTCGCCATGAACACGGCGTCGTCGCCGAGCCAGCTGCCGATGCGCTTGAGGCGCCCGCCCGTCTGGGTGGACAAGCCCGTGTCGACGAGATGGACTTTCCAGCGCGGCGCGTTGCCGTGATGGACCGTCGTGTGCCCGCCGGCGAGATCGATCGAGATGTTGTTGTTGAGCGCGTAGAAATTGAGGAAGTATTCCTTGACGACCTCGGCGCGGTAGCCCAGCGCGATGACGAATTCATTCACGCCGTAGGCCGAGAAGATGTTCATGATGTGCCACAGGATCGGTTTGCCGCCGATCTCGACCATGGGCTTCGGTCGCAGAACGGTTTCTTCCGACAAACGCGAACCCAGGCCCCCGGCCAGGATGACGGCTTTCATGGCACGCTCCAATGCAAGGCGGATCATACTGAAAACCCGGGCCTGCAAGTCTGTCGGCCTGGATCCGAGGTTTTTGGGCTAACATCTTTCGCTGGTTAGTGTCAGTTCGGAATGTGTGCCTTCCCAGGTTCCGCACCGACGTTGGTTACCGTTGTGTATTTGCTGCTGCGGTACTCACGTTTCCACGGTGAACACGCATCGCAAGCACATCGGTAGTGCGGCACAAGTCTTGCGCGACCTGTCCTCGCGAGAAGAGGTTCAGATTTGTTGCAGGACGAGGGACCTATGACGGACACGCGAACACCGACGACTGAACGCTCCACCGCCTCAAATTTCAGGCAGCGCCGATTCCTCGGCCTCGCCGTGCTCGGTGCGATGCTCGCACCGTTTGCCGCGACGAGCAGCGGCAACCTGAGTTCCCCCCAGACGAGTTCCAATCTTTCCTGCGCCACGGCCAAGCCTGTGCTCACGGCGAACGACATCGAGTACCTCGGCGCGATTCGCGTGCCGGCGACCGGCGTGGACGCCAGGTACTCGTACGGCGGTCTGACCGGGCGCATGGTGAACGGGCGCGCGCATCTGTTCATCTACGGCAACAACGTGCCGCAGGATCCGACGCTCAAGGATTGGGTCTACGAGCTCGAAGATCCGGGCGGCGGGTACACCACGGACTACACGATGGCGCCGCGCGCGCGCCTCGTCACGACGTGGGGCGACATCTACCACGGCAAGCGCCTCTACTACGACTACGATCGGAACGACGGCAGCACGTGGTTCTCGGGATACACGACGCCGGAGGGCCTCTACTGGAACGAGCAGACGCACCTGCTCTACTGGACGTACTTCAACGCGTACAACGTGACGGGCTATCCCGACGTCGGTCTCGGGGCGACCAGCCTCGACGACCCGAACACGGGCACGTCAACGTCGTACGGGCCCTGGAGGGTGACCGTCACCGACGGCGACGGCGCCACCCACTACGGCCCGTGGCGGTGCCTCTACCTGTTCGGCAATCCCCTCGATGGATCGATGATGTGCGGCTCGCACATTCAGAGCGGCGCGGCTCGCTCGCCGTGGGGGCCTGACGCGTACGGCGGCGCGCCGTGGCCGACCGCGTCGACGCCGGCCGGCTTCAACCGGCCGGATATCCACATGCCGAACCGGTATCTCGAGTACTACTACATGGGCAGCTCGAACACGGGCAACTACGTGGATTCCAACGGCGTCGTGCATGGCCACCTTCGCTCGGCCCGGCGCTCGTTCGAAACGCCCGTCTGGGAAAACTACGCGGCGATCCACAACGATACGCTTCGGGCCAATCCTTCCACGAACGGCGGCGTGACGTCCTGGTCGGAGATGGACGCGACCAGCGGCGCGGCCTGGCTGGAGTTGTCGAACAAGCGTGGCGTCGTCTTCGTGACGACGCTCGCCGGCGCCGTGTCCCAGGACGTCAATGACTGCGTGAACACCGCGCACGTCTGGTACGGCAACGCGGGCGTGAATCCTCCGTACGGCGCCTGCTCGCACGGCTGCGGCCCGGTGGGCGCCACGGGCCCGTCCTCAACGGCCATGTTCCCGTCGTTCACGATCTACGACCCGGACGATCTCGTGGCCGTGCGGAATGGATCGAAGGTTGACTACACCGTCGAGCCGCGCTCCGTCATCGATCTCGGGCGTTCGTACGGGATCCGGACCGCGGACGTCAACAACATCGGCGCCTTCAGGACGATCCGGGGCATCTGGTTCGATCCCGTCCGGAAGTACCTGTTCGTCCTGGCGCCGCAATCGGACGGCACGCTCGGAACGTATTCGATCATGCCGCTCATTCACGTCTTCGCGATTCACGACTAGTGCCGTTCCAACTGGTTACCTCGAGAGGAAAGGTGGCCAGCATTCGCCAGCGCGCGTTTGGTCGGACGTCCCATCATTGGCGGGTTAAGTTGGAACGGCACTAGCGCTCGCGCGTCGTAGGCGAACAGCCAGACGATGGCCGCAGTGCCGGAGAGTTCCGACGAACCCGCTGTCCTTAGTCAGTGCCTTCCTGGGGCTAGCCTAGGCACTCGACCGCGTGCTGTGCTAGCGCCAGCGAGGCCGTGAGACCCGGCGATTCGATACCGTATAAGTGCAGTACACCCGGTACGCCGTGAACACCCGGCCCATGCAGCTCGAAATCCTGTGCTGGGCTGCCCGGGGGCCCGAGCTTGGGGCGCACACCGGTGTAGCCCGGAGAGAGTCCATCCTCGCGCAGGCCAGGGTAGTAGCGGCGAATCGCGGCACAAAAAGAGGCGGCGCGTTCCTCATCGAAATCGTAGCTGACCTCGGGCACCCAGCTCACGTCCGGTCCAAAGCGCGCCCTGCCCGCAAGATCCAGCGTGACGTGTACGCCAAGACCGCCAGAGACAGGCACGGGGTACACCAGGTGTGTGAAGGGTGAGCGACCGTTCAGTACGAAATAGTGTCCCTTCGCGAAATACTGCTGCGGAATCGTGCCTGCGGGAAAACCCGCCAGGGACCGGGCGAAGTTCTGAGCGCGGAGACCTGCGGCGTTGACCAGCGTTGCGCAGCGCACCCGCGTCGGTTCCGCCCCCCCGATCTCGAGCTCTATACCTAGGTCATTGACCTTCCCGGCCAAGACCGGACTGTCGAGCACGATGTCCGCACCGGCGTGAACCGCGTCACGCTTGAAAGCAGCCATCAGACCGTGGCTGTCGACGATACCCGTCGAGGGCGAGAGCAAACCACGAACGGCAGTGACGGCGGGCTCGAGGGCGTGCACGTCAGTCGCGTCGAGCCAGCGCAAATCATGGACACCGCTGGCCTGCGCGTGCTGCAAGATGCCTTCGAGGGTCGGGATCTGGTCGTCGCTCGTGGCGACGATCAGCTTACCCGTCCGCGCGTGGTTCACTCCCTCGCGCTCACAGTAGGCGTAAAGGAGCGTGCGACCGGCCACGCACAGACGCGCCTTCAGCGAGCCCTCGGGGTAGTAAATACCAGCGTGAATCACCTCCGAATTGCGCGAACTCGAGTGCGCGCCGAGCGTCGGCTCGGCCTCCAACACCGTGACGTGTCGCCCCTTCAAGGCGAGCTCGCGCGCGATCGCCAAGCCGATAACGCCGCCGCCGACGACGACCGCATCGAGCTCGGGCACGTCACTCACTGCGCTCTCTCCGAGTCGCTGCGACGGACATCGCCTGCGCGTTCACCGCGCCCCCAAGCATCGGCACCACTAGCGCTTCACGTGCAGTGGCAACACCGCCGGAGTCCGCCGCGCGCGGCTCACTGCTTCTCCAGGAAGAGCTCGTAATTGCCGAACAAGTAGCGATGATCTTCCGCTCGATGGAACAGCCCCTCGCGCAGGGCGCTGAGCAGCTCTTCAACCCCGCGCTGTACCGTGTACTGCACGTGGAAGCCGAGCTGCCGCTCGATTTTCTCGAAGCTCACGCGATAGTTCCGCGGATCCGCGCCGTGCTCCTGAAACTTGACTTTGCCGGTCGGTACCTGACGGAGGATTTCGTCGACGATCATCTGCTTAGTGAGGTTGTTCGCGTCACCGCCCACGTTGAACACCTCGTAGTGCACCTTTTCCATGGGCACCTCAAGCGTCATCCGCACGGCAGCGGAGAGGTCCTGCACGTGACAGTACGGGCGCCAGGTGTGGGCGTCGAAAACGAGTAGCTCGCGCCCCAAGGCCAGCTCCCGAGTGAACTCGCTCACCGTAAGGTCGAAGCGCATGCGCGATGACAGGCCGAAGGCCGTAGCAAAGCGCAGAACCGTCGCCGAATAGTCGACCTTGTCCTTTTGCGCGAGTAGCTCCCGTTCGATCGCGACCTTATGCCTCGCATACAAGCTGAGCGGCTTAAGCTCGTAGTCCTCGGCCGCGGCAATCTTGTCCGGGATCAGACCGTAGTTGGAACAAGTCGACGCAAACAGCACGCGCTCGACGCCCTTCCCTGCCAAGGCCTTGAGCGCCTGTTGGATGCCGCGGAGGTTGATCGCCTCGGATTCGACGGGGTATTTCTTGGTGATCGGATCGCCGACCAGACCCGCCAACAGAACAACGTACTGCACACCGTCGAGCGCGCGCTCGAGATCCGCGGGACTCCCCATGTCCCCATTTACGAACCGGAACCCCGCGCGAGACAGCAGCGGCCAGACCGCGTGCTCGTGCCGGTACACGACGCGGTCGAACGACGTCACCGCATAGCCGTGATCCAAGAGATGCCAACAGATGACCGAGCCGACGTAACCCGCTCCGCCAATCACCAACACACGCTTGTCGAACGACATCATGAACCTCGCTGGCACCAGACAAGGAAAGCTGCTACTTCGTGACCCTCACCAGAAATTGGTCGACCAAGCTATTACCCAGATCGGTTGCTGCTCCGTGCGATACGAGCTCAATGTCTTCAAGAACACGCCCTCCTCGTTGTCCATGATCATGAGGCAGGGCCGCTCTTCTTGAACACGCGGTGAATCTGAGCCATCGAATCGTTCGCGCTCTGTGGAACTGGTGCTCGAGCAAGCCGGCACACACCACGATCTCGAAGGCTTCGTCAGCAAAGGGAATCTCGTTCGAGCTCGACTTCACCGTGGGCGAACTTCTGCCCGAAGCGCCTGCCTTCGCCTGACCGAGGGTGACGTCGAGGATCTTTTGCGCGTCGTCGAAGGACATGAGGTGGGCGTCCGCCTGGGGGTCCAGAACTCCTGGGCCTTGCTCTCGTCGTGCATCATCCAGTCCAAAAAAAGAATCCTTGCGGCCGACCTGTCAGTCAGCATACCCCGTTGTTATCAACGTTGCCACGGGCCTTATCCTAGGGTTCTTCTTTGAGACTGGGCCCACAATGCGCCTCGCGCCGCAGGCGGTCAGCGTCGCACCCTCGCCGCTTCTGGCGTCCGGCCCGCCGGCCGACGTAGACTGAATATCCACTGTGTCCGCGCCAACCTCACAAGACGGGCTCGCCGGCGCCGGCTGGACGACCGTCATCAACCCTCATCGAGGCTGGTTCGACTGGCGGCTGGGACAGCTCTGGCGCTACCGCGATCTCGTCACGATGTTCGTCTGGCGCGACTTCACGTCCGTCTACAAGCAGACGATCCTGGGCCCGCTGTGGCACGTCCTGCAGCCGCTGTTGACGACGATGACCTACACGGTGGTGTTCGGCAGCGTGGCACAGCTGTCAACCGATGGCGTGCCGCGGTTCCTGTTCTACCTGGCGGGCACGGTGCTCTGGACGTACTTCGCCACGACGGTGACGCAGACGTCCGCTACGCTGCTCGTCAACGCGAACCTGCTCGGCAAGGTCTACTTTCACCGGCTGGTGATCCCGATTTCGATCGCCGTCTCGAACCTCGTGTCGTTCGCGATCCAGTTCGGCATCTTCCTGGTCGTCCTTGCTTACTACGTGGTGAAGGGCGCGCCGATCCACTTCACGCCGTGGGTTCTCGCGGCCCCACTCTGCTTGCTGCTGCTGGCCGGCTACGCGCTCGGCAGCGGCATCATCGTCGCCGCGCTGACGACGCGGTATCGCGATCTCAACCGGCTCGTGACGTTCGGCGTGCCGTTGTTGATGTTCGTGACGCCGGTGATCTATCCGCTGTCGATGGTTCCGTATTCATTTCGGTGGGTCGCGCGCCTGAACCCGCTTTCGCCCATCATCGAGGCGTGCCGGCTGGGGTTTCTCGGCGTCGGCACGGTGACGTCCACGGACCTGGCGATGAGCGCGGGCCTGATGGTGATCGTCCTCCTCGCGGGGCTGATGCTCTTCACTCATATCGAACGCAGTTTTGCCGATACAGTGTGAGTAGGGCCTGACATGCGCGCAGTCATCCTTGCCGGCGGAAAAGGCACGCGGTTGCGGCCGTTCACGGCCAGCTTCCCGAAGGCCCTCGTCCCCCTCGGGGACAAGCCCGTGCTCGAGGTGCTCATCGAGCACCTCGCGAAATACGACGTTACCGATGTCACGCTCACGCTCGGGCACCTCGCCGCGCTCGTCCGCGCGTACTTCGAGCAGCGGCGGCCGCTCGACGGCCGGGTCACGATGCGCTACGTCGAGGAGCGCGAGCCGACGGGCACCGCGGGATCGCTGTCGCTCGTCCCGGACTTGAACGCGACGTTCCTCGCGATGAACGCGGACCTGCTGACCGACCTCGACCTCCGGAAGCTCGTCGCGTATCACCGGGAGCAGCAGGCGATGCTGACGATCGCCACGCACACGCGCACGGTGCGGATGGAGCTTGGCGTCATCGACGTGGACAGCGAGGGCCGCGTTCGTGACTACCACGAGAAACCAGAGACGTCCCATCAGGTCAGCATGGGGATCTACGTCTACGAACCGGCGGTGCTCAAGCACATCGAGCCGGGCCGCTACCTCGACTTCCCGACGCTCGTGCTGCGGCTGCTCGAGCGCGGCGAGCGCGTGAGCGCGTATCGTACGGATTGCCTCTGGCTCGACATCGGCCGGCCCGACGACTACGCGCGCGCCCAGGAGCTGTATGCAGAAAAACGAGAATCCGTCGACCTTGTCTAGCCGACGCATCCCGTTGAGCGACCTCTCGTACGACGCGGCGGAAGAACAGGCCGTGCTCGAGGTCGTGCGCAGCCGCTGGCTGTCATCCGGTCCGCAGGTACAAGCGTTTGAGAAGGAGTTCGCCTCCTACCTCGGGTGCGAGACGGCGTTTGCGGTCGCGAGCGCGACCGCCGCGCTGCACATGGCCTTCGTCGTCCTGGACATCGGCAAGGGAGACGAGGTCATCCAGCCGGCGATCAACTTCGTCGCGGCGGCCAACATGACCGTGGCCGCCGGCGCGACGCCTGTGTTTGGCGATATCACCAGCTTGAACGAACCGGTCCTTGACGCGGCGTCGGTCGAGCGGCTGATCACGCCGCGCACGAAAGCCGTAGTCGTCATGTACTACGGCGGCTACTTCGGGCGTACGGCGGAGATCGCCGCGTTGTGCCGCAAGCACAACCTGCTCTTCATCGAGGATGCCTGCCACGCGGTGGGTGCGCACTGCCGCGAGCTCGACGGCAAGACGCCGGGCACGATCGGCGACGTCGCGTGCTTCTCGTTCTTCAGCAACAAGAACATCGCGACCGGTGAGGGCGGCATGATCACGACCAACCGGCCGGACCTCGTCGAGCGCATGCGCCTGATTCGATCGCACGGCATGACGACGATGACCTGGCAGCGAGATCGCGGACACGCAAGCAGCTACGACGTGCGGCTGCACGGCTACAACTACCGGCTCGACGAGATCCACGCGGCGCTCGGCCGCGTGCAGTTACGCAAGCTCGATCGAAACAACGAACAGCGGCGCGCGGCCCTGCACACCTACCATCGTCTGCTGGCGCAGCTGCCCGGATGGACGATCCCGTTCCAGGGGAAGATCGACGATGGCGGCGCCCACCTGATGGTGGCGGTCGCGCCGAGTGCTGAAGCGCGGACGCGCGCGGCGGAGGCGCTCAAGCAGGCTGGCGTGCAAACGAGCCTGCACTACCCGAGCGTGCCGACATTCGAAGCCTTCGCCGAGTATGACCGGCACGACCTGCCGCAGAGCGAGCAGTATGGCCGTCGGACGCTGACGCTGCCGCTCTACGCCGGGTTATCCACCGAGGACGTCACCTACGTCTGCGACGTCCTCAGCAAGTCCGCTCAGGCAACGTGAGAGCGTACGTCTTAGCGATCGAGCCTGGCATCCACGCCACCGCCGAGGGCAAGCAGCCGCTCAGCATCTCGTGTGTCCCCCGCCCGAACTTCGCGTTCGTTGTCATCGTGGTCTAGTCTGCTTCAACAAATCCGCATAGTGGTCAACGAGTCGCGTCGCCGACACCGATTGATCGTATTCGCGAACGACCAGCGCCCGCGCTTGACGCAGCGCGTCGCTGTTCGCGTGCGGACCCGCATCAATCCGGTCTCTCATCGCCGCCGCCAGGCCGCCGACATCGCCGGGCGCCACGAGCCGAAAGAACCTTCTCACCAACTCCACGTCGTAGGCCGGAAGATCGACAGAGATTACCGGGCACTCGCACGCAGCCGCTTCCATGAACGTCACCGGGAACCCGTCCATCGCCGGGAAGTTGATCACCGCGTCGGCGGCACTGTACACGGCCGGAAGCTCCGGAAGCGGCAGGTCGCTCAGCCAGCGGACATCCTCAGCGAGACCGAGCTCGTCGATACGCGCGCGGATTCGCTGCGTCAGCTCAGCGGCTTCACCGTAGTTGCCGGCGTTGTACGTCTTGAACAGGAGGACCGCTCGACGCCGCGCCGCCTTGCGCGCCAGGACGAAGGCTTCGAGAATCTGTTCCTGCTGATAGACAGCACCCCACGCGCGGGCCGACATCAAGAGCACGGCGCCTTCGGGCACGTTGAGCCGTGCTCGCCAGGTCTGCACGACGGCCGGATCCGCCCGGCGAAAGAGCGTGGTGTCGATGGCGAGCGGAAGGATCGACACGGGGACGGATTTGCCCGCAAGCGTCGCACACTTCGCGGGCATGTCCGGGGAATCGGCGAACACGAGGTCGGCCTTCGCGAGCGCGCGGCCGATCTGTCGTCGTTTCGCCGCGTCCGCGTCCGGCAACAGGAGCCGGTTGATGTCCGAGCCCCAGACGCTGAGCACGAGCGGCCGGAGTCCAGCGTCAGCACACGCTACGGCGCGATGATCGACCCAGTGCACGTGCACGATGTCCGGCCGGAATCGCCGCGCAAGCCATCGCAGCTCCACGAGCCCAACGCGATAACTCAAGCGCCAGCCCAGCCAGAGGCGACGGGCGGCGCCCAGCGGGTACGGCGCATAGCTCAACGCGCGACTCTCCGGCACCGCCGGGCGCGTATCGTCAACGAACAGGACGTCGCTATCTCGTTGGAGCAGCCACGTGAGGGGGCGGACCGAATGCACGCTGCCGCCAGGAGCCATCATCAGGACCCTCACGTCTGGCCTCCCCGCCCCTTCACCAAGCCCTTCAGCGCCCAGTAATACCGTTTCACGCGGCTGACGCGGGCAGTCAGCTGAAACGTCCGGTTCTGCGCCGGCTCGGCGCCGAAGGACTCCTTGAAACCTCGCAGCGAGTCGGATGTGGAGGCGCCGAAGTTCACCGTCCGCATGCCTTCGGCGATCGCGAGTTGGATGCCGCGATCGACCAGCGCGCCGCTCGGGACGTACGACGCGAAGTCGCGATCGGCCGCGCCGTGCCAGTACATCAGGCAGTCGCCGTCCCGAATGAAGAAGGCGCCGGCGATGACCTGATCGTTGACTTCCGCGATCAACAGCGTCGCGACGTTCGGCAAGGCCAGCAGCGCGTGAATCAATTTGGCCGGATAGCGCACGCGGAAATTCTTCGCGGCCTCCAGTTTCTCGTGCAACCGGCAGTACGCGTCGATCTCGTCGTGGTGCCGCGCGGGGCGGATCGTCACACCCCTCGCGTGGCAGGCGCGTATCTCCGTGCGCCGCGTCTTCTTGTACCCCGCAAAGGCGAGATCGTGCGATTCCGGCAGTCGGAGAACGTGAGTCTCCTGCTCTTGATGCGAGGCGCCCGACTGTTCGAGCAACGGCGCGAGCCAGTGATGGTCGAACCGCACGTGCCATGTCAGAAGAGACACGCGGTGGGCCGCCATCGACTGCAACAGCGGCTTCGCCCCTCGGCCGGGAGACGCGAGCGGCCACGGGCACGCGAAGAGGCCGTCCGGGCCGAAGTCGGCCGCCACCGTCCGGTCACCGCGCTCGTGGACCAGCCCGTGCACCGTCCCCTCGCCGCGGTCGGTCGCCACCTCGAGGCTCAGCAGCCTCGAATTCGGCGCGTGGTTGTCGCGCCACGCGCCGAGAAACGGCTCGGTTGAAAAGACCGTGCCGCCCGGGATCTGCGATGCGTTCATCTCAGCGCGCGGCAAGCGGGGCCTTGGTGGCGACGATGAGGACGTCGTAGTACTCGAGCGCCGACAGGTCCTCCGGGGTGAGCCGGCCCGCATACCGCAGTTCGTGCGCCGCCAGCCATTCGGCGACGACGGGGCCGACACCGGGAATCTGACGCCGCCAGCGAAGCAGCCGGCGCGTCGCCGGTGAAAGCCGCGACGATCGAACGGTGCGCACCGAGTCGACGGTGAAATGCGGCTCGAGCACACGGACGTAGTCCTCGGTCGTCGACGACGTCGACACCGAGGAGGACGACCGGCCGGACAGGCTCGCTTGTTCGAGCAGCAGGAGGCGTCCGCCAAACTTCAACACGCGCGCGATGTCGGCGATGACCGACGACTCGGCAGGCGTATGAATGATGTACTGATACGTCCAGCACGAAATGCAGGCGTCGAACGTCGCGTCCGGAAACGGGAGCGGCACGCTCTCGCACTGAACGAATCGATCCGGCGCGCCCGAGTACTTGCCGGCCGCCTGCACCATCCCCGCCGAACCATCGACGCCCGAGTAAGACATCCCGAGATCGAGGACTCGCCGCGCAAACCGCCCCGTCCCGCATCCGAAGTCCAGCACGTTGGTGCGATCGCGCAACCTCGGCTTCAGCGCGCGCCAGTGCAGGCGGTCGATGATGTCGTTCTTGAGCCCGACGTCATCGGCCGGGTCGATCACGGCGCGCAGCATCCCGAGCTTGACCGTCTCGTCCCACACGAGCCGCTGCTTACCGTCCACCAGCGTCAGCCTCCGGGCGGATCGGCGCGATGCTCCAGTCCGACGACACGAGGTAGCGGCCCCACTTGGGATCGAGCGTGAGATCGCCGAACTTGCCGGGCGCGGGCGAGATGTCAATCACCGAGCAGAACCGGGCTATATCGATGAAGCCATGCGAAGCCGAGTCGGTGACCCAGGGGCTCAGCAAATATCGGCCGGGGTACAGCGGAAGATCGGGGACGACGCCGATCACACGTACCTTCCCCTGCAGTCGGCCCGACTTGAGGCCGCTGTGTGACGCCTGGAGGTCGACCATCGGCTCGCCCGTGGCACTGTGCAGGCACAGCCCGAAGCGCGGATCCGTCAGCGGCTCCTTGACGTCGACGACGAACTCGAACTGGATCGGATCGCCCATCTTGAACGTCGTGTTGGGCTTGCCGCTGGCGTCAACCGCCAGGAGCTGCACGACGCGCGCTTCGCCGGTCCCCTGCCGATCCTCCCACTTGCTGATATCGGGATTCTCCGCCGATCGCGCGTCCGCGAAGTACTGACCGACGATCTCGTTCGGGTTGCCGTCGGCGAACACTTTGCCGCCGCGCATCAGCACGGCCCTCGAGCAGAGATGCTGGATCGCCGACATGTTGTGGCTGACGAAGAGCACGGTTCGCCCGGCGCCCGACGCGCTCTGCATCTTGCCGAGGCACTTCTCCTGGAACGCCGCGTCGCCGACGGCGAGCACCTCGTCGACGATCAGGATTTCGGGTTCGAGATGCGCGGCGACGGCGAAGGCCAGCCGGACGTACATTCCGCTCGAGTAGCGCTTGACGGGCGTGTCGACGAAGTCTTCGAGCTCCGCAAACGCGATGATCTCATCGAGGCGCTGCCGAATCTCGGCCTTGCTCATGCCGAGGATGGCGCCGTTGAGGAAGACGTTCTCGCGGCCCGTGAGATCCGGGTGAAAACCGGTGCCCACTTCGAGCAGGCTCGCCAGCCGGCCGCGCACGCGGACACTGCCCGTTGTCGGGCCCGTGATCTGCGAGAGGATTTTGAGCAGCGTGCTCTTGCCGGCGCCGTTGCGCCCGATGATGCCGACGGCCTCTCCGCTGTTGACGGTCAGCGAGACGTCGTCGAGTGCCAGAAACGACCCGTCCTGCAGCCGGGAACGCCGGCCGCCGACCTTGGACAGCGGGTCCGGGCGCCGGCGAAGCCGGGCCCACCATCGAACGAGATCGTCCTGAATGGTGGCCGCGCGGATCGTCCCGAGCTGGTACACCTTCGAAACGTGCTCGACCGACAGCACAGCGCTCACGACGGCCTCCGGCTCGGTGGATCGTATTGCGGAAACACCAACCTTTGATGATAGCGTACGCGATGAATGCCGTCGAGTCCTCGCCAGCGCCTGTCGCAGACCGTCTCCGTCGTCATTCCCTGCTACAACGGCGAGCGGTTCATCACCGAAACTCTTCGCTCAGCGCTGGACCAAACGCACGCGCCGATCGAGATCCTGGTCATCGATGACGGCTCCAGGGACGACTCGGCGCGGCTCGCCGAGTCCTTCGGGCCGCCCGTGCGGGTCATCCGGCAGGCCAACCAGGGAGAATCTGTCGCGCGCAATCGGGGCATCGCCGAGGCCACGGGTGACTGGATCGCGTTTCTCGATGCGGACGACGCGTGGATGCCCGAGAAAATTGCGCGGCAGTTCGCGGCCATGCAGCCGGAAGACGTCGCGTGCGTCACGAACGTCCGGTTCTTCGGCCAGGTCGACTACGATGCCGCGAAGTGGACCCAGCCCGCCGCCGAGATGTGCAGCATCGAGTATGTCTGCGAGCTGAACGCCTTCATTCCGTCGACGCTGATGATCCGGCGAGACATCGACGCGCGCTTCCCCGTGTGGACGCGATACGGCGAGGACTACGTGTTCACGCTCGACGTGTGCCGTCAGGGTTCGGTCGCCTTCGTCGATGAGCCGCTCACGCGATATCGCGTGCATGCGAAGGGCCAGTCGTCGCATCCCGAAACGCTCGTTCGCCAGGATCGCACGATCCGCAGGTGGCTGACTGATCACACAGCGGATCTCGGCGCACCACGCGTAGCCGCGATCCGGCGCCGGCAACTCGAGTTGTTGATTCAGCGCACACGGGCGGCGCGTCAGGCCAGAAAGCTCGACGTCGTCAAGTACGTGCGCGACTACGTGCGGGAGTTCGCCGGCACGGACGCAAACGTCGACGCCTTCCTTCGTGAGCCGCTCTACCCGCGTCTCGTCTACAGCGTCGTCGACCTGCTCGACGCGAACCCAGTCGGCCGGCGCGTGTTCAGGCGATCCCGCTAGCTCCTGGCGTCACTGAAACGCCACCGAGAAAGTATTGCTCCTGGTGACCAGCGAATACAGGTTCTGCCTGAAATAGCGGAACTCGTACTGACCGCTCGTCGATGGCACCGTCACCGTGAACGACCCGGAGGTGGTACCCTGCGTGTACTGCCACCAGATGGCGCTCGTATCGGGATCGCCGACGCGGTACAAACCGATCCAGTCTGTCGTCGGTCGCCCCGCAGGCGCGGTCCAACTCACCGTGACTTGCCCACCAGGCGACACTGAGGCTGGAGCGGCGGTGAGCACGATCGGGACCGCCGTCACCGTCACCGGCACGGAGTTCGTCCCCGCTTGCGTATAGGTGTTGTGCAGGAAGTAGCGGAACTCGTACTGCCCGCCGTCCGGGATCGGCGTCGTGGTGAGGCTGCCGCTTGTCGCCCCGTTCGTGAACGCCCACCAGACGGCCGCGGTATTCGGGTCCCCGACGTGGAACAAGCCAATCCAGTCCGTCGCGGCCTCGCCGGCCGGCGCCGTCCAGCTGATCGACGCGGTCTGTCCAGCAGGCAGCGACAGCGGACTCGGCGTGAGAGTGAAGGCGCTTTGTCCCTGCGTCACCGTGATCGCCGCGCTTCGTGCCGTATCCGTGTAGCCGTTGTTCAGCAGGTACCGGAATTCGTACTGGCCTGGTTGTGTCGGCGCGGTGAGGTTGAACGTGCCGCTGGTGGCGCCGTTCGTGTACGCGAACCAGCCGTAGATGGTGTTCGGGTCGCCGACATGAAACAAACCAATCCAGTCGGTCGCCGACTCGCCACCCGGAGCGGTCCAGCTGACCGACAACGCCCCGCCACCCGCCACCGACAGCGGACTGGCCGTCAGCGTGAAGCTGACTTGTCCTTGAGTCACGGTGACGGCCGCGCTGCGTGCGGTGTCCTGGTAGCCGTCGTTCAGCAGGTACCGGAACTCGTACTGACCCGGCACGAGAGGAGCCGTCAGGTTTGCGGTGCCGCTGGTGGCTCCGCCCGTGTGCGTGAACCACCCGTACACGGTGTTCGGATCACCGACGCGGAACAAACCGACCCAGTCCTTCGCGGACTCACCACTCGGCGCGGTCCAGCTGATCGACAAGGCCCCGCCGCCCGCGACCGACAGCGGACTGGGTGTCAGCGTGAACGGGTTCCCGCCCTGAGTCACCGTCACGGTCGCGCTGTGTGCGGTGTCCTGGTAGCCGTTGTTGAGCAAGTACCGGAACTCGTACTGGCCAGGCGGGTATGGAGCCGTGAGATTCACGGTGCCACTGGTGGCGCCGCCGGTGTACGTGTACCAGCCGTACACGGTATTCGGGTCACCGACGTGAAATAAGCCAACCCAGTCCGTCGCGGACCGCCCGGCCGGCGCCGTCCAGCTGATCGACAGCGAACTCCCCGTACTCACGGACAAGGTGGAGGGCGTCAGCGTGAACTGAGTCTGGGGCGCGACCGCCGATGCGGCCTGAAACACATTCAATCGCCCCCCGCTCGAGACGGCCGTGCCCCACTGCGAGAGGACGTCGACACTGCCTCTGATGATCGCCGTGAGCTGCGTGCTGTTCAGCGAGGGACTGAGCGCCGACAGCAGTGCTGCCGTCCCGGCGACGTGCGGCGTCGCCATGCTCGTGCCAGAAAGGCTCTGGTACGTATTGTTGGCGGGCACCGATGGATTGAAGTAGGTGCTCCAGATGCCGACGCCCGGCGCCGCGAGCAAGACCGTGTTGGGTCCGTAGTTGCTGAACGACGCCCGGTTGTCGTTCGAATCCGATGCCGCGACGGCGATGACGCTCGGCACGACGAGACTGAGACTGGCCGGATCGAACTGGTTGCCGTTCAAATCGATGTTCAACCCGACGCTCTGCGCATTCCCGTTGCCCGCGGCCGCGACGCTGAGGATCCCGGCGGCTCCCGCCGCCGTGAACGCGTTCTGGAGCACGCTGGGGTTGCCGCCGTTCCGGTAGCCGCCCCAACTGTTGCTCGTCACGCGAATGTTGATGCTCTTCTGCGTCTTGAGCAGCACGGCGTAGTTGAGACAGGCCGCCGCGGCCGAGTCCGACCCGTTGCCGGACGCGTTGAGGAACTTGCAGGCGAGGATCTTCGCGTTCCAGTTCACGCCAACCACGCCGAGGCTGTTGTTGCCGACAGCTGCGATCGTCCCGGCGGTGTGCGTGCCGTGACCGTTGTCGTCGAGCGGATCGCCCGGACGCGCGGCGCCGGCGATCGTGTTGATGCCGTGGACGTCATCCACGTAGCCGTCGCCGTCATCGTCGATGCCGTTGCCGGCGATCTCTCCGGGATTCGTCCAGATGTTGGCGGCGAGATCCTCGTGGTTGTAGTTGACACCGGTGTCGATGTCCATGATCACGACGCTGCCGTCACCGCGCGCGTTGAGGGTGTTCCACGCGCTCTGCGCGTGAATCTTGATCATTCCCCAGAGCGAACCGTCCAGCCATTTCGGGTCGTTGGGCGGCGGCTGCTGGACCTGGACGACATGGCGGATGTAGTCAGGCTGCGCGGCGACGACTTCGGGCATCGCGCGAAACCTCGCGACGGCGTCCGCGACGTTGTCGGCCGCGTCGAGCGAGATGTGATCGATGTCGAGCTGGGCCAGCCGGCGGACCAGACGTCCGCGCCGCGTGGCGACGATCGCGTCGCGTCGAACCGACTGAACGTTCGACCGGTACTGGACGAGCACTTCGCCCGGCGCGAACTCAGCGGATTGTTGATCTGGCGGCTGCTGTCCCCTGGCCGTGGCGAAGAGCGCGACGACCAACACGAGTGCTGCACCGACCCACCGCTTCATGAGGAGCCTCCGGAAAAAGCACATTGTAAGCGTGTTTTGACCCGCGCCGACCGGGCTCGGAGGGCCGCGCAGACACCCCCGATTCTGTCGCCCGGGACTGCGTTTTTGAGCGCCGCGCCGTCGAGAATGTCAGAACAACGTGTAGATGAAGGGCGCGGCCGCCGTGCCCGACAGCAACACGAGCAGGCCGAATGCCAGCACGATCACCACGATCGGGATGAGCCACCACTTCTTGTTGTTCTTCAAGAAGAGCCAGAACTCGGCGGCCATCCCGGCCGGCTTCTGGCTCCTCGCTGCCTGTTCGAAGTCCGACATCGCGTCTCCGCTCAAAATTGCCTGAAGTAATCTTCGGCGCGATCGGGCCGGGGTTTGGCCGTCCAGTACGTCGTGACCTCGCGCGGCCGCAAGCCGAGCGCGTCTCGTCTGATCAGCCGGAACACCCAGGCGACCGGGGTAAATACGATGTAGAAAAGCGCCACCAGCATCAACTGCGAGACGGTCCAGCCAATCGGGAACGCCGCCAGCATCCACCCACTGTAGATCGGCCGCACGGCCTCCGGCTTGAGCAGCCCCAGACCGCCGACGACGACGCCGGCGACCGCCAGCGCGAGCGCCCAGTGATCCGCCTGTCCGCGCCACACACGCAGGCCCGCCAGCGACGGCATCACGACGAGCCACAGCCCGGCGAACTGCCGCAGCACTCTGCGTTTGGGTCTGGCAACGACGTCGGCCCACTGCATGCGATCAGTCCAGCTGGAATTGCGCGAGGTATTTCTCGCGCGAGCGCTCGTCCCGGGTCCCGGGCATGTCTTCCTTCAGGAGCACCACGTCCTCGAGGACCAGCGCGTCCATCTCGGTGCCGAGGAAGCACCGGTAGGCGTCCTCCGGCGTGCAGACGATCGGTTCCCCACGCACGTTGAAACTCGTGTTGACGAGCACGGGGCATCCGGTCCGCTGCTGAAACGCCCGCAGCAGCTCGGTCATCCGCGGATTGCGGGCGGCGTCAATCGTCTGCAGCCGCGCGCTGTAGTCGACGTGGGTCACCGCGGGAATGTCCGACCGCGGCACGTTCACCCGTTGGCGCAGATCCGGATCGGCCGCCATCGTCGTCCGCTGCGCGTCGGTGATCGGGACGCGGTGGGACTCGAGCACCGGCGCGACGATCAGCATGTACGGGCTCTCCTGATCCGGCTCGATCGCAAACCACTTCGACGCCTCGTCCCGGAGCACTACCGGCGCGAACGGCCGGAAGCTCTCGCGAAACTTGATCTTGAGGTTCATCGTCGCCTGCATCCGGGGCGACCGCGGATCGCCAAGAATACTCCGCGCACCGAGCGCGCGCGGTCCGAACTCCATGCGGCCCTGAAACCAGCCGACGATCTTCTCCTGCGTCAGCAAGTCGACGACGCGCGCGACCAGATCGGCGTCGCTGGCGGCGCGATGGTACGTCGCGCCGATGCGGTCGAGGAACGCGCACACGTCCGCGGTCGAGAAGGCCTTGCCCAGGAAGCTGCCCTTCTGATGATCCGCGGCCGCGCGAGGCCGCGGCTTCTCCAGCAGTTGATGCCAGACGAAGAGCGCGGCGCCGAGCGCGCCGCCGGCGTCGCCCGCCGCCGGCTGAATCCAGATGTCGTCGAACGGCCCTTCGCGCAGCAGCCGGCCGTTGCCGACACAGTTGAGCGCGACGCCGCCCGCCAGCACCAGCTTCGAGAGCCCGGTGTCGCGGAACACCTGGTGACCGAGGAGCAGCATCGCTTCCTCCGTCACGGCCTGGATGCTCGCGGCGAGATCCATGTGGCGCTGCGTCAGCCCGGTCTCCGGATCACGCGGCGGGCCGCCGAATAACTCGTGGAACTTCCGGCTCGTCATCGTCAGGCCCTGGCAGTAGTTGAAGTACTGCATGTCGAGCCAGAAGCTGCCGTCGGGTTTGAGATCGATGAGGTGGCGCTTGATCAGATTCTGGTAGACGGGCCGGCCGTACGGCGCGAGCCCCATCAGCTTGTACTCGCCGCTGTTGACCTTGAAGCCGCAGTAGTACGTGAACGCCGAGTACAACAGCCCGAGGGAATGAGGAAACTGCAAATGCCGCGTGAGCGCGATCCGGCTGCCGCGGCCGGCGCCCATCGTCGTCGTGCTCCACTCGCCGACGCCGTCGAGCGTGAGGATCGCGGCCTCGTCGTACGGGCTGGGAAAGAAGGCGCTTGCGGCGTGGCTCTCGTGGTGATCGGTGAACGCGATCGGCGCCTTGAACGCGTCGCCCAGCCCCTCACGGATGACTTGCGGCAGCCGGATCTTTTCCTTCAGCCAGACCGGCATCGCCATGCGGAAGCTCTGAAAGCCCGCCGGCGCAAACGCGAAGTACGTCTCGAGCAGCCGCTCGAATTTGCGGAGCGGCTTCTCGTAGAACACGACGTAGTCCACGTCCCTGGCAGCGAGTCCGGCCTGTTCCAGGCAGGACGCAATCGCGTGACTCGGAAAGCTCGCGTCGTGCTTCTTGCGGGTAAAGCGCTCCTCTTGTGCCGCGGCGACAATCTCGCCGTCGACAACGAGCGCCGCCGCGCTGTCATGGTAGAACGCCGAAAGGCCGAGGATCGCGGTCATCGCCGCAAGTCAGGGGATGTCTCTCACAATGTACGGACCCGCCGCATTCGCCAGCCACAGCGGCAGCCGCTGCCACATGTTGATCGCCCGCTGGAACTTCGGGTTCTTCGGACTCTGGTCGGGCATCGCCGCCGCGCCTACCAGGCAGTACTCCCAGTGTAGCGGCACGGGCGCGGCGCCCCACTGTTCCTTGAACTTGTAGGTGCCCTCATCGGGCGTCGAGCGCCCGAAGTCGAAGACGTCGCACCCGTCGGCGACCGCGGCCTCGATCGCGTGCCAGTACAACAAATGATTCGGACAGAGGTTGTTGTAGTCGCGAATCGACGAGGCCCACGGGATCTCGACCATGGTCCGCGTGCGGAACGTGAAGCCCGCGGCGATCGGCGCGCCGTTGAGCCGGACGACGACGATGCGCGCGCGGTCCGGGAACGCGCGCGCGACGTCATCGAAGAGACGCCGTGAATAGACGGGCGTGCCCAGGTCGCGCATGTTGCGCGCGAACACGGTGTAGAACTCCCCGACGAGCTCGGCGCCGCCTCGCGCGGCCGTCAGGTTCGATTTCTCGGCCTTGCGCACCTGGTTGCGGACTTTGCGATCGAGCCGCTCCCACATGCCGGCCGCGAGCGGCAGGCGCATCGTGACCTTGTGCTGTTTGCACGGCAGATCGGGAAAGCGCCGCGCAAGGTGGCGAAGCTCGAGGTGCGTGCAGCCGAGCGCGCGCGCCTGCTCGGCGCCGGCGTCGACCAACGCGCGAGCCACGACATCATCGTCTGCCAGCACGCCGCCGTAGTTCAGGAACGGCAGCGAGGTGAGCGTCCGGCCGAAGAGCAGGCTCTTGATGAACACGGTCGGCAGCACGCCGCGCACGCGGCCGTCCGCGTCACGCGCGATCAAGTACGCGGCGTGATGACCGAACGTCTGCGTGAAGATCGAGCGCCACGCCCACTCGTGGTAGCCCGTCGCCTCGGGATTCGCCGCGACGTAGGCGTCCCACGCGGCGCGGTCCGACTCGATCGCGAGCGCGACCGGCACCCGCGCACTGCCTTGGGCCTGCTGCCCGGGGCCTGGGGCCTGCACTTCAGTCAGCATTGTTCCTCAGCAGCCAGTAGTCCTTCATCAGGACGAACCGGCCGAGCACGAGCGCGTCGATGGCCGAGGAGTACACCGTGCGCACCGCATCGCGCGGCGTGCAGGCCACGGGCTCGCCGGGGCCGCTGAGATTGATTTCGATTAATGCCGGAACGCCGGTGCGCGCGAAGTGACACTCGAGCACGTCGCAGAGCTCCGGGGCCTGAGGCGGATTCACCGCGTGCACGCGGACGTTGTGCCGCCAGTCGAGCGCCGCAACGAGGCGCTCGCGCCATTCCGCGCCCACCGGCGCGTCAATCACGAGCGGCGCCGACACCGCCCGCCCGAGACACGGCGCCGCCGCCGACGGCGCGAAGATCACCGGCAGCGGCTCGTCGAGCGGCGCCTGCCGGAGGTACTCGTTCATGTTCTGGCGGGCGTATCGGCTGGACGGGTCGCAGAGGATACTGCGCGTGCCCATCGCCCGCGGTCCAAAGCCCATCGCGCCCTGGAACCAGCCCACGACCTTCCCTTGCGCCAGCATCTTCGACACGCGCACGAACAGGCGCGACCAGTCCGGCTCGTACACGTAGTCGAGGCGGCAGTTGTCCAGGGTCCGCTTGATGTCGTGGTCGGAGAACGATGGACCCAGTGCCAGCCCCGGGATCGGTTCGCCGGCGCCGGATGCCGTCGCAAGCGCCGCACCGAGCGCACGGCCGGGCAGCTCGGGCACGGCGGCCAGCGTCAGCTCCTCGCCGGCGAGACGGCGCAGCTCGGTGCTGAGCCGCAGGTTCGCGAACATCGCGCCGCCGAACGCGACGCGATCGAGATCCGCGCCCGACGCGACGGTCGTCGCGGCGTCGCGGAGCACGGCCGCCAGCCGGCACGTGAAGCTGGCCGCCATCGCGCGCCGCGCCGTCTGCAGCCGGACGTTCAGCGATCCGGTGTCCGAAAGACTGCCCGGCTGCCCGCTGCCAACGCCGGCGAGCCACGCGCTCAGCCGCGTGTCGTCAACCTCAACGCCCGCGTCCGGGCTCCAGCGCATCGCGGACGCCAACTCGGTTTCGAACTCGGGCTCGCCGCCGATGCTCAAGCGGTCGAGCGATTGGTACGGGTTCGTGGCGCTCACGCCGAGCGTGCGGGCGATCGCTCGCGCCGCGAGCAACAGGCCGTCACCGCCGGTGACGGGGCCTCGTGATGTCAGCTCGGTCCCGTGCTTCGCGAAGATCGCCATCGAGCCGACGTCCGTGCCGCACACCAGCACGGTGGTGGCCAGGTCGGACGCGGCCGCGGCCTGCACCGCGTCCGCGCGCACGGCGTCAATCGGCGTGACGCGCACGCTGCTGAACGCCTGACCCGCCGCGGCGCGGTCGTCGTCGCGCCCGCCTTCCGCGACGATCGACAGCTCATCGAGATCGCCGGCCTCGAGGCCGGCGCTGTGGAGGCACGCGTCCACCGCGGCCGCGGGAAAGCCGCCGGTCAGCGTGTACCCGATCCCCGGCACACGAGTGAAGCAGTCCTCGGACGCCGCCGCGATGACGCGGCCGTCCACGGCCAGCGCCGCCGCGGCATCGCGATAGCGCCCGGAAATGCCGAGAACCTTCACGCGCGCGCCTTGGGGTGCTCCACCAGGAAGTTCCCGATCGCCAGGTAGTCCAGGTTGCCCTGCATGAACGCGCGAATCGCATCGTCGGGCGTGCAGACGATCGGCTCCTCGTGCATGTTGAAGCTCGTGTTGATCACCGACGGAATGCCTGTGAGGCGGTAGTACTCCGTCAGGATGCGATGGAAGCCCGGGCTGCCGTCGGCCGAGACGAGCTGCGGCCGCGCGGTCCCGTCCACGTGCACGGCGGCGGGACAATCGCGCTTCATCGACTCCGTGCAGTCGAACGTCAGCGTCATGAACTCGGCCGCGTGCTCCGCGCCCTTCATGTTGATGTAGCACGCGTCGCGGTGCTCGAAGAGCGTCGCCGGCGCGAACGGCATGAACTCCGTGCGGCCGAGGCGCTGGTTGAGCCACTGGTTCACGGCCGGCTCTTTCGCGTGATACAGGATCGAGCGGTGCCCGAGCGCGCGCGGGCCGTACTCCATGCGTCCGTCGAAGCGCGCGACGACCTTGCCCGCCGCGAGCAGCATCGCGATCTTCGGCTCGACCGGCTTGTACTCCGTGAAGGGCAAGTGCGCCCGGTTGAGCGCCTCGGCGATCTCGGCGCCCGAGAACTCCGGGCCAAGGTAGACGTCGTGCAGCGCCGTGCGCGTTTCCGCGGTTCCCGCGAACTCGAGGAGCGCCGCGCCGGTGCCGCAGCCGCCGTCACCCATGTTCGGGTGAATGAAGATGCCCTCGACACCGGCGATCTCGCGCAGGCGCTGGTTGAGCTTGACGTTGGCGACGACGCCGCCGGAGAGCACGAGGTTGCGCAGCCCCGTCTTGCGCAAGTACTGCGACACGTAGGCGGTCGCGACTTCCTCGAGCACGCGCTGGTACGCCGCCGCGACGTCGATCTTCGGAAAATGCGTCGCGAGCAGGCGGGCGAAGTAGACGTTGTTCGTCTCGACGATGCGGAAGCCGCCGTTCTTCTGGACGAAGCGGCGGCGCAGCAAATCGCCAAGCACGGCCGGATCGCCGTACGCGGCCAGGCCGACAATCTTTCCTTCGTGCCGGCTCGGGGTGAAGCCGAGCGCGGAGGTCACCGACTCGTAGAACGTGCCGAGCGAGTGCGGGTACTCCTGTCCGTGCAGCCGCTCGATCTTGCCGCCGCGGCCGACGTTGATGCTGCCCGCGAGCCCGGAACCGTAGCCGTCGAGCGTCACGACGAGCGCCTCGTCGAAGCCGCTCTTGTAGTACGCGTTGGCGGCGTGGCTCAGGTGATGCTCGACGCGCTTGAGCTTTGGCGCAACGCCGAGCTCGCCAAGCGCGGTCTCGAGCTCCTGCTGCCAGCGGAAATGAAACTGCGAGGCCTCGCGGCCCCAGCGCTCCGAGCTGCGCTTCGCGATGTTGCGCGACACGACGCCCTCGCTCGCCAGGACGCGGTACGCCAGCGTCTTCAGCAGGCCTTTCTCGTAGCGCTCGTTCGGTTCGGCCAGGCCGGGCACCGGCGCGCGGCTCGCGGGCACGCGGGCCTTCGCCTCGCGCAGCTCCTCTTGCGTCGCGTTGGCTTCCGTCTCGTCGAGGAAGTCGCGCTCGTTCTCGAGGTTCTTCTCGAAGAGCCGCGTTTCCTCGTCGGGCGCCAGAAACGGATAGACGATGCGATCGAAGTCCGTCACCGCAGTGCCGGTCTTTTCGAGCGCGTTTTCCAACGCGCGCCAGGGAAAGCCGCTCTGGAGCTTGACGCGCGTAAACCGCTCCTCCGCCGCCGCGTACGTGATCACCCCGTCCTCAACAACCGTGACGGTCGAATCCTTGTCCAGGGGTGAGAGTCCTAGCACCTTCATATCGTCGTTGTCCTCAGCTGATCGTACAGGTCTTCGGGAGTGCCGGGCACGCCCCGAACTGTGGTCATGAAGTAGTCGCAGTACCGATCGATCGTCTTCAGAAACGCATCGCGCTCGGCCGCCGTCCGGACGTAGCGGGTGCAGCCCGGCTTGAGGCTCGGGCTGTGAAACGTGAGCGAGAGCGTCCGCACGCCGTCCGCGACGAGCGTGTCCGTGACGGCGATCATCTCATCGTAGGTGCTGCCCTCGGGCGACAGCATGATCTTGTTGAGCGTGCCCGTGCGCGCGAGCACGCCGACCGCCTTGAAGGGCTGCAGCCACGACGCCGAGGCCGCGCGATGCAGCGTCGTGCCCACGCGGCGGGCCGCGCCGACGAACGCGGTCGTGCACGGCACTTCGAGCAGGCGCCGCCGCGCCCCGAAATAGCCCGGGCGCACGTCGAAGCCCTCGAACGACGGCCCGCCGTCGCTCTCGAAATTCATCTGCGGGTTGACGCTCGCGTCCACGTCGAAGCCGAGCGTCTCCAGCGCCTCGGCCGTCGTCCGGCCGAAGCCGTAGCGGCCGGCCTTGTAGACGCGCGGCGTCACGCCGAGATTGGCGACGATCGCATCGCGCAGCGCCGAGATCTTCGCGCGCTCGAGGTCGGCGCCCAGATTGCACGCGTAGCTCGTCGCCGGCCCGAGCGGCTCGGTGGCCGGCGGATTGACCCAGGGATGGAGGTGCGCGCCGATGCGGCACTCGTCCTTCCCGGCAAATCGCGCCAGCCGCCGCGCCGACTCAGGCGTCGTGGCGACGGGATAGTCGATGACGTACGTGGGCTTGAGCTTGTACGGACGCAGCACGTCCTGCAGCCGTCCGACTTCGTCGATCGCCGTCACGCTGACGTTCGCGCGTGAGAACGGCGCGGACCAGTCGAATTCCTCTTCCGTGTCCACGACGATGAACAGCTGCGGACGCGCCTCGTCGGGCACCCGAACGGGGGCGAAGAAGTCCGGAGACACACGCGTCGAAGCCAGAGTATCGAGCGAAGGCGTCATGACTGGGGTCCGCCCTACCCGGCCTGCGGCAGGAGCTCTGCCGCGGGCACGTCCAACTCGGCATCGGCCAACACGTGACGCAACGGCGCGAACCGGAACTCGGCCAGCAAACGGCGCAGCCGCGGTTCGGTCTGATCGAGATTGCGGTAGTGCCGGAACCGGCTGAGCGCGCTCGCCTGCAGCCGCGGCTGATCGGGATCGATTTCCCACGGGTGCAGGTAGAACACGGCCGGCCGGCGCTCGCGCTCGTTGAGCCTCGCAATGCCCCACCGCGTCCAGCCGTACGGCAGCAGCCGGAAATACCCGCCGCCGGCGACCGGCAGATTGGCCGGGCCGAGGCGCGCAGTCGATCCCGGCACCTCGACCAGCGCGCCGGTTGCGCGCGGCAGGACGTACGGATGGCGGGGCGAATCGGGAATGCCGTACCGGTCGTGCCGGATCGGAAAGATGCTCGCGTCGTAGCGGAAGCCTTCCTCGATCAGGATGTCGAGCGCCCACAGCGACGCGCTCGTGATCGAGAAGCTCGGCGCGCGATAGCCCTCGACGCGCTGGCCCGTGATCTGTTCGAGCACGTCCTTCGAGCGGCGGATGTCCTCGCGGAACGCCCGCGGCGTCTGCTCGTAGACGAGCTGGTGCCAGTAGCCGTGCGACGCGATCTCGTGGCCGAGGTCCGCGACGAGCGAGACGAGCGACGGATACCGCTCGGCGACCCATCCGAGGATGAAGAACGTCGCCTTCACCTCGTGTTCCGCGAGCAGGCGGAGCAAGCGCTCGGTGTTCGGCACGACGCGGCTGGGAAAGTCGTCCCAGTGCGTGCGCGAGACGACGGGCTCGAACGCGCTGACCTGAAAGTAGTCCTCGACGTCCACCGTCATCGCGTTGATCACGCCGGAGCGGCTGGTCATTGCCCGCCCCGCCGGAGCACGACCGTCTTCACCGTCGAGAACAGCACGAACAGGTCGAAGAGGATGCTGAGGTGCTTGACGTAGAACAGGTCGTACTGCAGCTTCTCGAGCGCGTCCTCGACGCTCGCGCCGTAGGTGTAGCGCACCTGCGCCCAGCCTGTGAGGCCCGGACGCACGACGTGCCGGAAGCCGTAGAACGGAATCTTCTCCGTGAGGTCCGCGACGAATTCCGGCCGCTCCGGCCGCGGCCCAACCAGGCTCATGTCGCCGCGCAGCACGTTCCAGAGCTGCGGAATCTCATCCAGGCGGGCCCGGCGCAGGAACTGGCCGATCGGCGTCACGCGGCTGTCGTTGGCCTTGGCCCACACCGCGCCCGTGCCCGACTCCGCGTCGGTCCGCATCGACCGGAACTTGTGGACGTAGAACACCTGGCCGTTCAGGCCGACGCGCTTCTGGTGATAGAGCGCAGGCCCCGGCGACGTCAGCCGCACCAGCACCGCCACGACGAGCATCACCGGGCTCAGAATCAGAAGCATCAACGAGCCGCATACGATGTCGAGCAGCCGCTTAAAGAAGTGGACGGTCTTTGAGTGCTGAAAGCCCTCGTTGAAGATGAGCCAGCTCGGCCGCAGGTTCTCGACGGCGATCTTGCCGGTGTATTCCTCGTAGACCGACGCAAGGTGGTCGAAGGTGACGCCGGCGCCCAGCTTCATCTCGAGCAGCCGGTTCATCGGCAGCTTGCCGCGCGCGTCCGAGAGGCTGACGACGACGCGATCGACGCTGCGCGCGCGCACGATCATCGGGATGTCGTCAACCGTGCCGATGACGCCCGGATTGACGACCGGCTGCCCGACGCGCGCCGGATCGACATCGACGAAGCCGACGATGCTCACGCCCAGTTCCTGGCGCCGCTCGTGGAGCTCGCGCGCCAGGGTGACGGCGCCGTCGTTGGTGCCGACTAGGAGCAGCCGCTCGCGTGGCGCCAAGCGCGCGTCCAGCCATCCGAACAGCAGCCGCCACGACGACACGAACGTGATCACGAGCACCGCCGCGATCATGAAGATGCCGCGGCCGACCATCGTGTCCGGGAACCAGAAGTAGATCACGGCCAGCACGAACGAGGCCGTGCCGAGCGCCTGCAGAATGCGAATGAACAACTCGCGCCGATCGGCAACGACCCGGAAGTCGTACAGATCGGCAAGGTAGAGGCTGGTCTGCGTGACGCCCGCGAGCAGCAGCACCTTGCTGATGCCGTAGTTGTTGAAGAGCAGATCCCAGCCGGCCAGACCCCACCGCACGTAGGCCGCCACGGCCACCGCAAAGACGATGAGAATCGTCTCGAAGGTGACGAGCAGGACCTGCCGCGCAGTCAGGCCGCGGATCATCGAGCGCCGCCGGGAGCGCCGGGCGTCGGCACCCGATGGTAGTAATCGCTGTACTGATAGGAGTACCGCCCGAAGCTGTTGTGGGCCTGGTTGAGAACGACGCCCAGGACCTTCGAGGGACCGATCGTGTCGACCGCGCGCTTGACGAGGTCGTACGGCGTCGATCCCGCTTTGACGACGAGCACGGCGCCATCGACCATCGACGCCAGCAGGTTCGCGTCGGTCAGCAGCCCCACGGGCGGCGTGTCGATGATCACCCACGAAAACGCTTCACGCGCTTCGTCGATGAGCCCCTGCATGCGTCGCGAGGTCAACCCGGCCATCGGGTCGGACGTCGGCATGCCCGCCGGCAGAATCGTGAGCCGCGGGGACACGTCGTGCAACGGCAGCTTCGGTTCGTCGGCCGCCGTGAGCCCTTCGTTGAGGCCGGGGGCACCGCGCACCTTGAACATCGTGTGCAGGGACGGCCGGCGGAGGTCGGCGTCGATGAGCAGCACGTTGCGGCGGTACGACTCGCTGAGCGTGAGCGCCAGGTTGGCGGCCGTCAGCGTCTTGCCCTCGTCGGCCACGGCGCTGGCGATCATCACGACCTTCACGCCCGAGGCCACCTGCGCGTGGTGCAGCGCGGCCGCCAGCCGGCGATACTGCTCGCGCGACTGGGGCGGCATGTTCGCGTCCACGACGACTTTCTCGCGGAGGCTGCGATCCATGTGCTCCGCCAGACCGGCGGCCGGATCCGCCGGCGCGGGGTCCGGGACCGGCGGCAACAGCACCGCCTCGGCCGCCACATCGGCGAACCGGGACGTCAGCTCCGGCTCGTCGCGCTCGGCGGTCGCCGTCACCGCGGGAGCCGGACCCCGCCCGTTCGTCGACTCGACCGGAAACGCGTCGCTCGCCATCGACGCCGGATCCGGCGCCGCTGACCCCGCGTCGGCGGCCGGACGCCCTGCCCGCGCTGCCTCCGCGGCCCGTCGCATTGCTTCGTCTACCCTACCCATGTCGGATGCTCCTCAATTGCCAAAGAATGAAAACCGTTTGCGCTTGGCCGCAAACCCTTCGAATAACTCGGACGGCACCGGCTTCTTGCCGGGCTCGTCGACGGGCCGTGGCGCCACGTTCAAGATCCGCTCGGCGTGCTCCGCCGCATGCCCGTTCGTCAGCGGGCGGCCCGTTTCATAGGGCGCCTTGATGTCGAAGTCCCGGCAGACATCGCGCACCAGCTGGCTCGCGACCGGCCGCTGCCCCGCCGCAAACCCGCCGAGCAGCGCGTTGTCCGCGATGACGCTGATCGTGCGGGGAATCCCCCGCGACCGCTCGTGAATCAGCTCGACGGCCTCGCGCGTGAAGACGCGCGCGTCCACACCACCGGCTGCGCGAATGCGTCCCGCGATGTACACCGCCGTCTCCTGCAGCGTGAGCGGCCTGAGCTCGCACCTGAGCGCAATCCGCTGCTTGAGCTGCCTGAGCGACTCGTCGTTCAGGTGGCTGATGAGCTCCGGCTGTCCGGCGATGATCACCGAGATGAGCTTGTCGTCATCGGTCTCGATGTTGGACAGCAACCGAATCTCCTCCAGCAGATCGGGCGGCAGACTCTGCGCTTCGTCGATCACGAGCACCGTCGCCTCGTCGCGCTCGCGCCGGTCCTTGAGCAGCGCCTCGAGCTCCAGCAGAAAGCTCGTCTTCGAGTGCTTCGCCTCTTCGGACAGCGAGAACCGTTCCGCGAGCATGTGCACGAACTCCTCACGCGTGAGCATGGGGTTGTGCAGGTGCACGCAGTGCACGCGCTGCGGCTGGCGCTCGAGCGCCGCACGAATGATGGTCGTCTTCCCCGACCCGGCTTCGCCGAGCAGAAGGGTGATCCCCTTCTTGCTGGCGATGCCGTATTCGAGATTGCTCAGCGCCTCCCGATGCGAGTCCGTCAGGACCAGGAACTTCGGGTTCGGCGTGAGATCGAACGGCCGTCGGTTGAAGCCGAAAAAATCTTCGTACATCAGTTCCTCACCGCACGAACGTGTAGATCAAGATCGCCAGGCAGCCGACCACCGTACTGCCGAGGCCCACGCCGAGATAGAACTTCCGCCGGCGTGTGCGCCGCCGCTCCTCGTTCGACTCCATGATCGGCACGACGGCCAGCACCGGCAGCGCGAGCAGGGTGATGACTTCGTCGTCCGTCTTGAAGCTGCGGTCGCGGTATTCGAGCAGGGCCACGAGCGCGATTCCGAGGCCCAGCCCCGCGGCCATGCCGCCGAGGTTGATCATCGGACGGTTCGGGCTCGTCGGCTTCTCCGGGATGCGCGGCGAGTCGAGCAGCTTGAACTTCTCGCCGTACTGCCGCGTCTCGAGGTTGGCCGCGAGCTTGGAGTCCTCGCGCTTGGCCAGCAGGTCGTTGTAGGTGCGCGTCAGCGTGTCGTAGTCGCGCATCAACTCGATCAACTCGGACTCGCGCCCGGGCACCGCGTCGATGCGCGCCTGCAGGTCGTCGTTGATCGTGCGCAGCCGTTTGACCTCGGCCTGCGACGCCGCAACCTGCCGATCGATCTGCGCGATCATGTCGCGCGCGTCCTTGATCTTCTTGAGGCGCGCCGCCTCGCCCGGCGGCACCACCGGCACCACTTCCTGCGAGACCGGACGGACGAGCGCTTCCGCGTCGGCCTTGGCCTGGAGGTCGGCCACGGCCTTCTTCCACGCCTTCACGTCGGGATGCGCGTCGGACTTCGACTTCTGCTGCACGGCCAGAATCTGCTTGGCCAGCTCGAGCTGCTGCAGTGTCGTGCCGCCCTGGACAGCATCGCCCGACGCGGCCAGCGCCGCGACGCCCGCCGCATTGTCCGGGCCCGGCGCGCCGCTCTCGAGGTCCTTGATCTGGCCGTCGAGAATCAGGCGCCGATTCGTGTCCTGGTTGATGCTGTCGGTGATCGCGCGGATCTGCATCTGCGCGTTGGCCTGCGCCTGCAGGTTGGCCTGGAGCTGCGTCGGCAGCTGACCGGAGAAACGCGTCTTGTAGTCCTGCAGCCGCTTTTCCTGGTCGATGAGATGACGGCGCGCGTCTTCGAGCTGCGCTTCGATGAACTGGTTCGTGCCTTCGGCCAGCGTGGCGCGGTCCTGCTCGCTCTCCGTGATGAAGAACGACGCGATCGCCTCGGCGACCTTCTGCACCGTCCTCGGGTTCGACCCGGTGTAGCCGATGCGGAACACGTCACCCTTGAGGATGTTGATCGTGATGTCGCCGCGCATCTGCTGCACGACGTCTTCCATGATCCCCTTCCGGCGCTCCTCGGGGTACAGGTTGAAGTCGGTGATGATCCGCTCGAGTCGCGTGCGGCTCATCGCCTGCTGCTGCATCGCGTTCAGCCGGTCCTGAATGTTCTCGGTGATGGGCGATTTGACGTACTTGTCGGGCACCTGTTGCGGCACGACGCGTACGATCGCCTCCGAGTAGTACCGGTCCGGCAGCTTGCGAGCTACCGCCGCGGTACCCGCCGCGACCAGCGCGAAGGGCACGATCACCCACCAAAACCGCTTGCGGAAGACGCTGAGCAGGTCTTCCGGCTTGTACTTCTTACCGGGAAGCATTAGCACTCCTGTTACGTTGAATAAGTGGCAGCCACGTTTCGACCGAAAACCCGAAGCTCTGACGGTTCTGCTGGCGGGCGACGCCCGGCGCCAGCACGATTGAGTCGTCCATCGTGTAGCGGTAGTACGCGTAGTTGCCGTTGAGCGCCAGGTGGCGACTGAACGCGTACCGCAGGCCCGCCGACACGAACGTGGACTGATAGTTGTTGTTGGCGGTGAAGCCGACGCGGCCGCGCGACACGCCCACGCCCGAGCTGACCTGCAGGTTGCGCGAGAGCAACCCGCCGATGCCCGCGTTGAACGAATCGGCAAGCACGGGAGCGCGGAAGGTCTCGATGAACGAGACGCCGCGGTTGTAGCCGGCGCCCGCCGACCAGGTGCGGCCAATCTCGCGCGTCAGCTGCACGTTGCCCGTCAGGGCATAGTGCACCTGCGAGGTGTCGGACACCGCGGACGTGCCGGTCGAGAAACTGAGCGACGTGCGGCGGGAGATCGACAACGCCTTGGCGTACCCGAGGCCCGCGTCGATGTTGTTCGACGTGTAGCGCTGCACGAAGCCGCCCGCCTGCGGGTAGTCGGCGACGAAGCGGGTGTACCCGCCCCGCAGCGACAGCCCCTTCGCCAGCGAGTACGACAGCGTGCCGGCGCCGCTCTGTGACGTGAACTCCTGGATGCCCGACTGCGAGTCCGAGCGGCGGTATCCGTAACCCAGGTTCATGTGCAACCGCTGCGACAGCTCGTGCGAGTACGAGACGTCGGTCTCGGACGCCAGGTAGTAGTCCGCGTGCTGCGCGGCGACCGCATCGGCGGCCACCGGCTGCCCCTCGTTGAGAATCGTCGCCTGCGACGCGTCCGCGACCGAGCTCGGGTTGGCCGGGTCGAACGTCGGCTCCTGCGGCACCGGCTGCACGCCAACCGGCAGCAGGGTGTAGAAGAAGAACGGCTGGTACGTCTCGGACTGGTTGAGCGACAGCGACGAGTGCCGGCCCGTCTGCACCGTCAGGCCGACACCGGCTGAGTGATGCACCAGCGTCGGCTGCGAGAGGCCCGGGTAGTAACCCGTCCCGGACCCGAAGCGCGCCGAGAACGACAGCTTCTGCGTCGACATGCTGTAGCCGAGGTTGAACGAGCCGGAAATGTAGCTCGTGCTGCCGCCCGTGAGCGGGGTGTTCGAGCCGACTCCGCCGCCGCTCGCGAAGATGTCGTCGTCGTAGCCGCCGCCGAAGCTCGCGGAGAGCGTCAGCAGCTGCTTCGCGTTGCCGGTGTCGCCGGCGAACAGCCCGCGATAGGGCCGCTCAGACCTCGGGCCCTGCGTCGCGGTCTGCGCGGCAGACGGCGTCGCGGCACCCACGAGGGTCGCGCCGGCGAGCAAACAGGACAGGATGCGCATGGTCATCAACACCTACGGCACGATGACGGTGTCGCCGATTTTCAGCTCGATGTTCTGCTTCAGCGCCGCCGGCTTGCCCTTCGTGAACTCCTTGTAGTTGAACACGTAGCGCTTCGTCTGGCCGTTCTCGGTGCGCACGATCGAGATGTGCTCCTTGTCGGCGTACTCCGCCAGGCCGCCGGCGAGCGAGATGAGCTGCACGACGGTCATGTGCGGTTTCAGCATGTACGGCCCCGTCTTGCCGACCTGCCCGTTGATGAAGACGAACCGGCTGTTGATTTGCCGGACGATCACGGAGACCGTGGGCTCCTCGGTCAGGAACTTCATCGAGGCCTTCACGATGGCCGCGCGCAGCTCGTCCGGCGTGAGACCCGTCGCGTGCACCTCGTTGATGAGTGGCAGCGTGATCATGCCGTCCGGCCGGACGACGACGTCCGCGGACATGTCCTTGTCGCGCCAGAAGTTCACCGTGAGCGCGTCGTCCACGCCGATGACGTAGTCGGCGGGCGGCGGCTCGTTCATGGCCGGCGCGGGCGTCGCGGCCGGCGGCTGGCCCGGTTTCGGCGGTGCGGACTGCGCCTCGAGCCCGGCGACGGTGAACACCGCCGCGGTCAGGCACCCGATGGCGACACGAATCGCCCGTCTCTCAAGTGACATCGTTGGTTTCCTCATGTGATCGTTCCTTACCGGTATTCCTTGAACGGAAGCTGGCAGTCGTGCTTGCGGAGGAAGTTCAGGAAGCGCTTGTAGTCGCTCGCTTCCATGTTAAACAACCGCAGCACGATCTTGTAGTTGCCTCGCGCTTCTTCGAGGCCCTTGTGCACGAGCTCGCGCACGTTGCTGCGCGTGATCTCGCGATTCATGTAGAGCGGATAGACCGCCTGCCAGAACGACTCGCGCTCGTCAACGAGCTTCTTGAACAGATCGTCGGCCACCGTACGGCGCCGCTCGCGGCGCGGGCGCATGCCGAACGTGCCCGGCGTTTTGATCTCGGGCGAGAGGTCGTCGATCTGAATCACTTCGCGGCGGCCGGTGACGACGAGCCGCTCGATGACGTTCTCGACCTGGCGGACGTTGCCGGGCCAGGAGTACTCGGCGAGCGCGGTGAGCGCCTCGTGCGAGATCGCCCGCACGGGACTGTGCGAGGGCTCACCATTGCCGTTGCCATTGCCGTTCGTCTGGCCGTTCTGGCCGGGGCCGGTGAAGTTCCGCAGGAAGAAGTCGATCAACAGCGGAATGTCTTCGCGGCGCTCGCGGAGCGGCGGCACCACGAGGTGAATGACGTTGATGCGGTAGAAGAGGTCTTCGCGGAACGCGCCCTGGGCAATCAGGTCCGGCAGGCTGCGGTTGGTCGCGGCCATCACGCGCACGCGCGTCGCCTTGACCATCCGTTCCGCGCCGACCTTCTGGATTTCGCCCGTCTCGAGGAAGCGCAACAGCAGACCCTGCATGCGCAGCGTCATCTCGCCGATCTCGTCGAGGAAGATCGTGCCGTTGTCGGCCATCTCGAGCTTGCCGGGCTTGTCGCGGTAGGCGCCCGTGAACGAGCCCTTCACGTGCCCGAAGAGCTCGGATTCGAGCAGCGTCTCGGGAATCCCCGCGCAGTTGACCGGCACGAAGGCCGCCTGGCTGCGGGGGCTGTGCGCGTGAATCGCCCGGGCGACGACCTCTTTGCCTGAGCCGCTCTCGCCGGTGATCAGAACTTTGGCATCTGACCGAGCGACGCGCTCGACCTCAGCTTTCAGTTCTGTGATCGCGGTGCTCTTCCCGATCAATTGACTGTGTCCGTTTTGCCTCATTGCTACTCCGGCGGTTGCCCGCCCTCCCAGGAACCGTGTGGACGCTGGTGCGCCCGTCCCCCAGACATACTGCAAACGCGCCACCGTTTGCCGCCCGTCGGGTTGACAATCGGCTATCGCCTTGAGGCACAATGGTCTACGCCGACGCGAGGCAGGAAGAAGTCCTCGCAGAGGCTGCCAGGAAGTTTGCGTCTAGCCTGACTTTCTACGAAGAAAGTCACTCCCCCACGAGACTTTTTAGTACTGTAAGGTAGTCCTAAGGCAACCAGCGGTTCGAAGATTTACAAACGCGACGTACCCGTAAGTTATACATGGGACGGACACTTACGGCAAAATTACAAGACTCGTGGTTGACGATGTCGTGGTTTTCCCGGTAGTATCGCGTTTCTCTGACGAAAGTCGGCCTGTCTAAGTACAGGCTGTCCACTGAAAGGAAAAAACGTTTGGCCGCTTCGGGACGACAACAAGAAGTCAGCCTCGTCGGTCGCAGCGATGCGATTCGCGCGATCGAAGCTGACGTTGACTGCGCCGCTCGCTCTGATGCGAAGGTGCTCATCACAGGCGAGACCGGCGTCGGCAAAGAAGTCGTCGCGCGGCTGATCCATTCACGAAGCGCACGGGCCTCCGCGCCGCTCGTCACGCTCAACTGCGCGGGTCTGCCCGACTCGCTGCTCGAGTCCGAGCTGTTCGGTCACGTGCGCGGCAGCTTCACTGGCGCGTATCGCGACAAACCGGGTCTGCTCGAGATGGCGCCCAACGGCACCGTCTTCCTCGACGAAGTCGGCGAGATGAGCACGCGTATGCAGGTCGTGCTCCTGCGCTTCCTCGAGTCCGGAGAAATCCAGCGCATCGGGGCCGATCGTTCCCATGCCCGCGTCAACGTGCGGCTGATCACCGCGACCAATCGTGACCTGCAGGCGCAAATCGCCTCGGGCGCGTTCCGCGAGGACCTCTACTTCCGGTTGAATGTCATCCGGCTGTGGATTCCGCCGCTGCGCGAACGCGCGGAAGACATCCCGCTGCTCATCGACTATTACCTGGACAACTATGCCCAGGCGCATCGCGTGTCGGCGCCGGAGCTGTCGCCTGAGGCCCTCGAAGCGCTGATGGCCTACCGCTGGCCCGGCAACATCCGCGAGCTCAAGAATGTCGTCGAACGCGTCGTGCTCAAAGCGGCCGGGCGCCCGGTGCGCCAGGCCGATCTGCCGGCCGACGTCGTCAAGTCGCTCGCCGCGCATCCCGCGGCGCACGCGGCGTCAAACGGACACGCGGCCGCGGCCCAGCCGAAGCACTCGCAGGCCGAGGAGCTCGCCGCGCTGATGTTCAACCAGGGCGAGTCGTTCTGGTCGGCGGTCTACCCGGTGTTCATGTCCCGCGACCTGACGCGGACCGATCTTCGCAAGATCGTTCAGATGGGTCTCGAGACCACGAACGGGAACTATCGTTCCCTCGTGCAGCTCTTCAACATGCCGTCGGAAGACTACAAGCGCTTCCTGAGCTTCCTCCGCAAGCACGACTGTCATCTGCCGTTCCAACGCTTCCGGGCGGCCCCGGCACGGATGCCGGTTCACCGTCCGACGGCCATCGCGAAGGCCTGAGGCCGGTTCAGGCCTCGTCCAAAGCCTCCGGTACAAACAAAAAGGCCCGCGGCGCTTGCGCACCGCGGGCCTTGGTCTTTCTGGACAGCCGGCTGTCCTACGCCGCCTGCCGCTTACGCCAACGGCGGGCCAGACCCGTGAGGCCGAGGCCCACGAGGGTCAGGGACGCCGGCTCGGGCACGCGACCGGTCTCGACCGCGAGCTTCTGCTCCAGCACGGACTGGAACGAGGCGAAGCTGGTCGCCGAGAAGTCGAGCGAGGCCGCCGGGTTCCACGTGCAGTCCGCGACGCCGCCGACGCCGAGGCAGTTCACCTGGGCGATGCCGGCCGCGATGGCGGCGTTGGACGCCGTCGTCGGATTCGAGCCGGTGTTGTTCTCACCGTCGGTCGAGACGTCGATCAGGGCCCGGGAGAAGTTCGCCAGGCCGAACGCGACGAGACCGTTCTTGGCCGCCGTCACGGCGTCACCGATTGCGGTGTTGCCGCCGCCCTGCACCATCGCGTTGATCGCGTTGATGAGGTTGGTCTTGTCGGCAGCGCTGGCGATGATCGTCACCGGAAACACGTTCTCGATGGTGTCGTCGAACTTCCAGACACCAATCGCGACCGAGCCGTTCGCCAGGACGACGTTGTTAATCGCGGCCGCGTAGCCGGCCTTCTGGTTGTTCCAGTCGGTGGCGCTGATGCTGCCCGATTCGTCGAGCACCAGGGCCAAGCCGATCGGCAGGGCCTGGGCCTTCGCCGCCACGCCCAAGATCAGGGCGCACGCAACCACGAGTGCTTTCATGTTCAGTCTCATTCGCTGTTTCTCCTCAAAGGCGCACCACCGAGTCACTGGAGCCGGGGGCTCTGCCGAAATTCGCCTTTCATGTAGCAAGAACCCTGCCCGGACAGGAAAAACTCGGAACACCCCATATTTGCTAGGGAAACAGTCGTTCGGCGAGGTTCAAGCCAAAGAGCTATCACCCCACGGGCAGACTTTTGTCGACTGTCGCGGCGTGGCGGACGTTGCGATACGTGGATACCCACGCGGATCCACAGTGCAAGCTGTTTGTGCCGCGGCGCCGGTCCGTCAGAACACGCATGCTATGATCGCGAGGTTCTATCGCGCGCAACCGCGCCCGGTGTGCCGAGGTAGCTCAGTTGGTAGAGCACGTGACTGAAAATCACGGTGTCGGCAGTTCGATTCTGCCCCTCGGCACCATCTTTTAGCCGAGGGACTTCGTCCCTCGGACTCCCTTTGTATCCTTAAGCAGCTCCACCAAGCCGCGGTAGCCCGCATTCCCTTGGGTCGATGAGACCGTCGTGTAACAGGGGCGCCGCGGCGTGTTGAGACGACCTGAGCTCGAACCGCTGATCGAGGGCGAACCTCGAATGCCACAAAGCTGAGCGCGTGTCGTCGCCGTGGAGCGGAGGGAGGCACATGTCCCCGCTCTGCTATCTCGGCATTGACGTCTCGAAAGCGTCGCTCGAGTGGGCAACCACGCTTGACCCGGCAAGGACCGCCACGGTGACGAACGATGAGGCCGGTTGGGCCGAGCTGGCGGCTCGGTGCCAGCTCTTGCAGCAGACACTCATCGCGCTGGAGGCCACCGGCGGGTACGAAATCGGCGTCGCCACCGCCCTGACTGTTGCCGGCTGGCCGGTCGCCGTCGTGAATCCCCGCCAGGTTCGCGATTTCGCGAAGGCGGCCGGCCAGTTGGCGAAGACCGACGCCGTCGATGCGCACGTGCTCGTGTTGTTTGCGGCCCGCATGCAACCGACACCGCGTCCGCTCGTCGATGACCTCCAAGCCGACTTGATCGCGCTCGTGACCCGCCGGCGGCAATTGGTCGACATGCTGACGGCGGAACGGCACCGTCTCGCGCATGCGCGGCCGTCGGTCCGCCCGAGCCTCAACGCGCACATTCGTTGGCTCCAAGCACGACTGCGAGACACCGAGCGTGACATCACGACCCGCATTCAACAAAGTCCGATCTGGCGAGTACGGGATCGCGTCCTGCAATCGATGCCCGGTATTGGGCCGAACACGTCGGCCCGGTTGCTAGCGTCGCTGCCGGAACTGGGCCGCCTGACGCAGCGTGAGATCGCCAAGCTGGTCGGCGTCGCGCCCCTCAATGACGACAGCGGGACCCGACACGGCCATCGGGCGATTTGGGGCGGACGTGCCCCCGTGCGACAGGCGCTCTACATGGCCACGCTCGTTGCTGTTCGTCACAATCACATCCTCGCCGCCTTCTATCACCGTCTTCTCCGCGCTGGAAAAGCCCGCAAGGTCGCGCTTGTTGCCGCTATGCACAAACTCCTCACCATCATCAACGCCATGGTGAAAGCCGAAAGGACGTGGGCACCTCCAACGGCCGCCTAACGCTTGATTTTCAAGACGGCTGTTACACGCTCGCTCGCGCGATTCGCCTCCGAGGGATAGCGCTGCGGCAAATCGCGCTCCGCTCGCGTGGCGCCCTCGCTCCGCTCGGTCGCTTCAGCTAGAGCCTCCGCCTCAAAACTGGAAATAGAGGAACGGCGAAGATCCCGTGCCGGCCATCAGCGCCAGGCACGCGCCGAGCGCTACGGCGAGAGCGAACGCGTGCCGGGGTTGGAGCGGCCGGCCTCGATCCTGCAGTTGGAAGGCGTTCGGCCCGACCATCGCGAGCAAGCCTGCCGCGAAGATCAGGACCGCGAACACCGCCGTCCCCTCGATGCTCGTCCCCGCGCGTGGGATGAAGAGCCGCGAAAACGCCCACATCGCCATGTGAAAACTGGTGGACCGGAACAACACCCAGCCGAAGAGCGCGAGCAGGAACATCGCGATCTGCCTCGCCAGCATGGGCAGCGGGTTCCAGACGGCGCCGAACCGGCGATAGAGCACGAGCAGCACGCCGTGGTACGCCCCCCACGCGACAAACGTCCAGTTGGCGCCGTGCCACAAGCCGCCAATCAGCATCGTCAGCATGAGGTTGCGGTACGCCCGCGCTTCGCCATCCCGGTTGCCGCCGAGCGGAATGTAGATGTAGTCACGCAAACACGATGACAGCGAGATGTGCCAGCGCCGCCAGAAGTCCGAAGGATCGAGCGCCTTGTATGGCGAGTTGAAATTCTGCGGAATGCGCAAGCCGAACAGATAGCCCAACCCGACCGCCATATCGCTGTAGCCCGCGAAGTCGAAGTAGAGCTGAAACGTGTATCCGGCGAACGCCAGCCACATCGCGCCGGACGAGAGCGCCTGATAGTTCGTGAGCGCAGGATCGACGAACGCCGCGAGACTGTCGGCGATGACGACCTTCTCGAACAGGCCGACGATGAAGAACGCGACGCCGCGGCCGAGCCACCGCGTGCGATCGCTGCTGCCGATGTTCTCGAGATCCTCTTCGATCTGACGGAACCGGACGATGGGACCGGCCACCAGTTGCGAGAACAACGACACGTAGGCCGAGAACTCGAAGAAGTTGCGCGTCGGCCGGATCACGCCGCGATAGCTGTCGACGATGTAGGTGATGGTGTGAAAGGTGTAGAACGAGATGCCGACGGGCAGCACGATGTGCAGCACCGGAACGCTCAGGTCGGTCCCGAGCGCGCGCGCCACGTGCTGCACGCTGTCGAGCAGGAAATTCGTGTACTTGAAGAACCCCAGGAGGGCGAGATCCGTCGCGATGGGTACGATCAGACAGAGCCGCCGGCGGCGCGGGTCGGACCAGCGTAGAAACCCGAGCCCGGCCAGAAAGCTGACGAGCGTCGAGAACGCCATCAGCAGGGTGAAGCGGGGGTCCCAGTACCCGTAGAACGCGTACCCGGTCAGCGTCAGCCAGACGTAGCGCGCACGCGCCTGCCGCAGGTTCCAGAAGACGACGTACGTCACCGGCAGGAAGGCGCAGAGAAAGACGAAGCTGTTGAAAAGCACGACGCTGGTCTACCGCTGCCTGCGCGCAGCGGGATCGGCCAGCACCTGCGCCGTGATGGCCCGCGCGACCTCTTGGGCGCCGCGATCGTTGAAATGGATGAAGTCGTCGGCAAAATACTCGCGATGGCCGTCGAGCGACGCCGCGACGTCGACGAGCGCCGCGCCCTGGGCGGCCGCCACGCGCTTCGTCGCGTCGGCTGAGCGACGCTCGAACTCCAGGAGCACCGGAGCCGTCGCCTTCGGGACCATCAGGTGCCAGGCGTTCAACTGATCGTTGTCCGCGGCCGACACCGGGAACTGAAACGCCGTGGCGTGCGTGAGCAGAACGACGCGCGCCGAGGTGGCGTCGATCGACCGCGTCAGGATCGTCAGGTCCGCTTCGAATTGATCGAGTCGGTCTGCCGGCGCGAAAGGGAAAACGCCACCGGGCGGCGGGGGCGCGTCCGCCAGCCAGCGCGCCACACGCCGGCGTTGGATGAACGCCGGAAAATCGAAGACATCTCGTGCACGCTCGATGAGCCTCGGCGTCCACCACGGCGGCGCGGGCGCCGGCGGTCCGGACGGCGGCTGCGGGTAGTCCGGCGGGTTCTTCGCGAGGTAGAACGCCGGCGTCGGGTACACCGCGACGATCGCGGGCGAGAAGCGGCGTCCCCAGTTGTTCCAATACGTGATCAGCGTGCGCAGGGTCATGCCCGGCACTGCCCCGTTCAGCACTTCGAAACATCCGTGCTCGTTGAGCAGCGTCCGGAGTTGCGCGGGAAACTCGTGGTCGGGTGACTCGTACAGCCCGAAGGTCTCAGAGGCGCCGAGCACCATCACGCGCACGCACCCGGGAGGCGGGGCGAGCGTGATCTCCGGTCCTCGAAAGCCGTAGCTGTTCAGGCGCCACTTCTTGAAGCGGCCGTCCGGCCGCCCGCGGATGCCGAGCTCGTCATGCAGAATGAGATCGCGATCGTGATCGGGAACGGCCAGCAGGCCGACGCCGAGGCGGAGCCGGTCCTCCACCCGCGCCGTGATCTCGGCGGACAGCACACACGTGACGGCGATGCTGACCCAGAAGACCGACCGCAGCGCTCCACCAAGCATCGCGACATCATAGTACGACGAGAGGTCCCGGGCTCAGACGACGACGGTCCGCGTCCGGGCGCGGTCGATGTCCGATCCGCCATCGAGCACGGCAAACGCCACGTGCACGCGGCCGTCCCGCTTCGAGGCGTACATCTGCTCATCGGCGGCCGTCACGAGCGTCCGCGCGAGTGACGCACAGCCGCTCGCCGCCCCGCTCGCGGGCGCGCATACGACGGCGCCCATCGATGCCCGCAGCGGAACCGCGGCGTCGAAGCCTCGACTCCGCTGCGCCGCCACGTCGTTGACATGGCCGTGCACGCGTTTGACGATCGTCAGGAGGTCGTCCGGCGTCTGGAGCTCGAGCGCCGCGACGAACTCGTCGCCCCCGTAGTGCGAGACCGAGTAGTCGTCCCCTTTGCGGTGTGGCGTGCGCGTGATCACGTCCGGCCGATCGCGGTCCAGCCGCAGGCTTTCGCGCAGCAGGGTCCCCACTGTCCGCACAGCCTTGTCTCCGACAGCATGTCCGAAGGCGTCGTTGATGCCCTTGAGCCCGTCCACGTCGACGAACAACACGGCCACGACCGACGGCGCCCCGATCATGGTGAGCAGCTCGACCAGGTGGTCGTAGAACGGCCGGCGGCGCGCGAGGCCGGTCTCGTCGAAGGCGTACGCCCGCTCCGAGCGAGTCCAGGCACGCTCGATCAGCTCGAGCGCGGCGTCGTGTTCGGGGCCCAGCGGACCGAAGTCGTTGCGAAACGACTGCTCGAGCTCCGCGGGCAGACGCTTCACCCACCGCTCGATGAGCGCGTCGAGGTGATCCGAGAAATGCGACGAAGACCGATTGGGCGCAGCGTTCCGTCCGGCCATGGCGTCCACCGAGGCCGAGGAAGCAAGGAGTGTGCCCGGGAAGATGACCCGGGAGGACGGGCCGAGCGAGGGTATTCTGCGGGTTCGGGCACAGACCGGGCAATCCGTTCCCACCAAATGGCAGGGACTCACCCACCGCGAGAATTGGTTGGGCCCGGCGCAACGCCGAGCCCAACCGAACTGTCGTGCCCTCGAGCAACCGGTCTAGATCATCGCGTTCAAGTTGCGGAGCGCCCGCGCGCGCACCTTGCGGCTCGCCGGCTTCGCCTTGAACATCATCTCTTCGCCGGTGAACGGGTTCC
>DATEGZ010000174.1:0-10506 GCA_035279905.1 Vicinamibacterales bacterium
TCAATCAGGCTGCGGCGCAATTGCATCAGGCTCACTCCCGCCCACGGCATCGGTTTCCCTCCGCTTCGTGGGACAAAGTGTTACCGATGTCGCTTGCCGCTTTTGTTACCTCGGCCCTTTACTGTCCAGTACGTCGGGTACGAGGAACGAACTGGCGCTCGTCAATATTCTTGGTTTTGGAGAAAGAGAGGTTGGCCAACGCCAGTGCGTTCCAGGTACCTGACGTACCGGTCGTATCTGAAAGACCTATCGTCCCTTGTTCAAGTAGTCGCGTAAGTGTTCAGAGACGATCGTGTTGCCTTGCTCGAAGAAGGCGTAGACGGCGTCCCAGTCCGGGCCCGTTTTCCAGCCGCACATCGAGGTGGAGACGCGCGATCGGCCCTGGCCGAGGTCGGTGATCTCGATGACGGTCCACACCGCCTTCGCGACGTCGCTGTGCGCGAACCCGGGCGGCGTGCGCGCTACGCGGATCGAGAGCATTCGCTCGGGCACGTAGCTGATGATCTCGTTGAGGATGTTGCCGGGATCGCCCAGATGCCCCTTCGGGTCGTACGACGCCTCCCAGATGCCGCCGAGCTTGAAGTCGATCGCCGCGATCGGCGCGACGAATCCGTGCAAGCCTTCGCTGGTGGTGAACGCTTTCCACACCGCGGATGGCGGCGCGTTCACCTCGACCTCGTGACGCAGCACGCGATCGCCGGAGGCCGACGCGTACGACGTGAGCCGCACGGGCGCCGGCATCGCGGCCGGCCTGGTCCAGTCGATCGGACCGGACTCGAACCGCCAGCGAAGCTGCGCGAGCAGCTGTGCGTTGCCGACCGCCAGGTACTCGTACGCGGCGTCCCACTCGGGACCGGTCTTCCAGCCGGTCTGGACGAGCGTGACGATTGTGCCGCCGGGACTGGCCGGCGCGAACTCGAACGTCGCGCGCGTGCGCTCGCTGCGCACGGTCGGGAACTTCTCGGGCGCGAGCGCGGAGATGACGATCCGGCGAGGCGGATCGACGCTGACGATCGCGCCGCCTCCGGCAGTGGCGCCGTCTGGAGCCAGGACGTACCAGTCGCCGCCCGGTTTCACGTCGATGCGCGCGTCGGGCCAGAGCCATGTCTTCACGCCCTCGCGCGTCGTGAACGCCTTCCACACCTCGTCGACGGTCGCGGGCACGGTGACTTCGAAGCGCAGCATCTTTTCCGGCGCCGCGATTTTCTCGACGCGCACGGCGTGGTTTTGCGCCGCGGCCGGTGCGGCCACGGTCAGGACGAGAAGAGCACAAGCCACCTGTCGGGTCATGAGGTCCTCTTTGGGGAACGGGCACGGCGCAGCGGCCGCGCGGGTGTCCGCTGATCGAAATGGGCGCGCAGCCGGCGGATGCACGCATCGAACGGAGCGAGGCTGCGCTCGGCGCGCGACTGCATCACCGCGCCTTCCATCACCGCCAGCACCAGCGCGGCGGTGTCCGCGGGCTCGGGCACGCCGGCGGCGCGCACGCACGCCTCGACGTGGCCGCGCCACGCCGAGAAGTTGCGCGCGATGAGCTCGTGCGCCGGCGTGTTCTCCGGATCGATCTCGAGCGCGAGCCGCCCGATCGGGCAGCCGTACTGGCTGCCGGTGTCCACCAGCCGCTGCCGGTAGCCCGCGAGCAGCGAGAAGATGCGCTCGATCGGATCGGCCGTCTGATCCCAGGCCGGGCGAATGACGTACGGCTCGAGCAGCTCGACATACGTGTCGAGCACCGTCCGCAGCAGGTCGTCCTTGCTCTCGAAGAAGTGATAGAAGCTGCCGCTGTTGGCCTTGGCGCGCGCCAGGATCTCGGCCAGCCCGGTCGCCGCGTAGCCGCGCTCCCAGAACAGATACCGGGCGGCCTCGACGATGCGGGCCCGGGTGTCGCGGAAGGGGGCGGGGGCGGCGGCCATGTCGCTTAGTTGATTGATCTAGTAACTCAAGCGGCCACCGGCTGTCAAGCGCCTGTGTATCCTCTCCGCATGCGTACGACGACCGTTGCTGTGATCCTCACCCTCACGTCCCTGCCGCTCGCCCGGCCGGCCGGCACGTCCGCGGCCGCCGCTCCGCCGTGCGTGACCGCGACCGCGCCGTGCACGGAATTCGTCACGCTCGGCGGCGGCCCGGGGCGATCGATGATCTATCGCACCTACTCGCTCGACACGCGCAACGACGCCGTGCGGCGCGCGCTGATCATGGTGCACGGCACCAATCGCAACGCCGATCACTACTTCGAGACCTCGATCGCCGCCGCGTTCCTCGCCGGCGCGCTCGAGGACACGGTCGTGATCGCGCCGCACATGATCGACCAGAACGACAAGCCGGCGGACAACGAGATCGTCTGGGAGAGCAGCTGGCGCACCGGCGGGCCCGCGCGGACGACGCCGTCGCTGTCGTCGTTTGATTTCGTCGACGAGATCCTGCGCAAGCTCGCGAACAAATCGACGTTCCCGAACATGAAAGCGATCGTCGTGGCGGGGCATTCGGCCGGCGGGCAGTTCGCGAACCGGTACGAGATGTCGAACAAGATCCACGACACGCTCGGCGTGCCGATCACCTACGTCGTGGCCAACCCGTCGAGCTACGCGTGGCCGGACGCCGTGCGGCCGCTGCCGCAGGGCGACGCGGATCCGGCGAAGGCGAAGGAGGGCTGGGACCAGCCCGATGCGACGCCGCTGCCGCCGCACACGGACTACACGTTCGGGCCGTTCGACGCGTCGAAGGCGGCGGCGTTCAACCGCTGGCCCTCGGGATTCGAGGGCCGCACCGGCTACAACGCGAGCCTGACCGACGCGCAGCTGAAGAAGCAGCTCGTCGAGCGGCCGACGACGTATCTGCTGGGACAGGTGGACACGCTGCCGCTTGGGGGCTTCGACCGATCGGCGACCGCGATGGCGCAAGGTCCGACGCGCCGATCGCGCGGCGAGGCCTACTTCAAGTACGTCACCGAAACGCTGGGCGCCACGCACAGCACGATCATGATCGTGCCCGAGTGCGGCCACAACGATCGCTGCATGTACACGACGAACATCGTGTTTCCCGCGATCTTTCCGAAATGACGCCGGGAGTAGTTTTTACAAATGGCGCAGAAGCTCCGGCCATTTGTAAAAACTACTCCCGGCGTCATTTCGCGCGCCGCAATTCCCTGCGGATGGCCTCGGCCACCGCTCGCACGTACGGCTCGCGCAGGAACGTCTCGTGCGAGCCCGGTACCGGCACCACCGTGACGGGTCCGGAAACCATCCGTCTCCATCCGAGGTCCGCCTCGAATGGACCGAGCAGCGGCCTGGCAAGCGCCTTGACGACCATGACGCGACCGTCGAACGCGTGCGGCTGGTAGCTGAACACCGCGGCGTGGTGCCGCGAGAAGCCCGCCGGAGGCTGGACGGGTGCGCCGCGTTCGTCGCGAAGGTGGAAGGACAGGCCGCCTTTCGTGACGGACGACAACTTGGCCCGCACGCGGCTCGCCATCTCTGAGGGCGTCGTGACGAGCAGGTCGTAACGCGTCCAGTGCAGCAGGTTGACGAGGCCTCGCGCAAGCGGGCGCCACCCTCCAGGCGCCGGACCGCGATTGGGGAGACCGCCGTCGAGGGCCACCAGGAGCTGGACGTCCGCGCCGCGCGCCCGGAGCTGTCGCGCGATCTCGAAGCCGATGGTCGCGCCCGACGAGTAGCCGGCAATGACGTATGGACCGGGGACCTCGCGCTCGAGTGCCTCGACATAGATCGACGCGAGCGCCTCGACGTCAGGAAACCGTGAGCCCGCATCGAACTCGGGCAGCTGCAGTCCGAAGGAGCGCCAATCGGGCGCGAGGCGTCGCGCAAGCGGCACGTAGTTCCAGACTTCGCCACCGAGCGCGTGGACGAACACGATCGCCGGCCCATCTCCGCCGGCCTGGATGGGCACCAGAACGCGCCGGCGGACTGGCGCCGCGTCCTCGATGGCGCGCGCGAGGAGCGAAATGGTCGGGGCGTGGAACAGCGCCGAAATTGGCAGCGTCACGCCGAACGCCGTCTCGACGCGCGCCAGCATCGCCACCGCCAGCAGCGAGTGACCGCCGGCCTCGAAGAAATCCTCGTCCACGCCGTGAGGCGCGGCGCCCAGCGTCTGCGTCCAGATCGTGGCGAGCCTCCGTTCGGTCTGGCTCACCGGGCGATCCTTGCCGGCAGGCATGGCCGGCAAATCCGGCAGCGCCGCGCGATCGATCTTGCCGTTCGGCGTGAGCGGCAGCGTCTCGAGCACCGCGAAGCGGGACGGCACCATGTAGCCGGGCAGGCGCTCCTCCAGGAACGCGTGAAGATCCGCGGCCTCGAGCCGCGCGCCGTGCGCCGGGACGACGAACGCCTCGAGCACGCTGTCCGCGGCATCGCGGCGAACATCGACGACGGCCTGGCCGACGCCCGGATGACGGCCGAGCTGCGTCTCGATTTCTTCGAGCTCGATCCGGAATCCTCGCAGCTTGATCTGGCGATCCTCCCGCCCGAGAAAGTCGATCGTACCGTCCGCGCGCCAGCGCGCTCGGTCCCCCGTCTTGTACAGCAAACCGCCGGGCGGCCCGGCCAGTGGATGCGCGACGAACTTCTGGGCCGTCAGCGCCGGTTGTTTCCAGTAGCCGTGCGCGAGCCCGTCACCGCTGATGTGGAGCTCGCCAGGGACGCCGATGGGCACGACCTGTCCGTGATCGTCGAGGACGAGCACGCGTGTGTTGCCGAGCGGACGTCCGATCGGAATGGGCGTGGCCTCGTCGCACGGCCGGTCGATGACGTGACAGCACGTGAACGTCGTGCCTTCCGTCGGGCCGTACCCGTTGATCAGGCGGACGCCCGGCAGCGCCCGCTGCGCCCGCGCGATGTGCGCGGGCGAAAGCGTTTCGCCGCCGACGAACAGGTCTCGCACGCCGGTCAGCGCGTCGGGCCGCGCATCGACGATCGTGTTGAAGAAGGCTGCGGTCAGCCAGAGACATCCGATGTCGTGACGCCGGATGTGTTGCGCGATTGCGTCAGGCGACGGGATCTCGTCGCCGTCGAACAGCACGCAGCAGCCGCCGCGCAGGAGCGGCACCCACAGATCGAACGTCGACGCGTCGAACGCGAGCGGCGAGAGCTGCAGGAACCGGCTGAGCGGCCGGCCGGAGAGGCGGTCGACGCCGTAGACGAGCCGAACCACCGCGCGATGGGGCACGGCGACGCCCTTCGGCTGGCCCGTCGATCCCGAGGTGTACATGATGTACGCGAGCGACTCGCCGGACACTGGCGCGGTCGCATCGAGCTCGCCCGGGCTGGCGTCGATCTCGCGGACGTCGATTGCTGCAATCTCCGGCGCCTTCTCGCGGATCGCGCCAGCGAGCGCCGGTTCGGTGACGAGCACGCGCGCGCCGGCATCGCGCAGGACGAACACCTGGCGGTCGATCGGGTCGCGCGGGCTGAGCGGCAAGTACGCGGCGCCGGCCTTCAGGATCGCGAGCAGTGCGACAACCATTTCCGGCGATCGCGCGCAGCACACCCCCGCGACGTCGCCGGGACCGACGCCCGCGCGCCGCAACCGCTGTGCGAGCAGACTGGCCTGCGCGTCGACCCACCGCCGCGTTTCACGCCGCTCGCCCTGAATCACCGCCACTTCGTCCGGCCGCGCTGCGGCTTCGGCCGCAAAGAGCTCGTGAATCGAGGCATGGCGCGGATAGTCAGACGCCGTGTCATTCCACGTGTCGACGACCAGCCGGCGCTCGTCGTCGGACATCACGTTCAGCTGAGAGATCGGTGTCGCGGGCTGGACCGTGAACGCGTCGAGGATCGTGGCGAGGCGGTCGATCAGTCGGTCGGCGGTCTCGCGGTCGAAAAGATCCGCGTTGTACTCGAGGTCGAGCTGCAGGCTGTCGTCGCTCTCGCGCGCCGCCACGAGCAGATCGAACTTCGACGTGCTCTCCTGGATCGGCACCACGCGGCTGTGGATGCCCGGAAGCGCAAGCTCGGACGAGCCGCGACTCTGCACGACGAGCATCGCCTGGAACAGCGGCGTCCGGCTGGCATCGCGCGGCAGGTGCAGTCCTTCGACCAGCGCCTCGAACGGCAGGTCCGCGTGGGCGTAAGCGTCGAGCGTCACTTCACGGACGCGGCCGAGCAGCTCGGCGACCGTCGGATCGCCCGCGAGGCTGACGCGCAGCGCGAGCACATTCGCCAGGAAGCCGACCAGATGTTCGAGCGCGAGGCGTGACCGGCCGGCCATCGGCGACCCGATCACGACGTCTTTCGAGTCCGAGTACAGCGCGATCAGCACGCCGAACGCCGCGAGCAGCATCATGTGGAGCGTGACGCCGTGCGATCGACCCGCAACATCGATGGTCCGGGCGCGATCGGCGGCGAGCGTTCTCGACACGCGTCCGCCCCGCGTCGTTCTCGTACCAGGGCGCGGCCGGTCGCTCGGCAAGTCCAGCGTGGGCGCGCCGGCAAGCTGTTGCGACCAGTACGACCGGTCGCCCTCCCACGCGCCGCTCTCGAGCTGCCGCCGCTGCCAGATCGTGTAGTCGGCGTGCTGCAACGCGACAGGCGCGAGCGCGGCCGGTCTGGCCGCTACGCCGGCGGCGTACAGCTCCGACAATTCCCGCGAGATCAAGTCGACGGACCAGCCATCGCAGATGATGTGGTGCAGCGTGAGCGTCAGTGCGTGGTCTGCTTCGTCGAGCCGCACCAGCGTCGCTCGCAGCAGCGGGCCCTTCGCCAGATCGAACGGCCGGCCTCCTTCGGTTTTCGCGATGCGCGCGAGCGCCGCGGGGCGAGTCTCGGGTGCGTCGCCGCGCAGATCGATTTCCCGCATCGTCACGGGCTCGGCGGGCCGCACGACCTGCTCCGGCACGCCCTCGGTGGACGGAAACACCGTGCGCAGAGCCTCGTGCCGTGCGACGACCGCGGAGAGCGCGTCCGCAAGCGCGCGCACGTTCAGCTCGCCCTCCAGCCGCCAGCCGAGGTCCACGTGGTAGCTCGAGCCGGTCGTCTCCAGCCGATCGAGAAACCACAATTGGCGCTGAGCAAACGAGAGTGGCAGCGGACTCGGGCGAGCGACGGGCACCGGATCGGACGCGGACGCCGCTTCCCGGGCGCCCGGCCGCGCCAGGGACACGCGCGCGGCGAGCGCCGCGATCGTGCGCGCCTCGAAGATCGCCCGGATCGGAAGATCGCAGCCAAACACCGCGTGAATCCTGCCGACGAGCTGCATCGCGATCAGCGAGTGGCCGCCGATCGAGAAGAAGTCGTCGTCGACGCCAATCTGATTGGCGTCGGTGTGGAGCACCTCTGCCCAGAGCGCGCGCAGCAGCTCTTCGACGGGCGTTCGAGGCGCCACCACGGATCCCGCGTGACGCGGCGTCGTCTCATCGGGGGCCGGCAGCGCGCGGCGGTCGATCTTGCCAGCCGTCGTTCGTGGCAGCGTCTCCAGCGTCACGAAAAGCGACGGGACCATGTAGTCGGGCAGGACGCTTCCGAGCTGTGACGCGAGGGCACTCGTCGAGACCCCGGGCCGATCGGGCACGACGTAGGCGACCAGGCGCTTTCCGCCCGGAGACGCGTGGATGTCGACGACGGCCTCGGACACATCCGGACACTTGGCGAGCGCGGCCTCGATTTCCTCCAGCTCTACACGAAAGCCGCGGATCTTGATCTGTCGATCGACGCGACCCAGGAACTCCAGACGCCCGTCCGGGCGATACCGAACGCGATCGCCCGTTCGGTACAGCGTGGCGCCGGGCGACTGATCGAACGGATCGGCGACGAAGCGCTCGGCCGTGAGAGACGGGCGGCGCCAGTAGCCGCGCGCGACGCCCGCGCCGCCGGTGTAGAGCTCGCCCGGCACGCCGACCGGCACCGGCCGGCGGCGCGCGTCGAGCACATAGGCCGTCGTGTTGGCGATCGGCCGTCCGATCGACACGGTCGGTCCGACGTCGTCCGGGCTCGACATCCGCCAGCAGGTCGTGAACGTCGTGTTCTCCGTCGGGCCGTATCCGTTGATCACGGCGTTCGATCGCGACTCCAGCACTCGCCGGGCGTGCGCGGGAGAGACGACATCGCCGCCGGTGAGCACTCGTCGAATCAGGCGCACCGACTCGAGGTGCGCGTCCACCATCTGCTGGAAGAGATCGGCCGTGAACCACGCGACGGAAACGCCGTGGTGTTCGATCGTGGCGGCAAGCGCGCGAAGTGACGGCTGGCGCTCCGTCACCACGACGAGCGTCGCGCCGTTCAGCAGCGCGCCCCAGATTTCGAAGGTGGAGGCGTCAAACGTGAGCGGTGACGCGTGGAGGACGCGATCGGCGCGCGTGAACTCGACGTCGCGGTTCCCGACTACGAGGCGCGCGATGCCGCGGTGCGCGACGGCCACCGCCTTCGGTTCCCCGGTCGATCCGGACGTGTACATCAGGTACGCGACGTCGTCGCCGGCCGGGTCACCGGCGGTCCATGTGACGGGCACGACGTCACGCCCGGCGATCGCCGCGGCCGATTCCACGCCACGTGGCGTCACGACGACACGCGCGCCGGCATCCTCGAGGACGAACCGCGTGCGCTCCGCGCTCCACGATGGATCCAGCGGCACGTAAGCCGCGCGCACGTCGAGCACGGCGATGAGCGTAGCGATCGCCTCGCTCGACCGATCCAGGCGCACGCCGATGACATCACCGCGCGTCGCGCCGCTCGCGCGGAGCGCGTCGGCGCGCCGACGGCTTGCGGCGCGAAGCGCCGCATACGTCCAGGTGTCGTCGCCGCACACCAGCGCCACCGCCTCCGGCGTGCGGTCGACTTGCGCGTCGAACAGCTCGTGGATCGTCCGATCGCGGGGAAACGCCTGCTGCGTGGCGTTCCACTCGACCAGCAGCCGATGACGCTCGTCGGGCGGCAGCAGATCGAAGTCCGATAAGCGGCGGTCCGGCGCGGCGGCGATCTGGCCCAGCACCCGCACGTAGTGCTCGGCCAGGCGCGCGATCGTCGCCGCTTCGAAAAGATCGGTGCGGTACTCCCACGTGGCGATCCACCCGGAGTGGTCCTGCGCGATCGTCAGCATGAGGTCGAATTTCGCCGTCTCGGTCCACAGCGGCATCGCCTCGATCGCCAGGCCCTCGAACGCCGGCAGCGCTGGCGGCGTCTGATCCAGGACGAATGCGACCTGGCACAACGGCGCCCGACTCGCCGTCCGCTCCGGGTGCAGCTGGTTGACGAGCACGTCGAACGGCAGATCCTCGTGAGCAAACGCGTCGACGGTCGATTGCCGCGTCCGGCCGAGCAGCTCCGGAAACGTCGGATCGCCGGAGAGATCGCCGCGGAGCGCCAGCGTATTCACAAAGCAACCGACCAGCGGCTGCAGGCTCGCGTCATTCCGGCCGGCCACCGGCGACGCCACCAGCATGTCGTCCTGCTCCGTGTACACGCGAAGCAGCACCTGGAACGCGGCGAGCAGCGTCATGAAGAGCGTCGCGCCGGCGTTCGTCCCGATCGCGCGCACGGCGTTGACGACCTCAGCCGGCAGCGGGAACTGCGCGCGCGTTCCACCACCCGTCGGATGCGCTGGTCGAACGAAATCAGGGGGCACGTCGAGCGCCGCCGGCGCGCCGGCCAGCCGGCGCTGCCAGTAGGCGAAGTCGTCGTCGCGGCGCTGCGTCTCGATGTCGCGCTGCCAGATCGTGTAGTCGGGGTACTGGATCGCGAGCGCCGGCAGGTTCACCGCGGCGTGTTGCCGCTCGGCGTTGTAGCACGTGCCGATCTCATCGAGCAGGATGCCCAGCGCCCACCCGTCGCAGACGACGTGGTGAATCGTCAGCACGAGGATGCCGGCTTCCGGGCTCGTGCGCACGAACATCGTTCGAAGGAGCGGCCCCCGGGCGAGATCGAAAGGGCGATGGATCTCCGCGGCGATGGCCCGCCGCGCTTCGGCCTCCCGCAAGGGCTCGTCGAGGTTCGCGACGCTGCCCTCCGCGGTGGCGCCGATGGCCGCGTCCGCGTGGATCACCTGCACGAGCTCGCCGTCCTGCATCTCGAACGTCGTCCGAAGCGCGTCGTGTCTCGCGGCGACGGCCGCGACCGCGCGATCGAGCGCGGCGAGGTCGAACGGGCCGCGGATGCGGTACGCGGCCGGCACGTTGTAGGCGACGTCTGCGGGATCCGATGCCTGCAGCAACCAGAACCGACGTTGCACGGACGAGGCCGGAAAAACGAAGGTGTCGGACATCCGTCAGCGGGCCGGGTGGGTGGAACGCTTGAACGCCTCTCGATCGACTCTTTTCGGCGACGAAGCCGCCGGCTCACTGGCGCCGGCGGCGACGGCCGCCGAGAGCTGACGGATCGTCGGCGTCTCGAACAGCTGCCGGATCGCGACGCTGACGCCGGCCCGGTCGCGGATGAGCGCGATCATCTGCATCCCGAGCAGCGAGTGGCCGCCGATCGCGAAGAAGTCATCGTCGATGCCGACCTGCGGCGTCTGCAGCAGCTCCTGCCAGATCGCGACGAGCGTGTGTTGGAGGGGCGTCTC
>DATEGZ010000175.1:0-28117 GCA_035279905.1 Vicinamibacterales bacterium
AGGTCTTCATCCTCCACGCGGCGTTGCGTCGTCAGGCTTGCGCCCATTGCGAACAATTCCCCACTGCTGCCTCCCGTAGGAGTCTGGACCGTGTCTCAGTTCCAGTGTGTCCGTCCGCCCTCTCAGGCCGGATACCGATCGAAGCCTTGGTGAGCCGTTACCCCACCAACTAGCTAATCGGACGCGGGCCCCTCTCCAAGCGTCAGGTCTTGCGATCCCCGACTTTGATTTCCGTGTATCCAAACACGGGATGTCATGCGGTATTAGCCCTCCTTTCGGAAGGTTATCCCCCACTCAGAGGTAGGTCGCCCACGCGTTACTCACCCGTTTGCCACTCTACTGATCCCTTGCGGGACTTTCGCGTTCGACTTGCATGTGTTAGGCACGCCGCCAGCGTTGATTCTGAGCCAGGATCAAACTCTCAAGTTAAATTGGTCGACCCACCCGAAGGTGAGTGCAACTCGTTCAACCCGTTAGCCTGTTGATTTGGCTCTCGGATTCATCCCGCCATAGCTCCGAGTTACCGAAGTAACCGAAGGAGCGACGGCGGGCCGTTCAAGTATGCGAGGTTGTAAACCCCGCGCTGATACTCGACGGGCTGTGCTTGCACGTTCTATCTAGTTTTCAAAGAACCGGCACCCCACTAGCGACCCCAATCGTCGCCAGCGGAACCTTACAAATCTACCGGTACCGTTACTCGACTGTCAACCCCAAAAGACAAGCGGGATCGTGCCGGGAATTGCTCGGTAGGACGGCCAATTCGTGCAGAACTGCGCACAAACCGGCACCTCCCAGTCTACCCGATCCGGCCCCTGCCGGGCTATTTCGGCACGTAGATGAAGACGTCGTGCGCAGGCTGGCGATCGAACCGGTACTGCTCGAGGATGCGCGCCGTGATCGGCCAGCCGAAGTTGACGTGCTCGTAGTACCCGCGGCCCTGCGCCGTCGTCGGATCGACCTGAAAGATCACGCTCGAGAAGTAATGCGCGTCGATCTTCTGTTCGAGGTCGCGCGCGATGTCCGGGCGCTTCATCATCACGACGCGCAGCGCGAACGGATCGAGCAGGTAAGCCTGCTGGCCCGCCAGCACCTCCCACAACGAGGATTCGGCCAGGACCGGCGCCGGCGCGGCCCCGACGAACCGCGCGACATCGTTTCGTACGGCGGCCGTCGTCCGTTCCGCGCGCGTGTCGTAGAGATGCCGCACCCGAACGACGTCCTGCACGGCCATCCAGACGACCATCGCGGCGAGCAGGGCCGAGAGCGCGCGCGTCAGCTCCGGCCGGCTGACGGCCGCGAACAGGAACACGACGAACGACATCTGCAGCCACTCGATGATCTGATTCGACGGGATCGTGCCCGGCGACGACAGGGTCAGCGCCGCGGTCACGCTCACGCCGCCAAAGAGCACCACCGGCAGCCACAGCGCGCGCGCGCCCGCGACGAACGCCGCCACGAGCACGGCGACATCGAGGACCAGCAGCACCGTCAGCAGATGCGAGAAGCTCGCGAAGCCGATGAAGTCGCCCGACAGCATGGCGGTCACCGTGCCGCTCTGGCTCGATCCGGCGAACATCGTCGCGCGCCACGCGACGAGCGCGCGGCCGGCGCTCGCGAGCTCGACGATGCCGAGAAACAGCGCAAGACCGGCGGCCATCTGCGCGGCGAATCGCACCGCGATCGGAACTCGCCGCGAGAGCACGAGCGCCGCGAGCACGCACGCCGGCACAGCGAGGCTCGTGATTTTGGCGGCGAACGCGAGCGTGAACCAGAGCGCGGCGGCCCCGGTGCGCGGCCGGAGATTGGCCTCGTCGCGAAACACGGGGACGATCGACGCCAGGCCCCAGAGGTTGAGGCCGGCGGCGATCACGTCCGCGCGCACTTCGAAGAGCGTCTGTTGCACGAAGTAGGGCGCGATCGCGCACGCGGCGAGCAGCCACTGCATCGACCGCGGAGCACCGAGTGCCCGGCCGACCCGCGCGAGCCCGGTCGAGAGGATGAGCGCGGCGATCGCGCTCGCCGTCCAGCCCGCGACAAGCGGCGGCAGGCCGATCTTGAGCAGCGCGCCGATGATCGTGAAGAAGAGCGGAAAGTATCGCGTGCCGCCGTAGCCGGTCGGTCCGATCAAATCGCGATAGAACACGCCGGAGGCGAGATCCTTGCCCAGCGCGAGCCAGATGCCGCTGACGTAGCTCAGGTACGCGCCGCCGAGCGCCTGCCAGGCGTGTGCGAGGAACGCCGCGAGCGCCAGCGCCGCGACCGTCGCGGCAACCCAGGGTGGCAGCCAGCGCGTCGTCAGTCGTGGCCCTCGGCGCGGAAGTTCACGCGCACCGCGCGCCGCCCGACCTCGAGGATCACGGCGCCCCGGGACGCCTGAATGCGAGCCTTGATGTCGGTGATCTTCTCTCGATCGACTTTGACGGCGCCCTGCTGGATTTTTCTCGACGCTTCGCTGGACGAGGCGGCCATGCCGGCGAGCGTGACGAGCTTGGGCAGGCTCACTTCAGCCTCGGTCAGCTGGATCCTGACTTCGCCAATCGCGTGTGTCGGCAGCTCGCCGCGCGTGAACCGCGCGTCGAAGTCCGTGGCTGCCTGCGCGGCAGCTTCCGGCGAGTGAAAGTCCGTGACGATGCGTTTGGCCAGCTCGACTTTGGCCTGTTTCGGATGCAAGGCGCCGCTCGCGACTTGCGCCTGTCGCGCCTTGATATCCGCTTCGGTGAGGTCCGTCAGCAGCAGGTAGTAGCGCCACATCAGGTCGTCGCTCACCGACATGATCTTGCCGAACATCTCGCCCGGCGCGTCGGTGACGCCGACGTAGTTGCCGAGGCTCTTCGACATCTTCTCGACGCCGTCCAGCCCCTCGAGCAGCGGCGTCGTCATCACGACCTGCGCCTCGAGGCCGTAGCTCGGCATGATGTCGCGGCCGACGTTCAGGTTGAAGAGCTGATCGGTGCCGCCGAGCTCGACGTCGGTTTCGAGAAAAACGGAATCGTACGCCTGCGCGAGCGGGTACAAGAACTCGTGCACGGCGATCGGCTTGCCCGCTTCGAAGCGCTCTTTGAAAAAGCGACGCTCGAGCATCTGCGCGACGTTGTAGCGTGCCGCCAGGCGGATGAATCCCTCCGACCCGAGCGGGTGCAGCCACCGCGAGTTGAAATCGACGACGGTCTTGTCGCGATCGAGGATCTTGAAGACCTGCGCGCGATACGTCTCCGCGTTCCTGTCGATCTCCTCGCGCGAGAGCGGCGGGCGCGTCTTCGAGCGTCCGGTCGGGTCGCCGATGAGTCCCGTGAAGTCGCCGATGAGAAACACGACGCGGTGCCCGAGATCCTGGAAGTGCTTCATCTTCCGGATCAGCACCGTGTGCCCGAGATGCAGGTCCGGCGCCGTCGGGTCGAAGCCGACCTTGACGACGAGCGGCTTGCCGGTCTTCGCCGATCGTTCGAGCTTGGCCTTCAGCTCGCCCGCGCGGACGACGTCCACGCAGCCCTTCGTGAGGTACGACAGTTGCTCGTCAACGGTTTTCAACGGGGTCATAAGCGCCGGCAGTCATTGTACAAGTGCCAGCACGCGCGCGGGCCCGCCGGTGCCGCCCTTGATCTTGATGGGCGCCACGACGACCGTGAAACCCGTCGCCGGCAGCCGGGTCAGGCCCGTCGCGTTTTCGATGTGGTAGACGTTCATCGCGAGCGTCACGCGGTGCGCCTCGAAGTGCTCGGACATGCCGTAGTCGATGCTCGGTGTGTCGATGCCGATCGCCGCCACGTGGCGATCGTTCGCGAGGAACGTGGCAGCCTCGACGGAGATGCCTGGAAAGTGCCGCACGCCATCCTTCATGTTCATGTACTCGCCGTGCGGAAGTGCCCACCGATCGTCCCAGCCGGTAGCGACGAGCACCGCCGCCTCGTCTGGAATCCGGCCATGCGCGCGCTCGAAGGCCTCCAGATCGCCGACCGTGAGGCGGTAGTTGACGTCGCCTCGCACTTTGTCGGCGACGTTCACGCACACGGCGGGACGAATGAGCCGGTCTGCCGGGATTTCGTCGACCGTCCAGCGGCCGGCGACGAAATGCGATGGCGCGTCGACGTGCGTGCCGAAGTGTTCCTCGGTGGCGAACTTGCCCGCCTGGTAGCCGTCCTTCTCGATCGTCGCGACGATCTCGCGCGAGAACGCGGGCGTGCCGTCCCAGCTCGGATCGGTCGCCGCCAGCGGATGACCGAGATCTATGACTTTGGCCGCTTCAGACGCGGCAGCGGGACGGTCCGGCTCGCGGGCGCAGCCGGTGAGCGGGACGAAGAGCAGGACGACAACGACCGCTGGCCAGTTGTGGTGTCGCATGATCAACCTCGATCAACTCGATCAACGTCGCCGGCCGGGCGTCGCCGCCGCTCGCGCGACCTCGACGGCGCGTCGCGCCCAGACGACGAGCGTCGGTGCGTGCTCGAGGACGTCGAGCGGCACGTTGAAGTACGACGACATCGCGCCCGGGCCGCCATAGGGTTTGAACGCCGACGATCCTGCCGCTTCGAACGACGGGCGCGTCGCGTCGTTCACCTTGAGGTACAGCACGCCCGCGGCGATGAGCCCGAAAAACACTTCGCCTGAATACAGCCCGACGCCGCCGAACATCGACCGCGCGCTGAGCGCCGGGAGGTCGGACAACTGATCGAGCACGAAGTCGCGGAAGGCCGCGCTCGTGCGAAGCGAGCGCAGCGGCGCGCGAGACTTCGACTTGCGCGTCACGCCGCGGAGTGTATCGCAGGCGGACACGCGCGTTCGCGCGGACGCGTGAACTTGATAATCCCTACATTGTGATAATATTTTGCCGTGGCTGACTGGCTCGGAGAATTCGAACAACTCGTGCTGTTCGCGATCGTGCAGCTCGAACCGGAAGCGTACGGCGCGGCGATCCGCCAGCTCATCGAAGCGCGGGCGGGCCGATCGGTGTCGTCCGGCGCGCTGTACACCACGCTCGATCGGCTCGAGCAGCGCGGGTTGCTCGCGTCGACCTGGGGCGAGCCGACCGCGGAGCGCGGCGGCAAGCGCAAGCGGTACTACCAGCTGAAGCCCGCGGGTCGCCAGGTGCTCGCGCGCGCGTGGCAGGCCGTCCGATCCCTCGCGCGCGGCGCCGCGCCGAAGCTGGAGCGATCGTGACGCCGGCGCCTCCCCGGTTCGCGGCCCGGGCGCTGGAACGATGGCTCGATCCGGACGCCGCGGAAGCGATCGGCGGCGACCTCGCCGAGGAGTTCGCGCGGCGCGCCGCCTCGTCGAGCCTGGCGTCAGCGCGTCGCTGGTACGTCCGTCAAGTCGCGAGCACGATCATCCGTCGTCGGCGTCCCACCCACGCCTTCGACTCGCCCACGCCCTCATCCCTGCTGAACTGGAGAACGTTCATGGATCGACTCTGGCAGGATCTGCATTTTGCATTTCGCACCCTCCGGCGCGCGCCGGGATTCTCGGCCATCGCGATTCTCACGCTCGCGGTCGGCATCGGCGCGGCGACCGTGATCGGCACGGCGGCCGATCGCGCGCTCGTCGAGACCGTGCCGTATCCGACGGCCGATCGTCTCGTTGTCGCGGGGTCGGGCAACGACAGCGGCGGCGTCGGCAACGTCGGATTCGAGACGGCGCTCGACTGGCGCGCGCGCGTGCCGTCGTTCGAGGGGCTGTCGCTCATTCGCGGGTGGCAGCCGATCGTCGTCGACGAGGGCGGCGCCGCGCAGCTCAAGGGCATGCGCGTCTCGTGGAACTACTTCCGTCTGCTCGGCGTGCAGCCGGCGCTCGGGCGCGATTTCGAGGAGTCCGAGGACGATCCGGCGCGCTTCCGCGTCGTGATGCTGTCGGACGGACTCTGGCGGCGGCGCTTTGGCGCGCGCGCGGATATCGCGGGATCGACGATCACGCTCAACGGCGTGCCGTACCTCGTGGCGGGCGTCATGCCCGCGACGTTCGAGCCGGTGATCTCCGCACATTTCTACGCGCCCGCGGAGTTGTGGTCGCTGCTCGGCTACGCGATCGGCGGGCCCTCGTCGTGCCGATCGTGTCAGCATCTGGAGTCGGTCGCTCTTCTGCGGCCTGGCGCAACCGTCGCGGCCGCCCAGGCGGAGCTCGCGACGGTGCAGACTGCGCTTCGAGTCGAGCACCCCGCGGATTACGACAAGCGCACTCCGGTCGTCCGCGCGCTTCGCGACGAGATCGCGAGCCCGATGCGCCGGCCGTTGCAGGTGCTCGTCGGCGCGGTCGCGTTTCTCCTGCTCGTCGCGTGCGCGAACGTCGCGGGGCTGCTCGTCGCGCGCGCAACGGACCGCGAGCGCGAGCTGGCCGTGCGATCGGCGATTGGCGCCGATCGATTCCGGCTCGTGCGACAGCTGCTCACCGAGTCGCTCGTGATGGCCGCGCTCGCGACCCTTGCCGGCGTCGCGCTCGCGCGATGGGGCCTGCAACTGCTTGCCGCGTACTCGCCTGTGCTGGTGCCTCGTCTCGGCGCGGCGTCAGGCGATCCACGGCTGCTCGTCGTCGGCGCCGGTGTCGCGGTGCTCGCGCTCGTCGCGTTCGGGCTCGTGCCGGCGTGGACGTCGGCGCGCACCGATCTGCAATCCGTGCTGCGCGAGGGCCGGCAGTCGGGGAGCCGGCGCGCCCTGCGCGCGCGCGAGCTGCTGATGATGGCGCAGGTCGCGATCGCCCTCCTGCTCGTCGCCGGGGCCGGGTTGATGTACCGCACCGTCGATCGGCTGCTCAAGACGGATCCCGGATTCGACTCGCACGGCGTGGTCACCGCCGGCATCGCGCTCGTCGGGCCGCGCTGGGCGAAGAACGAGGCCGTGCTCGCGTTTCACGATGACGTGTTGCGGCGGCTGGATGCGGTGCCGGGGATCGAGCGCGCCGCGTTTGCCGCGCAGGTGCCGCTGACCGGCAACTACGATCGCCGCGGCTTTCACGTCGAGGGCCGCGTGGAAAACAGCGCGGACGCTCCCGAGGCGGAGTTCTACCCGGTGTCGCCCGACTACTTCAAGGTGATGCGCGTGCCGCTGAAACGAGGGCGGCTGCTGACCGACGCTGACGCCGCGGGCAAGGACCTGGCCGCGGTGATCGGCGAAACGGCCGCAGCTAAGATTTTTCCTGGCGAGGATCCGATCGGGCACCGCGTGAGCATCGGCGGCGACAAGGGCCCGTACTGGACGATCGTCGGCGTCGCCGGCGACGTTCGCCACTACGGCCTCGATGAGGTGCCGAATCCGCAGGTGTACGTCACCCAGCAGCAGTTCCCGAATCCGTCGATGCTGGTCGTGCGATCGACGATGGAGTTCGAGGCGACCAGGGCGGCGATTCGCCGCGAGGTCGCCGCGCTGGCGGCCGACGTGCCCGTGTCGGGCGTCGCGACGCTCGACGACAGCCTGCGGACGTCGATCGCGTCGCGCCGGTTTCTGATGGCGCTGCTCGGCGGATTCGCCGTGACCGCGCTCTTGCTCGCCGCCGTCGGGCTCTACGGCGTCGTCTCGCAGGGTGTGGCGAGCCGCCGGCGCGAGTTCGGCATCCGCCTGGCGCTGGGCGCCTCGTCGCGCGACGTGTTCGCGCTCGTGCTCACGCGCGGGCTGCAGCTCGTGGGCATCGGCGTCGTGACGGGTCTCGTCGCGTCGGCGTGGCTCGGCCGGCTGCTGAGTTCGCAGCTGTACCAGACGGCGCCGCACGATCCGATCACGCTCGCGGGAGCGATCGTCGTGCTGGGGATCGTGGCGGTCGCCGCGCACGTCGTGCCGGCGCGGCGCGCGATTCGGGTCGATCCGAGCATCACGCTGCGCAACGACTGAGGCCTGCGCGCGACTCAATCGCGCAAGTCAGGTGCGCGGCGGGAAGACGACGCGGCGGCCGTCGAGCCGCCAGCCGCCGTCGAGCACGCGTTGAATCGCTTCGGGGTAGATCCGGTGTTCGGCGACGAGGATGCGCGCCGCGAGCGTATCCTCGGTGTCGTCGTCGTGCACCGGCACGGCCGCCTGCATGACGATCGGGCCCGCGTCGAGCTCGGGCGTCACGAAGTGGACGGTGGCGCCGCTTACCTTCGCGCCGTGATCGAGCGCCTGCCGCTGCGCGTGCGTGCCCGGAAACGCCGGCAGCAGCGACGGGTGGATGTTGAGAATCGCGTGCGGAAAGGCGTCGCAGAACGCCGGGCCGAGCCGCCGCATGAATCCGGCGAGGCAGACGAGCTTCACGCCGTGGCGCGTGAGCTCGGCAATGAGCGCGCGATCGTAGTCCTCGCGCGACGCGTGGTCGCCGTGCGGCATCACGCGCGTCTCGATCCCCGACGCCCGCGCCCGCTCCAGCCCGGCCGCCTCCGGCCGATTCGAGATCACGATCGCAATCCGCGCGCGCAACCGCCGCTCCGCGATCGCATCCACAACCGCGCCCATATTCGAGCCACGGCCTGAGATGAGCATGGCGATGGGGACGGGGCTTTTTTCCACAGTTTCCATGGTTTGGGTGCCGGAGGTCGGGACCGATGCGGCGCGGTACGCGGGTTGCTACAAGCGGAGGCCCCACATGCCACGCAGGTCGCGCAAATCGATGCCCGCGTCATTCTTTCACGTCATCAATCGGACCGCACGGCGGGTCCCGATCTTCACGCGGTCGAACGAATACCGGGCGTTCCTCGAGGTTCTCGACGATGGCCTGGAACGGTACCCTGTGAAGCTACTTGCGTACTGTGTGATGTCGAACCACTGGCACCTTGTGGTGGGTCCAGAAGGCACTGAAGCTCTTTCAAGGTTCATGCGGTGGGTAACGTCTACCCATGCCGTGCGCTGGCATCATCGACACGGGACCGTCGGGCAAGGCGCGCTCTACAAGGGTCGATTTCTTGCGGTGCCGATCACCACGGCGGCAAGCCTCGTTCGCGTATGCCGCTATGTGGAGCGGAACGCGCTCGCCGCTGGTCTGGTCAAGAAGGCCGAAGACTGGCCTTGGTGCAGCCTTTCCGAGCGCTTTCGGTCTGATCCGCGGTTGGCGCTCGCCTCAGCGCCGTTCCTGGTGTCCACGGCTTGGGTAGACCACGTCAACGCCCCGGCCACGCCGATGGACCAGGCCATCAATCAGCAATGTGACTTGGGGCTGTGGGAAGACTCGAATCCGACCTCCGTCCCCCAACAGGCGCGTCCTGTGGAAAAAAGGCCCGTCCCTACACGTGCCCCAGACACCACGCCTGCTCACCATCAGCACGAAGCGACGCAAGAATGGCGTCGGCGTCCCCGGGCGACGCGATCAGCACCAGGCCCACGCCCATGTTGAACGCGCGGAGCATCTCCGCGTCGTCGATCTCCCCCGCGCGTTGCAGCCAGCGAAACAGCGGCGGCACCGTCCAGCTCTGGCGATCAAGTGAGAAGCTCAGCCCCTCCGGCAGCGTGCGCGGCACGTTTTCGGTGAGTCCCCCACCCGTGATGTGCGCCATGCCCTTGATGACCCCGCGATCGAGCAGCGGCGCCACGACTTTCAAGTACGATCGATGCGGCCGCAGCAGCGCCGCGCCCACGGTTTCGCCCAGCTCCGCCACCTGACTATCGACGCGCAGCTTGAGCGTGTCGAACACGATGCGCCGCGCCAGCGAGTACCCGTTCGTGTGCAAGCCCGACGAAGGCAGCGCGATCAACACGTCGCCCTTGACGATGGCGCGCCCGTCCACAATCTTCGATCGCGCCACGAGTCCGACGATGAACCCGGCGACGTCGTACTCGCCGTCGGCGTAGAACCCCGGCATCTCGGCGGTCTCTCCGCCGAGGAGCGCGCAGCCGTTGTCGCGGCACGCCGCGGCGACGCCGCGCACGATCTGCTCGGCGACGTCCGGCGCGAGCCGGCCGGTCGCGAGGTAATCGAGAAAGAACAGCGGCCGCGCGCCCTGCACGAGGATGTCGTTGACGCAGTGATTGACGAGGTCGACGCCGATCGTGTCGTGCACGCCGGCGAGAAACGCGACCTTCAGCTTCGTCCCGACGCCATCCGCGGACGCGACGAGCACGGGATCGGCGACGTCGCGCCCGAGCGCGAACAGTCCGCCGAACGATCCGACGCCCGACAGCACGCCCGGCGTGTAGGTCTCGCGCGCAAGCGACTTGATGCGCCGCACGACCTCGTTGCCGGCGTCGATGTCCACGCCAGACTGGCGGTAGTCGATTTTCGACATGAACTCAGAACTCCAGCGTGTCGATGATCGCCATCGCCACCTGGCGCCGCTTCGATCCGGCCGCCGACGCTGTCAGCGCCTGACGCACGGCCACGTAGAAACGCTCCTGGCCGAAATCTTCCTCCGACAGCATGTCGAAGCTGTCGCGCAGCAGGAGGAGCGCGTTGGGCAAATCCGCGCGCGCCTCGAGGGCGGCGATCATCGCGGCGGGATTGCGCATCGCGACGGTGCCGAGCGACACGGCGATCACGCTGCGCGCCGGATCCTTCGCCGGCACGCCGGCGTCGAACAAGATTCCCAGCGCCGCGGGACGCGTTGTCATACCGAGCGCGCCGAGCGCGTGCGCGACGCGGCTGAGCAGCGCCGGCGCGTTCTCGCGCGCGCCCGCAAACGCGAGCGTGTTCTTCAGGTATTGCTCCTGCGCCGCGCAGTTGGTCGTGATGAGACACACGGCGGCGGCCACCGAGGGCTGGACCTCGTCGGGCCCGCTCTTCTGCAGCCCCGACAGCATCGGCAGCATCGTCGTGTCCCCCATCTTGCCGAGGGCGATGACAGCCTCGTCCTGCAACGGGCCGTCGAGCTTGGCGACCTCGGCAATCGTCGCAGCCGCGTACCGGCCGCGATAGTCGCCGATCGCCTCGATGACCGCGCCGCGGAACAAATCCTCGCCGCGCGTGACGAGCGGCAGGAGCGCCGCGCGCGCGCGCGGATCGTCGCCGTAGGCCGCGATGGTGCGGGTCAACACCGGCCGCACGAACTCGAGCCGCTCGGTATCGAGCGCCGAGAGCAGCGTCTGCAGCACCGACGGATCCGGATGCACCGTGAACCACCCGTACGCGACGACGCGCAGGCGGTTGTCAGGGTCCGAGAGTACGTCGCGGGCAACCGGGGCGGCCGCGTCGCCGAATCCGGTCAAGAGCACGAGCGCGCGATACCGCACGTACGAGTCCTTGTGCGATCGCGCGGCTTTCGCCAGCGCGGCCACAGCCATCTGCTCCGGCGCACGCCGTACGGTTTTCGACGCCTGCGTGCGGTCCTTCAGATCGAACGCGCCGAGCTTGTCGATCGCTTGATTGAGCGCCGCTTCCGTGACCGGCGCCTGGCCGCGCGCGGAGACAACCGCACCGCCCGCGCCAACAACCGACGCGATCGCCGCGACGCCGATGATACCGACCAGACGCAGAGTCATTCGACCAGCTTGAGCGCGAGTTGGAGGTACGCGGCCTGATTCTGCGGAAACGCGACCGGATAGTCGCCGGTGTAACACGACGTGCAGTAGCTCGGCCGCGCCGATCCGACGGCTGAAAGCAATCCGTCGAGACTCAGGTACCCGAGCGAATCGGCGCCGATGTACCGGCGAATCTCCTCGAGCGAATGAGTCGCCGCGATCAGCTCCGATCGCTGCGGCGTGTCGACGCCGTAGAAGCACGGCGAGATCGTCGGCGGACAACTGATGCGCATGTGCACTTCGCTCGCGCCCGCCGACCGCACCATCTTGACGATCTTTCGACTCGTGGTCCCGCGCACGATCGAATCGTCCACGAGCACGACGCGCCGAGCCTGCAGAATGCTCTTGACCGGATTCAGCTTCACGCGCACGCCGAAGTGGCGAATCGCCTGGTGCGGCTCGATGAACGTCCGCCCGACGTAGTGATTGCGGATCAAGCCCATCTGCAGCGGCACGCCCGAGGCCTCCGCATACCCAGTTGCCGCGCACACGCCCGAGTCCGGCACCGGCACGATGACGTCGGCATTCGCCGGTTGTTCGGCGGCCAACCGGCGTCCCAGTTCCGTGCGCACTTCGTTGACGCTCTTGCCGAACACGTAGGAATCCGGCCGCGAGAAGTACACGTGCTCGAAGATGCAGTGCGCGTGCCGCGCCGGCGGAAACGGATGCACCGATTTCGCGCCCTCCGGCCCGACGATGAACACTTCACCCGGCTCGATGTCGCGAATCCACTCGGCGTCGATCAGATCGAGCGCGCAGGTCTCCGAGCAGACGACGTACGCGTCACCCAGCCGGCCGAGCGTGAGCGGACGGAACCCGTGTGGATCGCGCACGGCAATCAATCGATCCTTCGTCAGCAGCACGAGCGAGAACGCGCCGCGCGCCTGCGAGACCGCTTCGATCAGCGCCTGCTCGGGCGTCGCGGCCTTCGATTTCGCATAGAGGTGCAGCAGCACCTCTGTATCGCTCGTCGTCTGAAAAATCGATCCGTCCGCGACGAGCGCATCGCGCAGCTCCTGCGCGTTGACGAGATTGCCGTTGTGGCAGATCGCGATCTCGCCGTGCGCGCAGTCGATCAAAATCGGCTGCGCGTTCTTGAGCCCGCTTTCGCCCGCCGTCGAATACCGCACGTGGCCGACGGCGCTCATGCCGGCCAGGCGCGTGATCGTCGGCTCGTCGAAGTTGTCGGCGACGTAGCCCATGGCTTTGTGAAGCTGCAGCCGGCCGCCGTCCGACGAGGCGAGGCCGACGCTCTCCTGGCCGCGATGCTGCTGGGCGTACAACCCGAGGTACGTCAGGTTCGCGGCCTCGGAGTGGCCGTAGATGCCGAAGATGCCGCACTCTTCTTTGAGCTTGTCCATGTCGTGTTATGCCGCGCGCCCGTCGAGCCAGTTCGCCAGGCTCGCCGTCCAGCGCGCTTCCGCCTCAGACACCGAGAGGTCGATGGCCACCTGACCATCGACGGCCACCCGAATCACTCGACCACCCGTCCGCCCAATCCTCGCCGCCGGCACGCCGGCCGCCTGCGCCGCCTCGAGCACGGCCGCGAGCTGGTCGGACGCGACGCTCACGAGCACGCGCGACGCCGACTCGCCGAAGAGCGTCGCCGCAAGCCGATCGACGCCTGCCCCAGGCGCGACGCTCGCGATCGCGATGTCCGCGCCGATGCCGCCGGTCTCACAACAACATTCTGCCAGAGCAATCGCCAGTCCGCCTTCCGCGCAGTCGTGCGCGGACCTGACGAGCCGGCGCGCCGCCAAATCGACGAGCAGCCGCTGCAGCGCGCGTTCGCGCGCGAGATCCAGTGACGGCGGCACGCCGCGAATCAGGCCGTGCAGCGTCTTGAGATATTCGCTGCCGCCGAGCTCCGCGCGGCTTTCCCCGAACAGCACGATCTCGAGGCCCGCGGCCGGAAACGCGCGCATCACGACGTTCGCCGCATCTTCGATCACGCCCACGACGCCGATGACCGGCGTCGGCAGAATCGCCTTGCCGTCGGTCTCGTTGTAAAGACTCACGTTGCCGCCCGTGATGGGCACGTCGAGCGCGCGGCACGCCTCGCCAATCCCGGCGACGGCTTCCGCGAACTGCCACATGATCTCGGGCCGCTCCGGATTGCCGAAGTTGAGGCAGTTCGTCGCGCCAATCGGCAGGCCGCCCGCGCACGCGACGTTGCGCGCCGCTTCCGCGACGGCCAGCTTCGCGCCCTGCCGCGGGTCGAGCTGGCAGTAGCGCCCGTTGCCGTCCACCGACATCGCGAGCGCGCGCGGCGTGTCCTTCACGCGCACGACGGCCGCACTCGCGCCCGCGAGCGCGATCGTGTTCGTGCGCACCGTGTAGTCGTACTGCTTGTAGATCCACTGCTTGCTCGCGACCGTCGGCGAGCCCAACAGCGCGAGAAACGTGTCGGCCGGGCGCGCGAGCTTCTGCGCCGCTTCCGCCGGCAACTTCTGTTCGACGTCGAGTCCCGCCGGCCGCGAGAACGGCCGCTTGTACACCGGCCCCTCGTCCGTCAGCGCGCGATTCGGCACCTCCGCGACGACCTTGCCGTGTTCCTTGATGCGCAGCAGACGATCCGCCGTGACCTCGCCGATCTTCACCGCGTGCAAATCCCACTTCTCGAAAATCCGCTCGACTTCCGCCTCGCGTCCGCGCTTGACGATCAGCAGCATGCGCTCCTGCGATTCGGACAGCATGATCTCATACGGCGTCATGCCCGTCTCGCGCTGCGGTACCTTCGCGACGTCGATCTCGATCCCGACGCCGCCGCGCGATCCTGTCTCGCTCGTCGCGCAGCTCAGTCCTGCCGCGCCCATGTCCTGCACGCCGACGCACGAGTCGGTCGCCATCACCTCGAGGCACGCCTCGAGGAGCAGCTTCTCCATGAACGGATCGCCCACCTGCACGGCAGGGCGTTTCTCCATGGACGACTCGTCGAATTCCGCCGACGCCATCGTCGCGCCGTGAATCCCGTCGCGGCCCGTCTTGGCGCCGACGTAGTACACGGGATTGCCGATGCCGCTCGCCTGGCCCTTCACGATCTGATCGTGACGCGCGATGCCGAGGCAGAAGACGTTGACCAGCGGATTGCCGCTGTACGCCTCGTCGAACATCACCTCGCCGCCGACGGTCGGAATGCCGATGCTGTTGCCGTACCCGCCGATGCCCGACACGACGCCCTGCACGATGCGGCGCGTGCGCGCCTCCTCGAGCGATCCGAAGCGCAGCGCATCGAGCAGCGCGATCGGCCGCGCGCCCATCGTGAAGATGTCGCGGATGATCCCGCCCACGCCCGTCGCCGCGCCCTGATACGGCTCGATGAACGACGGATGATTGTGTGATTCGATTTTGAACACGGCCGCCAGGCCGTCGCCAATGTCCACCGCGCCCGCGTTCTCGCCCGGACCCTGGACGACGCGTTGGCCCTCGGTCGGCAGCGTGCGCAGATGCACGCGCGAGCTCTTGTAGCTGCAGTGCTCGGACCACATCACCGAAAACAGTCCGAGCTCCGTCAGATTCGGCTCGCGGCCGACGAGCTCGACGATGCGCGCGTACTCGTCCGGCGTGATGCCGTGGCGTTCCAACGTTGCCGAATCAAAAGGCATGCACCGCACCGCGATTGGTCAGTGCCTCGAGCACCGACTGAAACATGACGAGCCCGTCCGCGCTCCCGACCGCGGCTTCGCACGCGCGCTCCGGATGCGGCATCAGGCCGACGACGTTGCGGCCGGCATTGCAGATGCCGGCGATGTTGTGGAGCGAGCCGTTGGGATTGGCCCGCTCGGTCAGCTCACCCGCGGCGTTCGCGTAACGGAAGATCACGCGCTTGTTCGCCTCGAGCTCCTCGAGCACGTCCGGCGGCGCGAAGTAGTTGCCCTCGCCGTGCGCGATCGGCAGGCGCAGCACCTGGCCGACGTGCGCCGCGCCGGTGAACGGCGTGTCGGTCTGCTCGACGCGCACGCCGACGAACTCGCAGTGGAACTTCACGTCGCGATTGCGGAGCATCGCGCCCGGCAGCAGCCCGCACTCGAGCAGAATCTGAAATCCGTTGCAGATGCCGAGCACCGGGCCGCCGGCCTCGGCAAACGCCTTGACCGCGGCGGTGATCGGCGAGAAGCGCGCAATCGCGCCCGTGCGCAGGTAGTCGCCGTGCGAAAAGCCGCCCGGCAGAATCACGACATCGGCGCCGTGGAGCGACGTGTCCTTGTGCCAGACGAACTCGGCCTGCTGCCCGAGCACGTGCGTCGGCGCGTAGTAGGCGTCATGATCGCCGTTCGATCCCGGAAAGACCACCACCGCGAACTTCATCGTCCGCTCCTCGTCGTGCGCCGATCCCTGCTATGCGCCTTCAGCCAGCTCCACGCGAAAACTCTCGATCACGGGGTTCGCGAGCACGCGGTCCGCGACTTCCGTCGCCAGCCGCTTCGCTTCCGCGGGTGACGCGGACCCGAGATCGAGTTCGAAGAACTTGCCCTGCCGCACGTCCGCGACGCCGCCGTAGCCGAGCGAGTGCAGCGCCTCGGCAATCGTGTGGCCCTGCGGATCGAAGACCGATGGCTTGAGAGTGACAAACACGCGCGCTTTCATCGTCATGGTTGGACGGGCTCAGGCTCCGAAGACCCGCTTGAAGATTGTATCCACATGTTTGAGCTGCGCGTTGAGATCAAATGCGTGTTCGATCTCCTCGCGAGGCAGCACTTTCGTGACGTCCGCATCGGCCAACAACAAATCTTTGAAGTCCCGCTGCTCGGCAAACGACCGCATGGCGTTGCGCTGCACCCAGTCGTAGGCCTGCTCGCGCGAGACGCCGCGCTTGGCCAGCTCGAGCAGGACCGTGCCGGAATAGACGACGCCGCGCGACCGGCGCAGGTTTTCGAGCATGCGGTCCGGGTAAACGACCATGTCGCTCGCGATTTTCGTGAAGCGGCGCAGCATGTGATCGAGCGCGATGAAGCTGTCCGGCAGGATGACGCGCTCGACCGAGGAGTGCGAGATGTCGCGCTCGTGCCACAGCGCCACGTTCTCGAGCGACGCGAGCGCGTTGGCGCGCACGAGCCGCGCCAGGCCCGTGATCTGCTCGCAGCCGATCGGGTTGCGCTTGTGCGGCATCGCGGACGACCCCTTCTGCCCGCGGCCGAACGGCTCCTCGACTTCGCCGATTTCCGTCTTCTGCAGCCCGCGAATCTCGGTCGCGAACTTCTCGAGCGACGCCGCGACGATCGCGAGCGCGGTCATCAGCTCGGCGTGCCGGTCGCGCTGGATGACCTGCGACGACACGGGCGCGGCGGCCAGACCGAGCCGCTTGCACACCGCCTCCTCGATCGACGGATCGAGGTGCGCGAACATGCCGACGGCGCCGGAGATCTTGCCGACGGACACCACCTCGCGCGCGCGGCGCACGCGCTCGCGGTCGCGCGCGACTTCGGCGTACCACAGCGCCAGCTTCACGCCGAACGTCATCGGCTCGGCGTGCACGCCGTGCGTGCGGCCGATCATCGGCGTGCGGCGGTGCTCCTCGGCGCGGCGGCGAATCGCCGCCGCCAACACGTCCAGGTCCGCGAGGATCAGATCCGCCGCGGCGCGCATCTGCAGCGCGAGCGCCGTGTCGAGCACGTCGGACGAGGTCAGCCCGAAGTGCAGCCAGCGCGCGGCCGGGCCGACACGCTCGGCGACCGCCGTCGTGAACGCGATGATGTCGTGCTGTGTGGTCTGTTCGATCTCGTCGATGCGCGCGATGTCGAACGCGGCTTTCTCGCGGAGGGTGCGCGCATCTTCCACGGGCACGAGGCCCGCGTCTGCCAGGGCGTCCGTAGCCGCCAGTTCCACGGCCAGCCACGTTTCGTACTTCTTCTCGTCGCTCCAGATCGCGCCCATCTCGCGATGGGTGTACCTTGGAATCATTCGGCTAGATCCTCAAGTGATCGACCGTGAGCGGCCGGCTTGATTTCGGCCCCACGACGGTCGCGACCAGTCCTCCGTCCACGAACAAGTCCTTCGCCACCCGCTGCACCTCGTCGGCCGTGACGTTCTCGATGGCCTTCAGCATCTCGTCGAGCGAGAAGTGCGAGTGGAAGTAGATCTCCTGGCGCGCGAGATGCGACATGCGGCTCGACGTGCTCTCGAGCCCCAGCATCAGGCTGCCCTTCAAGTGATCTTTCGCGCGGCGCAGCTCGTCTGGCGCGACGAGATGATCGCGCAGGCTGCGCAGCTCGGCCATCGCCAGCGACACGACTTCTTCCGTCTTGTCCACCGCACAGCCCGCGTAGATCGTCACCGTCCCCGTGTCACTGTACGTCGTCAGGTTGCTGAAGACGGCGTACGCGAGCCCACGTTCCTCGCGGATGTGCTGGAAGAGCCGCGAGCTCATCGAGCCGCCGAGGATCGTGTTCAACAGGTACAGCGCGTACCGGTTGGCGTGGGCCTGCGGATACGCGGGGCTGCCGATGCACAGGTGGTTCTGCTCGATGTCCTTGTGGCGCGCGACGACGCCTGGCGTGATCGCCGGCGCTTCGGTGCGCTCGACCGCGCCACCGGACGCGAGACCGGCGAACGTGCGCTCGACGAGATCGCGGAACCGCGCGTGCTCCAGGTTGCCGGCGGCGGCGACGATGAGATTGCGCGCGACGTAGGTGCGATCGAAGTACTTCCGCAGCCCGTCGGACGCGAACGATCCGACGGTTTCCGGCGTGCCGAGGATCGGCCGCCCCAGCGGGTGCTTGGCCCAGAACTGCTGCGCGAAGATCTCGTGGACGAGATCGTCCGGCGCGTCCTCGACCATCTTGATCTCTTCGAGGATGACGCCTTGCTCTTTCGTCACGTCCGCGGGCGCGAGCGCCGGGCGCATGATCATGTCGCTCAGGAGCTCGAGCGCGACCGACAGATGCTCGTCGAGCACCTTGACGTAGTAGCTGGCGTACTCTTTTGCCGTGAACGCGTCGAGCTGGCCGCCGATCGAGTCGATCGTCTGCGCGATGTCGCGCGCCGATCGCGAGGTCGTGCCCTTGAAGAGCATGTGCTCGACGAAGTGCGCGACGCCGCTTTCCTGGTCGCTCTCGTGGCGCGAGCCGCGCGTGAGCCACACGCCGACCGTGACCGAGCGGACGTGCGGCATCTGCTCGGTGACGAGGCGCAGGCCTGACGACAGCGTTTCGGCGGTTACCATCGGGGCCCCCGGCCGACACGCACGCGTTCAGTTCGATCTAAGTTGTTCATTTGCTTGACTTTAGCGGAGAGCGCGAACGAACTGATCTTATCATACCGCATGAACCTTGCCGAACTCGACCGCGCGGAGATGGAATCCGCGTTTGCGGAGCGCGGCATCGCGCGCTTCCACGGCCGGCAGGTCTTTCACTGGATTCACGCGCGCGGTGTGACCGACTTCGCCGAGATGACCGATCTCGGCCAGCAGCTGCGCGCGACGCTCGCGGAGACGCTCGCGATCGCGACGCCCGAGGTCGAATCGCGGCAGACGTCCGAAGACGGCACGACGAAGTTTCTGCTGAAACTCGCCGACGGCCGGCACGTCGAGGCGGTCTACATTCCGGACACGCCCGCGCAGACGTTCTGCATCTCGACGCAGGTCGGCTGCGCGATGGGCTGCGCGTTTTGCCTCACCGGAAAGATGGGCCTCGTGCGCAATCTCTCGGCCGGCGAGATCGCCGGGCAGGTGCGCGTCCTCGCGCACGCCACCGGCCTCGCCGGCACGCCCTTCAACATCGTCCTCATGGGCATGGGCGAGCCGCTGCACAACTACGACGCCACCATGAAGGCCATGCGGATGATTGCGGACGAGCAGGGGCTCGCGGTGCATCCGCGGCGCGTGACGCTCTCGACGGTGGGCCTCGTGCCAGCGATCGAGCGGCTCGCGAGCGAGCCGCTGATGCCCAACCTTGCGATCTCACTGCACGCGACGACCGAAGAGCAGCGCGGCAAGATCGTGCCGATCAACCGCAAGTACTCGCTGCACGATCTCATCGACGCGTGCCGTCGCTTCCCGCTCGCCAAGCGGCGGCGAATCACGTTCGAGTACGTACTTCTCAACGGCGTGAACGACACGCCCGAGGACGCGCGCCGGCTTGCGACGCTCCTCGCGGGGATCAAGGCGAAGGTGAATCTGCTGCCGCTCAACGAGGCGCCCGGCATTCCGTTCACGCGCCCGTCCGACGATCGCGTCAACGCGTTCGCAAAGATCCTCGCGGATCGCGACATCATCGTGTCGGTGCGCAAGAGCCGTGGCCGCGACATCCGCGCCGCGTGCGGTCAGCTCATCGTCGAGGGGGAGAGAAAATCAGTCGCGCAGCGGTTGGGTAAAGAGATCGATCTGAACTAGAGACTTCACCGAATCGTGAAGTTCACGGTCACCGTCATCATCACCTCGACCGGCACCCCGTTCAGCTCTGTCGGCCGGAACGTCCACTGGCGAACCGCGCCGATCGCCGCGCTGTCGAACACCGACGGCGCCGAGGTGATCGTGACCTCGGACACCGTGCCATCGCGCGCGATGATCGCGTCCATCCTGACGACGCCTGCGCTGCCCGAGGCGAGCGCGGCGGACGGATAGATCGGCCTGACATCGACTGTCTTTCGCGGCTCGCGAATGCTTCCGCCAACTCGGACGACGCCCGGCCTGTCAGGTGGCCACAGGACCTGCGGCTGGCTTGCACGAATCAGATCAATCGCGCGGGTGGTCATCGCGTCGGCATCAGCGAACGCTTCCCTCGTGTAGTAGTAGAGCGCCGCCGCACGATAGTCCGCCGCCGACTCGAGGTTCGCCGGCAGCTGGCCGGCCGGAACGACCGGCGCGCCGGCCTGACCCGTGACCGTCAATTCCTCCGCGACCATCCCCAACTGCAGCTGAATCCTTGCCGTGAGTCGTTGGCCGGCCGCGACTTGAATCGTGCGCGAATTCCGCCGGAAGCCGGGAATCGTGACGTCAAGGTTGTAGTCGCCAGTCGCGACATCGTTGAACGCAAACGTTCCCGTCGCGTTCGTCACCGCGGTCTTGCCTTCTGACGCGGTCTGCGACTTCAGAAACACGGTCGCGCCGGGAATCACGCCGCCCGACGGGTCTGTGACGGTGCCCGACACCTCGCCAACCTGCGGCGCGGCGATCGCACGACGGACTCGCCGCGGGACGGCAAGACTTGAGACGACGGGCGTTGCGGGCAGCACCTGCGGAGACGGCGACGCGCCCGTCCCGACTGGACCGATCGTCTCGATCGGGCGCACCTGGACCGCGGGCACCGACAACACCGAAGAGGCCTGGCCTCCGATGACGCTTCCGACGGCGAGAAACGCAACGAGTGGTACGAACATGGCGACTCCTCCCGGCCAGCCCGGCGCGGGGACTGGCGTGCGATCGACAAGGCGTCTGATACGAACGAGCAAATCGCCGCCGCTCGCGCCCATGGCAAGGGCTGGCGTGTCGGCGCGGAGCTCCTCGAGCGCGCGAAGCGCACGCGCGTAGCCCACGCGATCGCCGCATACCGACGCGGCGAGCTCGTCGCAGCAATGCTCGCGCTCGCGGCGAATCCAGCCCGACACCCACCACACCGCGGGATGATAGAAGAGCAACGTCTCGACGAGGCGCTGAACGACGTTGACGAGATAGTCGTGGCGGCGCACGTGCGCCAGCTCGTGCGCGAGGATCGCTTCGAAGTGTGACGGCGACAAGCCCGCGAGCGCGCTCACCGGCACGACAATGGCCGGGCGCAGCCAGCCGATCGCCGCGGGCACGTCGATCGCGCGCGACTCAAACAGCTGTACCGGCGAGGTCAGACCGAGACGTGCGCTGAGGCGACGAAGCGTCTCGAGTCGATCGGCCGCCACGAGCGGCGACGCGGATCGACGAAGCCGTGCGACCTGTCGTCCGCCGCGAAGCAAGTGGACGCCGAACAGACACACGCCGGCGCCCCAGACGAGCACGACCGTCGAGAGCGGCTCGCCTCCGGGCGTGGTGACGTCCTTCGCGATCGCTCGAGGTGGCTCGCCGGTCGAAGTGGTCGTCGACAGCACCGCTGAATCGGACACCGCGCGATCGCGGGCGATCGGGAGCGGTCGATCCTGCAGATGACGCGAGGCCGTAATGGCCGGCGCGAGCACCAACGCGACAAGCGCGACACAGCCGAGGGCGTAGCGCGTGTCCGGGGATGCCCACCGGGACAGCGCCGCCACCAAGACCGCTACGACGCCAATCGCCGCGCCTTGCCAGAGAAACGCGACGAGCGCGTATCCGATCGCCTGCACCGCGGAACTCGACGACAGGATCTCAGTCATCTTTGAGCAACCGCCGGATTTCCCGGAGGTCCTCGCGAGACGCGCGCTTGGTCGAGAGGGCTTGGATAACGAGTTTCGACGCCGACCCGCCGAACGCCCGATCGATCAGATCACTCACGATCCGACCGAGCGTCTCCTTCTCGCCGTGCTTTGCGCGGTGCAGATGCAGGCCGCGATGGGTGTCCCGAAGGGTGAGGCCCTTCTGCTGCATCACCTGCAGCGTCTTGAGGGTCGTCGTGTAGGCCACCGAGCGGCCACGCGCCAGCGCGTCGTGCACCTCGCGGACGGTGCTGGGGCCGCGCTCCCAGAGCACGCGAAGGATGGCCAGCTCGGCATCGGTCGGCTTGCGTGAGGTGCCCACGGCGGCATCTTAGCTACGACGACTATCGTATGTCAACGATGATTGTCGTAGGCGCGGCCGGGGAGGCGCGCAGCGCAGGAACTACCAGACGCGCTCGATCCCGAAGGCGTCAAACAGCGTCTCGTTCGTCACGAGCGGCAGTCCCTCGAGGAGCGCCTGCGCGATGAGCATGCGATCGAACGGATCACGGTGGTCGATGCGCAGACCGCCGGCCCGCTGGGCGTGAAGCACGGTGATCGGCAGCTCGAGAAAGCCCTGGCTGCTCATGCAGGTGGCGACGTCGGTCGCCACGTCGGCGGCGCCCGGCAGCTTGCCTAGGCGGGCCTTGGTGGCGAGCTCCCAGGCGGACGCCGTGCTGACGAAGACGGCGTTGTCCTGGTTTCCGATCGCCGTGCGGGCGCGGCGCGACAGCCGTCGATCGCCGTCGAGCCACCAGAGAAAGGTGTGGGTGTCGAGGAGCAGACGCATCGGTCATTCCCCCCATGCCGCGAGCTCACTCGCGGGCAGGGGCTCGAAGAATGCGGCCGTCACACGCGCATGCCCGCGCATGGCGCCAAATCTGCGCTTCGGAGGAGCCGCGTCGAACGCCACGAGCTTGGCCACGGGCTCCGATCCCCTCGCGATGACGATCGTCTCGCCCTTCCGAGCCCGGGCGATCAGGCGCGACAACTGCGTTTTCGCCGCGTGCACGGTATGGATCTTGGGCACGCTCCAATATTAGCTAAGTCATGTTAGTCCTTCAATGACTACTTCGCCGGGCGATTGGCGTAGTAACCCGGTCGGGCCTTGATGCTGACGTTGCGGCCCTTCACTTTTACGACGACGTCGTGCCAGCCGTCGTTGGTGCCGACGCCGCGCGGCTCGTAGGTCAGGACGTACGACTGACGGAGATAGTCCAAGCGCTCTTTGAACTTCTCCGCGAGCTTCGAATCGTCGGTCTTATAGATCACGCCCCCCGTGGTCTTGGCCAGCCCCTCAGGCATCGCAATGCCTGGGTGGCCTCGGCGCCAAGGCGTCTGGACGAAGTCCACGGCGATGCCGAGATCGGAGAGCGTGCGCGCGATCGCCGTTCTCGCCAGCCAACTCCCAGTGTCGATGCCGTCGCTCACGACCACGACGAACGGCCGGCCGGAATCGCGCGCGACGAGCGCGGCGGCTGCGAACGTCGCATCCCAAACGCTCGATTGCGGCATGAGGCCGTCGGTCTCGTGCGCGAAGGTGACGGTGCCGCGGCCGTCAGTGAAGAGCGGCGTGGCGCGCGGCGGAAGCCGCTGGACGCCCGCAAGACCCTGCCGCCAAGCCGCCGCATTCTGCGTTAGCGGCACGAGCGGAACGATTCGATCCGCCGCCGCGACGAGCGCAGCGCGATCCGACGGGCCGAGCGCGCGGAGCAGGGTGTCGCACGCGCGAACGATGGCCGGGAAGAATTCAACGCCACGCGCCTGCAGATAGCTATCCCACGTCACCATCGAAAGTCCACGCTCACTCAGGCTCGCGTCGATCACGAGCGACACGGCGACATGACCAGCTGCCGCGGCGGCGTCGAGCTGTTGTGGAATCCCCTTATCCAACACCTCAAAGTCTTCTGCTTTGAGACCCACGATCGGCCGGCCGCTATCGCTGACGAGTGCGTCGATACGTACGCCGTACGTCGTTGCTCGGAGCACCGGCGTCTGCTGAGACATCTTCGCCGGACTCGACAAAGTTGCGACCAGAAGGGCGACGGCAAGGCACCAGGCGGACTTCATGGCTGACGCACCTGAAGTCGAAGGTCCCGGAGACGGCCGAAGAACCACCAGGTGCCATCCAACGTGTACAACCGCCATGGATCCGGCGCGCGCCGGTCCCATGCCTTCGGGTCCAACGCAGACTCCGTCATGCTCCAGCCGTCGGCTTCATGCCCGGTGGCAACAAGGAGTCTCCCGAGAGCTAGGCGCGCGACTTGTCCAGCCGGGTACGCGCGAATGCCTTGTTCGTAGGCCTCGCGAGCAGCGTCCAGGTTTCCCTGTTCCTCATCGACTTGTCCGAGAAACACGCTCGCCAAGTAGACGAGCGTTCCCGAGCCGGCGGCCGTCGCCTCGCGCACCGCTTGGGTGAGCTCACGCGCCGCTTCGTCACGGCGATCAAGGAACCACAGCACGCGCCCAAGCCGCACGCGTGCCTCGACGAGCGTCGCATCGAGGGCAAGTGTTCGGCGGAAGGCGCGCTCGGCTTTGGCAGCGTCTTCGCCATACGGGCCATGCGACGACGTACCGACGACGTCTGAAAGGCGGCCCGATCCGTGGACATAGCCGTCGTGGTCAGAGTCTGGAGAGTTTGGCATCAACTCCTCCGCGCGCTTCCCCAGTTCCAATTGGGCGAGCGGATCATCACTGAAGCGCTTCCGTACGGCCGCCTCCATATTCGTGCCGGACTGCATGTTGGTGGTCAAGCCGACGAAGTACCAGCTGCGGCAGAACGCCAAGAGTCGCTGGTCGCCGGTCGCGCGGGCAACGTCATAGGCGTCCGCGATCAGATCTTCTGCATTGCCGGTGGCGGGCATGTGTCCGGCCTGAACCTCGGCCAGCAGGAGCGCTGCCGCGGCTTTGGACCAACCGTCGTTCTCTCCGTTCGGCAGCTTCGCCTCGCGCTGGATCTGGCCGTCCGTCCACGTCCTGAGAATCTCGACAGCTCGATCCGCGTCGCCGCGGCGGTACTCGTGGAGGAGATCAATGAACGTAACGCGCGCGGACTGCTGCGTCTCGGCAAACCTTGGCGCTGCGCTGACGAAGATGATTATCGCCGCTGCCAAACACGCGAGACGAGTAGCGCGTGATCTCATGCCGGCACCAAATCGCAGTACTCAAATCTCTCCGCCCGCCGCGTCCGCTCCCCCACCGCCACCGCGATCGGCTCCATGAAAATCGGCCCGCCGACGACGCACGTGTGAAACTCCCCCCGCTCACCGCACGGATCGACCGACGCCGGCAGATCCGCAAGCAGGCGCGCGTCGTATCGCCGCCCCGCAAACGACGCGTCGAGTTGCTGTGTGTCCACGCAGGTGAGATACGCCTCGTAGCCCGCGTCCACGAACTCGCGCGCGAGGCGCGTCGTGTCGCGGCCCCACAACGGAAACAGCGGAAGATACTCGAGCCGCACGCTCTGCTCCTCGCGAAAGCGCCGCACGTCCTCGAGAAAGAGATCGCCGTACGCGAGGTGCTCGACCGGACCGATCGCCTCGCGCGCGCGGCGAATCGCGTCCGCCCACGCCGCGTCGTAAATCTCGTTGCTCGCGTCCGGCGGCAGCACGGCCTCGAACACCGGCAGCCCGATCGACTCAGCCTGCGCGCGAAGGATCGATCGCCGCACGCCGTGCATGCTGATCCGGTCGTACGCCTCGGTCACCGTCGTGAGCAGCCCGACGACGCGATGGGTGGGCCGGCGGCGCAGCTCGGCCAGCGCGAGCGTGCTGTCCTTGCCGCCGCTCCACGCGAGGAGGACAGGCGTCACGGTCGCGCGCTCTCGATCCGAACGCTACGCGCCGGCGGACGCCTTCAGCCGTTCGGCCGCGGCTTCGACCTTCGCCTCGAGCTTCTTCTTGTAGTCCTTGAGCCGCGCGGCGAGGCCCGCGTCCGCGAGCGCGATCATCTGCGCCGCGAGCACGCCGGCGTTCGTCGCGCCCGGCTTGCCGATCGCCACCGTCGCGACCGGCACACCCGGCGGCATCTGCACGGTCGAGAGCAGCGCGTCGAGACCGTTGAGCGCCGAGGAATCGATTGGTACGCCAATCACTGGCAGGGTCGTGTGCGCCGCGACGATGCCCGCGAGATGCGCGGCCGCGCCCGCCGCCGCGATGAACACCTTCACGCCGCGCCCCGGCGCTTCGTCAATCAAGCGCATGACGCGCGCGGGCGACCGGTGTGCGGACGCCACGGTCATCTCGCACGAGAGCCCGAGCTCCTTCAGCGTGTCCTCCGCGCCCTTCATCACGGCCGCGTCCGAATCCGATCCCATCAGAATCAACACGTCAATCCGGCTCATGCAAACAACGCCTTCCTCCCGATGTCGTGCCTGAACTGCATGCCATCGAACGAAATGATCTTCGCCGCTTCGTAGGCGCGGCCCATCGCCTTCTCGAACGAGGGCGCGCGGCCGACGACGGTCATCACGCGGCCGCCGGCGGTGAGGATGCGGCGCTCGCTGGCGACGGTCCCCGAGTGAAACAGCAGCACGCCAGGCATCTTCTCCGCCTCGTCGAGCCCCGAGATCACCTGCCCGGTCTCGACGTTGCCCGGATACCCGCGCGACGCGAGCACGATGCCGACCGCGCAGTCCGCTGTCGCTTCGATCCACTCCTCGCCAAGCGATCCGTTCGCCGCCGCCAGCAGCACGCGCGCGAGCCGCCCCTTCAGCGTCGGCATCACGACCTGCGCTTCCGGATCGCCAAACCGCACGTTGAACTCGATCACCTTCGGGCCGGCGGGCGTGAGCATCAGGCTGACGTACAAAAACCCGATGTACGCGTCGTCTTCGGTACGCATCCCGTCAAGCACCGGCTGGACGATCTCCTTGAGGACCGACGCGATCAGCTGCGGCGTCGCGAGCGGACTCGGTGCGAACGCGCCCATCCCGCCCGTGTTCGGTCCCGCGTCATCGTCGAGCAGCCGCTTGTGATCCTGCGCGGCGCCGAGTGGCACCGCTTTCGTGCCATCCGCGAGGAAAAAGATCGACACTTCCGGCCCGGTCAGACACTCCTCGATCACGAGTCGCGCACCGGCGCCGCCAAACCGCCGTTCGAGCATCGACTCACGCACGGCCTCTTCGGCTTCGGCGCGATCTTTTGCGACGACGACGCCCTTGCCACCCGCCAGACCGTCGGCTTTGACGACCACCGGGAAGCCGAACTCGCCGCCGGACACGGCATCGAGCGCGGCCTCCAGTGATTCGCAGATGCGGAACCGCGCGGTCGGAATGTTGTGCCGCGCCATGAAGTCTTTCGCAAACGCCTTCGAGCACTCGAGCGCGGCCGCGCTTGCCGTCGGGCCGAGGATCGTCTTCCCGTTCTTTCGGAACAGGTCGGCGATGCCCCGCTCGAGCGGCGCCTCGGGTCCGACGATGGTCAGGTCGGCCTTGGTGTCCTCGGCCAGGGCCAGCACGGTGTCGAGATGGGTGAGATCGATGGAGGCGCAGCGCGCGATTGCCGCCATGCCGGGATTGCCCGGGGCGACGGTCAAGTGCTTGACGTCCGGATCCCGGCTGAGGCGCCAGGCGAGCGCGTGCTCCCGCCCGCCGCTGCCGAGGACCAGAACCCGCATGGTCTTCGGATTGTAACTCTGCCGTACGTGTTAACCTTGCATGTTGGCCCGCCCCCAAAAGGCGGTGGCAGGGCCGAAATCCGCCAGGAGAGGGGGTGTCGAGCCTTGGCAGAAGTGAAGATTCAGGAGGGTGAGTCGATCGAAAGCGCCCTTCGCCGGTTCAAGCGAAAGGTGCAGCAGGAAGACATCATCAAGGACATCAAGAAACACTCCTTTTACCTGAAGCCCGGCGACAAACGCCGCGCCAAGCAGGCCCTCGCCCGCAAGCGCTCGCGCAAGAAGCAGCGGCGGGAAGCGGACTAACCAGCCTTGAGCGAAGTCGAAGGGGGAACAAAACCCCTGGGGCAGAGGTCAAAGGGCACAAGCAAATCGAAGGGGTCGGAGTCGCTTGCGAAAGCAACGTCCGACCCCCTAGACTAGGGACTCTTTTCCACCGATTCGCCCGCCCATCCGCGGGCCAGAACGTCAGGAGCGTCGCATGCTGCAGATCGAGGAACGGGTCGTCGGAGAGGTCACGATTCTCGACCTGAAGGGCAAAATCGTCATCAACGAGGGCGACGAAGCGCTCAGGGACAAGATCAACTCGCTGATCCATCAGAACCGCAAGAAGCTCCTGCTCAACCTCGAGAACGTGCCGTACATCGACAGCGCCGGCCTCGGCGAGGTCGTGCGGACGTACACGACGGTGAGCCGGCAGGGCGGCCAGCTCAAGCTCGTGAACCTGACCAAGCGCATCACGGACTTGCTCTCGATCACGAAGCTCCTGACGGTGTTCGAGACGTTCGAAACCG
>DATEGZ010000176.1:0-29829 GCA_035279905.1 Vicinamibacterales bacterium
TGCCGCAACGACGGCAGCCGCCATCTCGCCGCCGCCGTCGGCGGCCACCGTCGGGCACACGCGCCTCGAGGCGTTCGTGCCGACGGTGAGCGGCTGGCAGCTCCAGCATTCGATGGGCGCGGACGTGCAGCTGCCGGCGCCGGCCGCGCACGTGCGCGCCACGTTCAAACAAGGCACCACGGAAATCGAGCTCGAGCTCACCGACACGGGCGGGGACGCGACCTATCTGCAGGCGCTCTCGAACGTCGCCGGCGGCTCGTTCCACCAGGAGGCGCCCAGCGGCTACATGAAGGGCGCCGAGATCGGCGGGTTCCCCGCGATCGAGTCCTACAACCGCGACGACAAGCTCGGCGACGTGACGGTGCTGATCAAGCGCCGGTTCATCGTGCACGCCAGCGCCACGGGCGTCGCGAGCGTCGAGCCCGTACGCAACTTCGTATCGCGCGTCGATCTGACGGGCATCGGCGCGCTCAGCGACGCTAAATTCTGAATCCCTTCGCCAGCGGATCGTCCGGATCGACGAGAAACGTGTGCTCGCCCGTGATCCACGCCGAGCCGGAGAGCTCGGGCACGATGGCCGGATGATCGCCGACGGTCGTGCGATCGACGACGCGGGCGCTGAAAGTCGTGCCGATCAGGCTCTCGTGAACGAACGGACGCGACGGATCGACGAGGCCCATCGCGTCGAGCACCGCGAGGACGGCGCACGTGCCCGTGCCGCACGGCGATCGGTCGACCTCGTGGTCCGCGAAGATCGTCACGTTCTTCAGATCCGCGCCGGGCGCCGACGGCGGGCCGGTGAAGATCGTGCCGTAGATGCCCGTGAGCCCCGGCTCGGCAGGATGGACGACGGTGATCGCGCGCTCGACGGCGCGCGCGATCGTCATGCCGGTGTCGCGAAGCGCGGGCAGCCGATCGGGCGTCACGGCGAGGCCCGCGGATTCCGCGTCGACGATCGCGTAGAACGCGCCGCCGAACGCGATGTCGACGGAGAGGCGCCGGCCGTTGCACTCGATCGGCACCGCGGCGGCGAGGACAAACGACGGCACGTTGATGAAAGACACGCGCTCCACGCGCGGGCGGCCGCCGTTGGGCCCGCGATGCGCGCGGGCGCGGATCTGGCCCGCGGGCGCGTCGAGCGTGATCGCGTCGCCGCCCCGGGCGGTGATGATCCCGCGCTCGACCGCGATCGTCACGACGGCGATGATGCCGTGCCCGCACATCGTGCTGAAGCCTTCGTTGTGCATGAAGAGCACGCCGGCGTCGGAGTCGGCGCGCTCGGGCTCGGTCAGGAGCGCGCCGTACATGTCGGCGTGGCCGCGCGGTTCGAACATCACGGCGCGCCGGAGCGCGTCCTGCTTCGCGCGCGCCCACGCGCGCCGCTCGAGCATCGTCGCGCCCTTCGGCGCCGGCCACCCTTCTGTAATCAGCCTCAGCGGCTCGCCCGCAGTGTGAGCATCGAGTGTGCGTATGATGAGGGGGACGGGGCTTTTTTCCACAGGTTGTGTGCCTCGGGGGACGGAGGTCGAAGTGAGAGATTTGCACAGGAGGGGGTCGGATCTTGCTTCGCGAATCCGAGATCCGACCCCCTCCTGTGCAAATCTCTCGACCGACCTCTGGCACCAATCTGGCACAACCTGTGGAAAAAAGCCCCGTCCCTATGCCTGTCATCCTCACTGAGCACGACGTTCAGCAAGTACTGCCGATGCCCGACTTGATTGAGGCCATGGGCCGGGCGTTGAGTGAGTTTTCGGCCGGGCGTGTTGCCCAGCCGGTCCGTTCCGTCCTCGAGGTCGGCCCCGAGAAGAACTATTTCGGCGTCATGCCGGCGGCCCTCGGCAGCCCGTCGGCGGTCGGCGCCAAGCTCGTCACCGTCTACGGCAACAACCACGCGCGCGGCCTGCCGTCGCACCTGGCGACCATCGTCCTGCTGGACCCGGACACGGGCGAGCTCGTCGCGATCCTCGACGGCCGGTACATCACCGAGGCCCGGACCGCGGCCGTCTCCGCCGTCTCGGTGAAGCTCCTCGCGAGCCGGGGCGCAAGCGTGCTCGCGCTCATCGGCAGCGGCGTCCAGGCCAGGAGCCATCTCGACGCCATCCGGCACGTCGCGAACCTGACCGATATCCGCGTCTGGAGCCCGAACGCGTTCCACCGCGATCAGTTCGCGAAGGACGCGTCAGCAGCCACGTCGCTGAAAGTCCGCGCGGCGCCCGATGCCCGCACGGCGGTGCGCGGCGCCGACATCATCGTCCTGGCCACGGCGTCGCGCGAACCGGTCATCGCGAACGACGACGTCGGCCCCGGCACGCACGTCGTCGGTGTCGGCGCGTGCCGGCCCGATCAGCGCGAAATGCCGACGGCGCTCATCTCGCGCGCGCGTGTGTACGTCGATTCGCGCGCGGGCGCGCTCAAGGAATCCGGCGACCTGCTGCTCCCGATCCGCGAAGGCGCCATCAACGATCGGCACATCGTCGCCGAGCTCGGCGAGCTCGTCGCGGGCAAGGCGGCCGGACGGATCGCGGCGTCCGGCGTCACGATCTTCAAGTCGCTCGGGATGGCCGTCGAGGACGTCGTCGCTGCGCAGCTGGCGGTCGAGCGCGCGCGCGCCGCGGGCCTCGGCCGGACGATCGATTTACGATGACGTTCACGCGGCGGCTCGTCTCTGCCGGCCTCGCCGCGACGATGATCGCGACGAGCGCCGCCGGCCGCGCGTTCACCCAGGGGCAGACGCCCGCGGCGATCGGTCCGGCACCGGCCGCGGCGCTGGTCGACCGCGCGTACACGGCGGCCTACAACCTCGATCACGACGAGGCGGTCGCGCTCGCGAAACAGGCGATCGCGATCAACCAGAACGATCCGGACCCGCATCGCGCGCTCGCGGCGATCCTCTGGCTCAACATTCTCTTCCGCCGCGGCGCGGTCACCGTCGATCACTTCATGGGGGGCGTGGCCAAGTCGCTCGGCACCCTGCCCAAGCCGCCGGCGGAGCTCGACGCGGAGTTCCACCGCGAGCTCGACACCGCGATTCGCCTCGCGGAGGCGCGGCTCGCGGCGTCGCCGAAGGACATCGACGCGAGCTACGGGCTCGGATCGGCGTACGGCCTGCAGGCGTCGTACGCGGCCGCGGTCGAAGGCAGCACGCTGTCGGCGTTCAAATCCGCCAGACGGGCGTACGACGTCGAGGAGGAAGTGCTCGAGCGCGATCCAAATCGCGCCGAGGCCGCGATCATCGTCGGCACGTACCGATACATCGTCTCGACGCTCGCCATGCCGTCGCGCTGGGTGGCGTACATGGCCGGCTTCGGCGGAGACAAGAACAAAGGGATCGCGCTCGTCGAAGCCGCGCTCAAGGATCGCGAGGCCCACGTCGACGCCTCGGCGGCGCTGATTCTCATCTACACGCGCGAGGGCCGGCACGACGACGCGCTTCAACTGCTACGCGAGCTCGAGAAGGCCTATCCGCGCAATCGGCTGTTCGTGCTCGAGCGCGGCGGCGCGGCGATCCGCGCGGGTCACGCCGCCGAAGCGGAAGCCGCGCTCACGCAGGGACTGTCCCAATTCGAACGGGACACGCGCGCGAAGATTCCCGGCGAGCGCGCGTTCTGGCTCTACAAGCGGGCCATGGCCCGCGTCCTCTTGAAGCGCGTGCCGGACGCCGAGGCGGATCTACGCGCTGCGCTCGACAACCAGCCCGTCGAATGGGTACGCGGGCGGATTCACCTCGAGCTCGGAAAAGCGGCCGATCTGCAGGGAAAACGCGACGTCGCCCTCGGTGAGTACCGTCAGGCCCGAACGATCGCCGACGCCAACAACGACGCGATCGCCGAGGCCGCCGCGAGCCGCTTCGAGCGGCGCCCGTACGGCGGCTGAGCCGGAAGGCCGTAAACTACAGGCAGATGGCGTCCAAGAAGACCTGGATCTGGATCATCGTCACCGTCATCGGCCTGTGCGTGCTAGCGCTCTTCGTGCTGGCCGGCGCCGGCATGTATTTCGTGAGCCGTCACATCACCGCGACCAAATCGACGAGCGCCAACGCCCTCGAGCAGTTCGATCGCGCGCGCGCGCCATTCAAGGATCAACGGCCCCTCATCGAGATTGACGAGTTCGAGCGATCGCGCGCGACGCGGCCGGTCTCCGAGTTGCCGACGTCGCCGACGCGGCCCGATCAGCTGTGGATTCTGGCCTGGAACCCGAACGAGGAGCCGATGCGGCTCGTGAAAGTCTCCGTGCCGTTCTGGATCATGCGGATGGGCCGCCGAAAATTCGACGTGATCAACGGGGATCCCGGATTCGACTTCGACCGGCTGAAGATTGACGTCAACGAGCTCGAGCGGATCGGTCCGGCGCTCGTCCTGGACTTCCGCCGCTCCTCTGGTGAGCGCGTCCTGATCTGGACGCAGTAAGCGTCACTCCAACCCGAAGAACTGACGCATCCGCCGCGCGAGCGACCTGGGCTCAGTCTGGTGCGCCGGAACGGACGCGCGCGATTGTGCGAGCGCCTTGCGCCGTGCCGCCGCGGCCTCGGCAAGACCTTCGATCACCGCGGGATTGTTCTGGACATAGACGCGGAAGACCTCTGCGTCGATCTCGAGGACGTTGCAGTCGCCGCGAGCGACGACGGTCGCCGTACGCGGATCGCCAGTGAGCAGCGACATCTCGCCGAAGAAGCCGCCCGCTTCCGTGACCGCGACCTCGCGGTGGTCGGCGCCAATCGTGATCGCCACGCGACCGCGCCTGACGATGAACATCGACCGGCCCGCCTCGCCCTCGCGCACGATCGCTTCGCCGTCGGCAAACAACCGCTCGGTCGTGGAAGCGGCCAGCGCCTCGTGCGCCTCGGCGGGCAGCGCCGCGAGCACCGGCACCTTCGCGATCGCGGCGGCCAGTTGCTGCCGCCGTGCGATCGGATCCGGCACGGTCTCGTGCCGCTCGTATTGAATCTGAATCGGCCACGGGATCTCGATGCCGCGCCGGTTGAGCTCGTAGTAGATCGCCGACCGCACTTCGCTGCTGATCGCGGTGTCGCGCTCGAAATCATCGATCCAGAACCGTGCGCGGTACACAATCGCCGACCCGCCGAAGTCGACGAGCATCGCGTCCGGGGCCGGATCCGTGAGCACCCTCGATACACGGCCCATCGCCGTCATCAGCGCGTCGCGCACCTCGTTCGGGGGAACCCCGTAGGCCGCACCGACGTCCACCGACAGCCGCGTCGGCGCCGTCGGCTCGGAGAAATTCGTGATCGCTTCCCGGCCGACAGTGTTGTTCGGGATGATCACGAGGTTGCCGGCCTTCGTCCGAATCTTGGTCGCGCGCCACGTGACCTCGATCACGCGGCCTTCGTAGCTCCCGAGCGAGATCCAGTGGCCGACGCGAAACGGCCGCTCGATCTGGATCGCGAGTCCGGCGAACAGATTGCCGAGCTGGTCCTGCAAGCCCAGTGCGAGCGCGGCCGCGGCACCGATCGACGGTCCGACGATCTTCTCGCCGAACACGTTGTACGCCACGCCGCCGATGAGCGCGACGACCAGCACGTCCTGGATGATCGATGGCGCGCGATCGCGACCGGGCTGACTGACCCACGGATTGAAGACGAGCGTGACGATCGTGTTCGTGATCGCGAGCGCGAGCAGCATCGCCTCGAGGCTCTGCATGAGCGCGCGGTGTTCCGCCCCTGCCAGCGGAAACGACACCATCGCGCCGTGCAGCCCGAGAAACGCCAGCGCAACGAGCAGCGTGAAGCGGAGGCGCCGGCGCGTGAACACGTCGCGCGCGACGATCATCAGCGCTGCCGCCACCGCGGCAAGCGCGAAGCCCCACAGGGCGTGGGGCATCCAGAGCGGATGGGCGGTCGCGTCCATCAACGCGTCAGCCGCTGATCCCCTTCTCGAACTCTTTCACTTCGGCCGCGGTCACCGTCACGACGACCTGAGTCTTGATCGGCCCGCCCTTGGCGTCGCGGTCCGGATTGACCCCGCGCGATCCGGCGGATGACACCGTCTGATTGCCGGATTTCTCGTTCCCGATCGCGCTGAGGCCGCCCAACCCGAACTTGCTGCCGCCGCTCGCTGCCGGCTTGGCCGGCTCGGGCGCCGGCGCGGCGATGCCGTCGATGGCCGCCGGCTTGAACGCGACCGACGCGTGATACCGCGCGGCCACCGTCGCCGACGCGGTCATCTTCAGCGCGGGCACGAGTTTGCCAAGATTGGCCAGCCGATCCTGCGTGTCCGGGTGCGACGCAAACAGCCCGCTCGGCTCCTTCAGATCCTTGTCGCGATTCGCGAGCCGCGTGAGAAAGTCGCCCAGCCCCGCCGGCGAGTAGCCCGCCCCGCTCGCAAGCGTCACGCCCAGCTTGTCTGCGTCCTTCTCCTGATTCCGGTCGTACTTGTTCTCGAGCACGTTCGAGTAGGCGGCGTTCGCGAGATTGCGCAGCGCGTCGTTCTTGGTCGCGGCCTGCGTCGCCCCGCTCACCATCTTCTCCTTCTTGATCGCGTTGATCGTGTGCTTCTCGGTGACGTGCGAGATCTCGTGGCCCAGCACGTCCGCCAGCTCCGCTTCGTTCTGAATCAACGCCAGCGCGCCGCGCGTGATGTGGATGAATCCGCCTGGCGCCGCAAACGCGTTGACGCCGTCCGTGTCGAGCACGATGAACTGCCACTTGAGCGTCGAGCGGCTGCTGTTCGACGCCAGCACCGTACCGACGAGCGTCACGTACTTGTGAATCGCAGGATCCTGCACGACGCCGTACTTGTCGCGCAGCTTCGCGCTGATGTCCGCGCCAATCTGACGCTCATCCTCGTCGGTGATCACCAGGTCCTTCGTCGCGTCCTGGCCCTTTTGCAGCACCTTGCCAAGCTGACCAGGGAGTTGCGCCGCCACCGGAACGACGAGCACGAGCGTGAGACCAAGAGCGACAGCACCGATCGATTTCATGACGCACTCCTGAGAACTTCGTAAACAACCACGGGCTGCTTCCGGCCCTTGACGGTCGCTTCCCCCACCAGCCGCGTTTCGACCGGCCGCGTGAGCCGATCCTTGGTCGCCTGGCTGATGAGGATGCGTGTGCCGTAGTCCTTGTTGAGCGACTCCAGCCGCGAGCCCAGATTCACTGCATCGCCGATCACCGTGTAGCTCATGATCGCACTCGATCCGATGTTACCGGCAATCATCTCTCCGGAGTTGATCCCAATGCCAATGTCGAGCACCGGCCGGCCCTGCGCCTGCCAGGCGGCGTTCAGCCGGTCGAGCTCGACGGACATCTCGAGGGCTGTGGCCACGGCGTGGTCGGCGTGCTGCGGATCGGGCAGCGGCGCGCCAAACAGCCCCATCACCATATCGCCCACGAACTTATCGAGCGTTCCCTGGTGCCGGAACAGCACGTCCACCATCACGCCGAAATACTCGTTCAGCTGAGCGACGATGGCCTCCGGGGTGCCGCGCTCGGAGGCGGAGGTGAACCCGCGGATATCGGAAAACAGCACCGTCATGTCGCGGCGCTCGCCGCCGAGCCGGGCCAGCGCGGGATTCGACATCAATTGATCGATGACCGCCGGCGACACGTAGCGCCCGAACAGCTGCTTGACGTGCCGCTTGGCGCGGCCCTCGACGAAGTACTGCCACGCGACGCCGCCAAACAGCGCGAAGGCCAGCGCCGCGCCGGGCATCACCGCGGCGATCCAGACGCCCGCGCCGACCTCGCGCGTCAGCCAGTATCCGAGCGCGACCGCGATCAGCCCGACCGCGGCCGTGGCCCACGCGACCGGCAGGAACGTCGCAACGAACGCGACCACGAGCCCGACGCCGAACGTCAGCGCCAGCTCGGACCCGCGCGACGCGCGCGCGATGAAGCGATTCGACAGCACGCTGTCGGCGACCGTGGCTTGAATCTGCACGCCCGGCAGGCCGGCGCCACCGAGCGGTGACGCGAAGATGTCCTGCAGTCCCGCCGCGCTCGTGCCCACGAACACGACCTTGTCGCGGAACACCGCCGGATCGATCGGCGGCGCCTGGCCGGACGCGAGGCGGTCTTCGGACAACAGCACGTCGAAGAACGAGTACACCGGATAGATCGACACCTTGCCGTCCGGCATCAGCGCCGCGTGCCGGAAGCTCAGCAGCAGCTGCTTCGACGGCTTCGGCGGATCGCCGAGCCGATCCGGCGGCGCGGGGTCCTCGAGCAGCGGCAGCGTGTGCACGCCGACGCGCAGCGCGTTGCTCCGCTCGAGGCGCACGGCATCGGCCGGCACGTGTTCAGCCAGCAGCGCGCCGGCGAGTCCGAGCGACGGTATCTCCGTCTGGTGGTAGTCGATGAACGGCGCGTGGCGCCGGGCCGATCCGTCCGTGTCCTTGATCAACAGGGTGTGCCCGATGCCGGCGGCGGCGGCCTTCAGGTCGTCGAACGGCAGGTCGAGCACGGGCCGCTCTTGGAATCCCGAACCTGGACGGTAGACAACGCCAGGCAAGAGTGGTGGACCCGCGTCTGGTTGGCTTGCCGCAGTCATCAGGCCTTCGGACGAAGCCGAGGCGGCGAGAATCACGTTGCCGGCCTGACGCACGGACTCGACGAGCGCGCCGTCCGACCGGCTGCCGCTCATCCGATCCGATCCGACCGCGAACTCGCCACGTGTGTCGCGCTCGATGAAGAGCACGTCGTAGACGATCACGCGCGCGCCGGCGCGCTTCAGAAAATCGATGATGCCCGAATGCACGACGCGCGGCCACGGCCATCGGCCGAACGTCGGCTCGAGCGCCTGGAGCGACGAGTCGTTGATCTCGACCATCGCGATCCGGGACGTCTGGTCGGCCGGCGGCGCGGACGGTGCGAGCCTCGCGTCATAGGTCTGGTTTTCAAAGGCGCGCGCGAGCGGCGTCGTCGAGAGGAGCGACGCGATGGCCGCCGCGGCGAGACCGAGCCCGAATGCAAAGGCCGCGCGTTTCATTGGCACGCCACAATTCGCCGGTATTGCAACGTGACATGACTATACCGGATTGATCCACGCAGCCTTCGCGCCCCACATATAATTCCGGCTCGGTGCTCACCTCCGGCACCCGCCTCGGCGCCTACGAAGTCACTGCCCAGATCGGTGAAGGCGGCATGGGGCAGGTGTATCGAGCGACCGACACCAGGCTGAAACGTCAGGTCGCCCTCAAGATTCTGCCGCCGGCGTTCGCGGCTGACCCGGAGCGCCTGGCTCGTTTTCAGCGCGAGGCGGAAGTGCTCGCGTTGCTGAACCATCCGCACATCGCGGCCATCTACGGACTCGAAGAAAGCGCGGGCATCACCGCGCTGGTGATGGAACTGGTCGAGGGCGACGATCTGTCACAGCGTCTTGCGCGCGGCGCGATCCCCCTCGACGAGGCGCTCCCGACTGCACGGCAGATCGCCGAGGCGCTGGCCGCGGCGCATGAGCTCGGAATCATTCACCGCGATCTCAAGCCGGCCAACATCAAAGTGCGCGCCGACGGCACCGTGAAGGTTCTCGACTTCGGGCTGGCAAAAGCAATGGCTCCGGTCTCATCGTCCGACGCCGCGGCGAATTTCTCGAACTCCCCCACCATCACGAGTCCGGCAGCGATGACGGCGGCGGGCGTCATCCTCGGCACGGCCGCCTACATGAGCCCCGAACAGGCGAAGGGGCGCGTCGCCGACCGGCGCAGCGACGTGTGGGCGTTCGGCGTCGTGCTGTACGAGATGCTGACCGGCGAGCGCGCGTTCACGGGCGATGACGTGTCGGAGACGCTGGCGTCCGTCCTCACGCGCCAACCGGACTGGACGAAGTTGCCGGCGGCCACGCCTCCGCTGATTCGGCGCCTGCTTCGACGCTGCCTCGAGAAAGATCGCACACGCAGGCTCGCCGACATGGCCGATGCGCGGCTGGACATCGTTGACGCGCTGAGTGGCTCAGACAGTGAAGCGACCGCGATGGCTTCCGTCTCGCGGACGCGCGAGCGATTCATGTGGGCAGCCTCGCTGCTGCTTGTCGGATTGGCGGCCGCGGCGATCGTGGCGTGGGCCACCCGCTCACCGTCGATCCCTGTGGAGACGACTCGCACGATCCTCAGCGTCGCGCCCAGCGGTGAACCAACGGGCACGAACCCGTTGGAGCAACGGGTTGGAGGCGCGCGACCGAGCCGGACCGCAATCGCCCTCTCACCCGATGGCAAGACGCTGGTGTTCAGCGCGATCTGGGGCGGCAGCCCGCAGCTGTACGCGCGCGCGATGGACCAACTGAACGCAGTGCCGATCGCGGGCACGAGCGGTGGCAGCAGCCCCTTTTTCTCGCCGGACGGTCAATCGATCGGCTTCTGGGCAAGTGGCGAGCTCAGGAAAGTTCCTCTCCATGGCGGACCGGCGGTCCCGCTGTGCAAAGCCGCGTCGATCTTCGGAGCGAGCTGGGGCGACAACGAGACCATTGTGTTTGCGCTGTCGAGGAACGGGGGCCTTTGGCGTGTGCCGGCGACCGGAGGCACTCCCGAGGTGCTCACGACCCTTCAGCCTGGCGAATACAGTCACCGCTTGCCGTACATGTTGCCCGGCAGCCGCGCCGTGATCTTCACGATCTCGAAAGGGGCGCGTCTCTGGGACGACACGCAGGTTGTGGTGCGGTCTCTTGACACGGGCAGTCAGACCGTCCTCGTCACCGGCGGATCGGACGGGCGCTACGTGTCCTCGGGACACCTGATCTACATCCGCCTCGGAACGCTGATGGCTGTGCGTTTCGACCCTGTTCGACTCGCCGTGATCGGAGGTGCGACAGGAGTGATCGACGGTGTGATGGAGTCCGCGAACCGTAACCTCAGCGACATGGAAAACACGCTGGCTGCTCAGTTCACCGTGTCCGATACGGGGGCGCTCGTCTATCTGACAGGTGGCGCGGTGGCGGCGACCGATCGCTTGCTGGCATGGGTGGATCGGCAGGGAACGAGTCAGCCGCTATCAGCGGAGCCGCGGCCATACTTCGTTCCACGACTCTCATCCGACGGCCAGCGCGTGGCCGTCTCGACTCTGGATCCCCGTCAGGTCTGGAGCTACGACATCCCACGCCACCTGCTCAGCCCGGTGACGGTGGACGGGCAGAGCAACTACGGCATCTTTGCGCCAGATGGAAAGCGCGTCGTTTTCCGATCGGGCGCGGCGGGCGGTGAGGACAACCTGTATTTGAGGGCCGCCGACGGAAATGGCGCGGTCGAGCGCCTCACCACCAGCGATCGCAGCCAGACGCCAGGCTCCTGGTCAACGGATGGTACGACCATCGCGTTCATGGAAGAGGGAGATTCCAAGGACATTTTTCAGTTCGACATCTGGGTCTTGTCGATTGGCGATCGCAAGGCCCGTGCGGTGATCAACACGGCCGCGAACGAGGTCACGCCTGAATTCTCTCCGGATGGAAAGTGGCTGGCGTACGTATCCAACGAGTCCCGACGCCACGAGGTCTACGTGCAACCATATCCGGGCCCTGGAGAGCGTCACCAGATTTCTACGAACGGCGGCGAGCAGCCCGCGTGGAGCAGCGACGGTCGGGAGCTGTTCTACGTACAGGGCGGAGGAATCAGCGGCGGCGGTGCGACGAAGCTCATGTCCGTCAAGATCGCGACGACCCCGGTGTTTTCGGCGGGCACACCAGAAGCGCTATTCGAAAACACCAATCTCAGAACCGCGTGGGGAAGAAGTTATGACGTTGCGCCGGATGGGCGGCGGTTCTTGCTCACGATTGCCAAGGACGCGCCGACGAATCTTCCGCCGGCGCAGATGATCTTCGTGCAGCACTGGTTCGAGGAGCTGAAACGCCTCGTGCCGGCGAAGTGATGGCAGACCCCCATCCCAACACGCGGCTCGAGACCTTCTGCGATGGCGTGTTCGCGATTGCCATCACGCTGCTGGTCCTTGAGCTCAAGATCCCTGCGTCGGAAAAAACTGATACCGCTCATGAGATGTGGGCGGCGATCGGGGACCTTGCGCCGGCGATCTTCGCGGTCGTGGTGAGTTTCATCGTCATCTTCATCACCTGGGTCAATCACCACGCCGCGTTCAAGCTGGTCGACAAGTCGTCGACGTCGTTCATCTTCGCAAACGGTTTTCTTTTGCTGACCGTGGTGTTCATGCCGTTTCCGACGTCGTTGGTGGGCGAACACCTGCTCAAAGACGGCGCCGCCCCGGCAGTCGTCGTCTACAACGCAGTGACGGCCCTGCAGGCGGTCGGCTGGATTCTCGTCTCCGAGGCCGCACTCAGAGGTCGACTGACGAGAGATGAAAAGTCGGCCGCGGTCATGCGGGTGAACCGCCGGAATGGCTACTTCGCGCTCGTCGTCTATTCGCTTCTGGCGCTCGTGGCCTTCTGGTTCCCACTCGCCATCGCTGTCGTGACAGCGATCCTCTGGGCGTACTGGCTGGTGCTGGCCTTACGGAGATGACGAACTAGCGGAAATGTCGCATTGCGAAGGCCACTCCTGATCCGGATTTCAGATACTGCTCAAATGCCAGCGCCCGCCGCTCGTCGGCGAATTCGATGACGACATCGAGTGACCACGGACGATACCTGGCCGTGTAAGCGTGGCTTCCCGCGTTGTGTTCGGCGAGGCGTCTCTTCAGGTCGGACGTGAGGCCGGTGTAATACCTCGGCGGAAATGAATTGCTCTTGAGCACGTAGACAAAACACTTGGACATGTCTTGACGTCAAGCAAGCGGCAGGCTGAGTCAGATCAGGCCAAGACCTCAATGCCGGCGGACTTTGTTGCAGAACAATCAACGAGGAATCCTGAACGAACATGCAGAAACTGCGATGTTCTGTCCGGTCAATGTAAGCTCGGTGGGTGACATCCACCTTCGCTCACTTGAACATCGAGAGCTTCGGTGGACCAACCTTCGCCCGTTAGGTGTGAGCTCGCTGGCTTGCCATCCGAAGCTCGCTCATTGTCAGGCGAGCGAAGGATGGTACCGGTACGGGGATTCGAACCCCGGTTCCAAGGTTGAGAACCTTGTGTCCTAACCCCTAGACGATACCGGCACGCGGGAGCAGGAACTAACGATTTTGGCATCCTGGCGCGCGAGCGGTCAAGTCGGTCATAATCTACGCCGGTCGCGTTTTCCGCCTGGTTGGCCCGGTAACTTTCGATGTCCACACAATTCGTTCGGCTCCCCCGAATCGTCTCGTCCCTCGTTCTCGCGTCGTTCGGTCTGGTCGCCGCCTGCGGCGGCAAAGACGCCCAGCCTCCGGCATCGTCGGCAAAGCCCGGCAAGCCGGTCGACGCCGCCACGGCGGGCAGCGTGTCCGGCAAGGTCGTGTATAGCGGCACGCCGCCGACTGTTGAGACGATTCGGATGAATACCGATCCTGTCTGCGCGCAGTCGGGCGCCTCGGTCCCGAGCGAGGCGGCCATCGTCGGCGCGAACGGCGCGGTGAAAAACGCGTTCGTGTACGTGAAGGACGGCCTCGATCCCGCGTACTCGTTCGACGTGCCGACGGCTGCCGTCGTGCTGGATCAGCAGGGCTGCAAATACACGCCGCACGTCGTCGGCGTTCGCGTCGGCCAGCCCATCGACATCGTCAACAGCGATGACACGCTGCACAACGTGCACGCGATGCCGATGACGAACCAGGAGTTCAATCAAGGCCAGCCGGTCAAGGGCTTCCGCATGACGAAGACGTTCACCGCGCCGGAAGTCATGGTGCGGTTCGTCTGCAACGTGCACGGCTGGATGCGCGCGTACGTCGGCGTGATGGCGCACCCGTACTTCGCGGTGACCGACGCCGACGGCGCGTTCAAGATTCCCAATCTCCCGCCGGGCACGTACACGATCGGCGTCTGGCACGAAACGTTCCTCACGCAGGAGCAGAAGGTGACGGTCGCGGAAAAACAGGACGCGACGGTGTCGCTGACCGCCACCGCGAAATAGGCGCGGCCTGGCGTTGTGATCTGGCTCCATCGGTACGCTCGGCTGCTCGCCGCCGCGACGCTTCTGCTCGTCGCCGCCGGCGGCATGGTGACGAGCACGAACTCGGGACTCTCCGTCCCTGATTGGCCGACGTCCTACGGCTACTCGATGTTCTCGTTTCCGCTCAGCAAGATGGTCGGCGGCATCTTCTACGAGCACGGTCACCGGCTGATCGCGTCGGGCGTGGGGCTGCTCACGATCGGGCTCGTGATCTTCGTCTGGCGGGTCGATCCGCGCGCGTGGATGAAGCGGCTCAGCCTCGTCGGGCTCGCGGCCGTGATCCTTCAAGGCGTGCTGGGCGGACTCACCGTCCGCTTCATGCTGCCGGCGCCGATTTCCATCGGCCATGCCGGGCTCGCACAGTTGTTTTTTTGTCTCACCGTCAGCGTCGCGCTCTTCACGTCCCGCACGTGGATCGCGCCCGCAGCGCCGCCCGTCGATGACGCGCGGCTGCGATCGCGCGCGCTCGGGCTCACCGCGCTCATCTACGTGCAGATTCTCATCGGCGCGACGATGAGACATCTGGGCGCGGGGCTGGCGATCCCCGATTTCCCGCTGGCGTTCGGGCACGTGATACCGCCGACGTGGACCGCGCAGATCGCCGTGCACTTCACGCATCGCGTGGTGGCCCTGATCGTCGTCGCGGGCATCCTGGCGAATGCCGGCTGGATCCGCGGCAGGTATCGCGGCCGGCCCGAGCTCGTGCGGCCCTCGACGTGGCTGATCCTGGCCGTGCTGGTCCAGGCCACGCTCGGCGCGCTCGTCGTCCTCACCGCCAAACAGCCTGTGGTCAACACGTTGCACGTCGCGACCGGAGCGATCGTGCTGGCGACGTCTTTGGTCGTCACGCTGCGGGCATTTCGAGTACGCTTTCTCCTGCCGGCCCGCGTGTCATGAAGCCCGAAGCGATTGCCGTCTCCCCCGCCTCGTCCCGCATGTCGGACCTGTTCGTCCTGACAAAGGTACGGCTCAACGCGCTGGTCGTTGCGACCGCGGTGGGCGGGTACTACCTGGCCGCGCCGGACGGCGTCTCGCCGCTCGCGATCGTGATCGCCGGCGTCGGCACCGCGCTCGTCGCCATGGGCGCGGCCGCGCTCAACCAGGTGTCCGAGCGCGACATCGATCGGCAGATGGAGCGCACGCGTCTGCGGCCGCTGCCCGAGGGCCGGATGAGCACGACCGAGGGCATCGTGACCGGCGTCGCGCTGGCCGCGTTCGGCATCGTGCTGCTGTGGGTGGGCGCGAACTGGCTCGCGGCCGCGATCGCGTTTGCGACGCTCGCGATCTACGTCTGGATCTACACGCCGCTCAAACGGCGATCGTCGCTCGCGACGATCGTCGGCGCCGTCCCCGGTGCCCTGCCGCCGCTCATCGGCTGGGCGGCCGCGCGCGGATCGATCTCCGGCGTCGCGCCGTGGACGCTCTTCCTCCTGATGTTCCTCTGGCAGCTGCCGCACTTCCTGGCGATCTCGTGGCTCTGCCGCGACGACTACCGGCAGGCCAGCCTGCCGATGCTCTCGGTGATCGATCGCGACGGCAGCATGACGGGACGACAAGCGGCGCTCTGGACCGCGACGCTGATCCCGTTCAGCGTCCTCCCGTTCCTCGTGCTCGCGCACTCCAGCTACGCGATCGGCGCGCTCGTCCTCGGCGCCGGCTTCCTCGTCGCCGCGATCAAGTTCGCCGTCGACCGCACCGACGCCAACGCGCGGCTGCTCTTCTTCGGATCGATCACGTACCTGCCGCTGCTCTGGGCGCTGCTCTGCGTCGCCCGGGCGTAGCGTGGATCTCCCGGCGCTCAACGCGACGTTGAACGCCACGTCGGCCGTGCTCCTCACCGCCGGCTGGTTCTTCATCAAGTCCCGCCGGATTCCTGCGCACCGCTTCTGCATGATCTCGGCGTTCGTGGTGTCGGCGCTGTTCCTGATCTCCTACACCGTCTATCACCTGCAGGCCGGCGCGAAGACGAAGCTGTTCCCGGGTACTGGAGCGGTGAAGTACCTCTACTTCTCCATCCTGATCCCTCACATCGTGCTGGCGGCCGTCGTGCTGCCGCTCGCGATCGTCACGCTCCGCCGCGGGCTGCGGCGAGACGACGCCCGGCACCGCCGGCTGGCGCGCTGGACCCTGCCGATCTGGCTCTTTGTGTCCGTGACGGGCGTGATTGTGTACGTCATGCTGTATCAGCTTTACTAGAAGGCTGAGAGGTAGTCATGGCTGAACAGCACGGCGACGAGTCCGTCCTCGGCAAGATTCGACAGCTCGTCCACGAAGAGCAGGCGATTTACGGCAAGAGCGACGTGAGCGATCACGATCAGGTCCGGCTGCAGAAGCTCCAGGTCGAGCTCGATCAGTGCTGGGACCTGCTGCGCCAGCGGCGCGCGAAGCGCGAGTTCGGACAGGATCCGGACGACGCCCACGTGCGGCCGGCGGCGGTGGTCGAGAAGTACGAGCAATGACCGCGGCGTGACGAGGCGCGCCAAAGACCACTCGTTCGTCGCCGCGCTGACGCTCTTGGCGGCCGGCGTCGTGTTCGCCACGCGCTGGCCGTTGCGCAGTCACGCGCTTTTCAGCTGGGACTCGGCGAACTTCGCTTTGGCGACAGCGCGCGTTGACATTGCCGCGCATCGGCCACATCCACCGGGCTATCTCGGGTATGTCGCGGCCGGGCGGATGATCAATGGGATCGTTCACGATCCGAACACTTCCCTCGTCATCTGGAACCTCATCGTCACGGCGATCGCGTCGGTGGTCGTCGTCCGCTGGGCCTGGGAGGCCGCCGACGACGACTCGGCGCGCGTGCGGTTCGCGGCGGCCGCGGGTGCGATCTTCATCACCAGTCCGCTGCTGTGGTTCTACGGCGAAGTCGCCGAGATCTATCCGTCGGAGCTCCTGGTCGCGCTGCTCGTCGCGTTCGCAGCGTGGCGCACGATCGGCGGACAACGCGCGGGGGCGGTGTGGGTCGCGGCGTTGATCGCGCTCGCCGCGGTCTTCAAGCTCACCGCGGCAGTCTTGATCGCCCCGCTCGCCGTTTACGCGTGGACGCGTGCGCCGGCGCGCGACCGTTCGCGCTCGGCGTTGCTCTTGGCGCTGCTGCTTGGGGTGACTGGCGCGATCTTCCTCACGCTTCAGCCGGACCTCGCCGTGATCATCTGGCGGCAGTTCGCGGTCGCGACGTCTGGATCACGCGTCATCGGCGGCGACGCCGGCTTTCTGCGGGCGCTCAACATCAACGCGCGCGATACGTTCACCGCAGGACTCTCGGCGCTCGGCCTCGTCAATCTGATCGCGCTGATCGTGTGGATCGCGGTGGACCGGCGGCTGCCTGGCGGGCTCGGCCGCCGGGTCGCCGGCTTGTGGCTGCTGCCGTGGGTGCTGCTCGTCCTCTTCGTCCACATCGGCCGACGTGGATACATCCTGCCGCTCTTGCCGTTGGCGACGCTCGTCGTCGCGGGATTCTACGCGCGCCAGCAAAAAGGCGTAACGATCGCGCTCGTCGCGTTGCAAGCCGCGGTCAACGTCCTTCAGTTCGTCTGGCTCGCGCCGCCGCCGCGATCAGCCATCGGCGGCTCCGCGGCGTACCGCGACAAGACGACGGTCGAACGCTTACTGAGCGATCTCGATGCCGTGACGTTCCCAACGGCCTGGACGATCGCCGCATCCGACGACCGCGCGGCTGCGCTCACTGCGCTCGTCAGGCGCACATGTCCTTCGGCAGATCCAATCATCGTCGCGGAGGGCGACTGGCGGCGTGTTCTCTGGTACTTCCCGGCGGCGACGGCGATCGACACGAGCGGTCACGACGTCTTGTTCACGGGAATCCACACCGACGCGACGCCGATACCAGCCGACGGCGTGACGCTCACGACGCTCTGTCCAGTGATCTGGCTGAACGGCGATACGGGTGGGCCGACGCCCTTGACGCCGAGAGGCGGTGTGGCGGCAGCTGGCGTCGGCGCGATGACCGGCCCTGGCACGCTGCTCGTGACACGAACGGCCATCGAACGGAGGTAACGCGCCGCTCAGAACTCCCGCTTCGGCGGCGTCTGCTCCGGTCCGAGGCGCCCGATCTCGATGCCGGCTCTGAAGTAGTTCTCGCCTGTGACGGGCGATCCGGCGAGGCGCCGGAGCATGCCGATCTGGCCGACGTGCGTGAAGGCGTCCGCGATCGGTCCCTGGAAGAGCTTTTCGTCCGCGCACGCAATGGGCGCGCCCGAGGCGAGATAGGCGTCGAACGCCGCGAGCGCGGCGTGAAATCTCGCGACGTCCTGCTCCCACGTTTGCGGCGCCGAGTCCTGCCAGCGCTGCTGGCCCTGCGCCAGCGACAGGCCCCAATCGAGCAAGTCGCCGATGTGCGCGAGGATCTGCCCCGCCGTGCGCGACGACGGCCCGGCCTGGAAGCTCGAGAAGTCGGCCGGCGCATTGCGCACGGCCTTGCCCCCGCGATATGCGAGCGTTGCGAGCGCGTGTCTTAGAAATGTCTGCACGTCAGTACAACAAGTACTTCGCGCGCAGCAGCCGCCAGCGCGCTTCGTCGGCCGCCCACGTCGCGGCAATCGCCGCGGGATCCTCGCCGCTCTTGATGCGCGTGAGGCTGTCGGACGATCCGAAGAGCCGCAGCGCGGAGTCGATGCGGAACTGCGTCGGGAAGAGCTTGTACAGCGCCGACGCGATCTCGACCCCGAGCCGCACCGGCCGAAGCGCGGTGCGATCCGTGATCACGATGAACGCGCCCTGGCACTCCTCGTTCGCGAACGGATCGGACGTCGGCGTGAAGCGGACCGGATAGAAGCGGACGCCGGCGATTCGCCGGGCGTTGAGCGCGTCAGAGAGCCGTTGACCGTCGATCCACGGTGCGCCGATCTGCTGGAACGGCGTGTCCGTGCCGCGCCCGACCGAGATGTTCGTCGTCTCGAACGCGCCGATCCCCGGGTACGCGGTCGCGGCGTAGAGCGTGCGCATGTTGGGCGACGGGTTGACCCACCCGAGCGCGGTGTCGTCGAACCACTCGTCGCGACGCCAGTTCTTCATCGCGATCACGGTCAGATCGGCCCCGATCTTCTTCTCGCCGTTGAACAGCCGCGCCAGCTCCCCCATCGTCATGCCGTGGCGAATCGGCATCGCCGGGAAGTAGCTCGTGAACGAGGCGGTCGGCGGCGTCATCCCGGGCCCTTCGATTTGCACACCGCCAATCGGGTTGGGCCGATCGAGCACGAAGACTTTGATCTTGCGCGACGCTGCCTCTTCCATGACGTACGCCATCGTCGTCATGTAGGTGTAGAAGCGGGCGCCGATGTCCTGCAGGTCGATGACGATCGCATCGAGGCCGGCGAGCATCTCGCTCGTGGGGCGCTCGGTCGCTCCGTAGAGCGAGTGAATCGGCTTGCCGGTTTTCTGGTCCGTCTCCGTCGGCACGCGCGCATCGAGGATGCCGCGGATTCCGTGCTCGGGGCTGAAGAGCGACACGAGCGTGACGCCGGACGCGCTGGCGAGCAGGTCGATCGTGGCCGCGCCATCGCGCGCGCGGCCGGTGTGGTTGGTGACGAGGCCGACCTTGAGGCCCTTGAGCGCGGCAAACCCGCTCGCGCGAAGCACGTCGATGCCCGTTTGCACGGGCGCCGGCGGCGGCTCAGGCACCGCGGGCACCTGCGACGCGAACGTCTGGCGGCTGAACGCGAGTGCCCGCATCGCGTCGCTCGTCACGCCCGTGAGCGACGAGGCGACGATCGTCGCGACGCGCGCCCGCAGCGGCGTCACGTCGCCCATGCCGTCCGGATGCACGCGGTTCGACAGAAACACGATGAACACGCGCGTCGCCGGATCGATCCAGATCGACGTGCCCGTGAATCCCGTGTGCCCGTACGAGCCGAGCGGCAGGAGCTCGCCTCGATTCGCCGAGTACGACGAATCGAGATCCCAGCCGAGCCCGCGCACGTTCGGATCGCCGGCCGGCGAGGCCGGCGACGTCATGCGCGCCACCGTCAGCGGAGCGAGGACGCGGGTCTGGCCGATCGCGCCGCCGCCGAGCAGGGCCCGGCAGTAGATCGCCAGGTCCGCGGCCGTGCTGAAGAGCCCGGCGTGGCCGGCGACGCCGCCCATCCGGCGCGCCGTCGGATCGTGCACGACGCCGCGCAGCATCTGGCCGGCGCACGACTTGTCGGTGGACGCGCAGGCCTGCGTCGGCGCGATCCTCGGCACCAGCGCCGCCGGCGGCTTGAACATCGTCTCGCGCATGCCGAGCGGCCCGAAGATCTGCGTCTTCACGAACTCGTCGAACGGCTGCTTGCTCACGCGCGCGACAATCTCGGCGAGCAGCAGAAAGTTGATGTCGCTGTAGACGAAGTGCCGATCGCCCAGCACTTCTTCGGACGCGCGCTTCACGCCCGTGTCGTAGCCGGACCAGTCGTCGCCAAGATCGAGATCGGGCCGCAGCCCCGACGTGTGCGTGAGCAGGTCGCGCACGGTCACGCGATCCTTGCCGTACTTGCCGAACTCGGGAATGAACGACGCGACGGGATCGGTGAGGCGAATCTTCCCGTCCTCGACCAGCTTCATCACGGCCGGGGTCGTCGCGACGACCTTCGTCAGCGACGCCATGTCGAAGATCGTGTCGAGCGTCATCGGTTCGGCCGACGGCTGCACCGCACGCTCACCGTAGGCCTTGCGCCAGACGATCGTGTCGCCGCGTCCGACGACGACGACAGCGCCCGGCAGCTTCTTCGCCGCGATCGCTTCGCGAACGACTTCGTCGATGCGCGCGAGACGCGTGAGATCGAAACCGGAGGCCGGCGCAGGGGGCGCGGCCGCGCGCGCGGGCGTCTGCGCGGACGGACGAAGCGCAACGAGCGACAGCACGCTCGCGATGGTCAGCAGTCCCCAACGCCAGCGTGGCCGCATAGCGGTGGATTATAGACTCCGCGCCCGCTTTCAGATCTTCTGAAGAATCTTCAGCGCGAGCGCTTTCTCTTTCGCTGCCGCTTGATCGTCCGGCAGGCCGAAGACCCGTACGACGAACACGACGTCGCCCTTCTTCACCGTCAGCACCGTGGCGACGCCCTGCGTCGTGCCCAACACGGCATCGTCGCCGATCCCCGTGACGGGCGTCTTGGTGATCTTCGCGTCTGGCACCGGCGTCTTGGCGGCTTCGAACGCGCGGGCGTTCTGAAACGTCACCGTCAGTTTCTTGGCCTTTGCGGAAGACGCGCCAGCCGGCGCCCACTGGCAGACGGTGGTGGCGAGATGCTGGCCATCAGCGACCGGCACGCCGAGCGCGTCGCTCACCTGCGCGGCAGTCAGCACGGAACACGGATCGGGCGGCGCCGCAGCAAGCATTCGAGCACTGCCAATCACGAACATGACGGCCAGACCAAGGATCGGGATGACGCACGTTTTTGATTTCACGATGACCTCCGGTCGTTCAAAAGAATAGTGCTGGATTGTAGCCAAGATCACTTCCCGGCGCTGACTCGGAGGTCGAGCGTCGCCGGCACGCCCTCACGTAGCGTCACGCGCTTCGAGGACGCGCGCAGATCCCGGAGCATCGACGCCGGCGGTCTGTCGTTCTCGAGATCCGCCGGCGCGAGGGCCACGAGGTACTCGCCGGCCGGGAGCCCTGTCATGTGGAACCCACCGTGTGTGTCTGGTCTATCGACGAGAACGCGACGGGACATCGTGGTCCAGAACTGCTCGTCAGCCGCAAACACGACCACGGTGTGATCAAGGCTTGGCCGCCCGCGCGCGTCGGTGACCTTGCCCGTCAGCTCGGTGAAGACATCGGACATCGTGATGACGACGTCGGTGTGTTCTCCGGGTCGAATGACCAGGGGAAAGTCGAGCAGGTCCCGCCCGTTGGCCAACGCCGATCGCACGATCCAGCCGGCCGGGGCGTAGGCGTGGATCCGGTACTCGCCGGACGGCACGCCCGTGAATACGAATGGTCGTTGGCCGGTACTCGGGACTCCCCGGATCTCGTACCGGTCGTCGAATAAACGGGAGTTCAGGAACACCGTCGAATAGTTCACGCCTGGTCCAGGAGGCGTGACCACTTCGCGACGCGAAATGAACTCGATACGCCCGGTGACCGATCCAGCCGGCTCAGAGGATATGACGAGCGCCAAGTGTTGTGGCGTGCGGCCATCGGATGAGAACGGGGCGTGTCCGGACCAGACGACCTGCGAGTTCCGCCATGAAACGTCCAGGTTGTAGTCACCGCGCTTGACGCGGGTCAGCTCGAAGGCGCCGTCCTCGTCGGTCTTGATCAACGACGTGCCGGTGCACTCGATGGCCACCGGTGCCCATTGCACCGTCGCACCAGGCACAGGGCGGCCGTTCGTGTCGCGTACTTCGCCCCTCAACGCGGTGACGGGCTCGAGTCGCCAAGTGAGATCGACGCCGCTGCGATCGCGATCGGACTCGAGCGCGAGCGGCGGTTCGTAGCAAGGGCTTGCGGTATTCGGCGGATACGCGCCGCCCTCGAGCGCGAACTGCTCTGGTCCATTCGCGATGAGTTTCGGTGCATCAAACGAAGGGGGCCGGTCGCGATAGCCCCATACGGCGTATTGACCGGTCACCAGCCCAGTCACGTGGTACTCGCCTCGTTGGTCGGTGACGGTGTCGCCGCCAGGACCGAGATATGAATCATCGCCGCGCGGGACGATTCGGGAAACGAACACCTTGAACCCTGGCGCCGCTGCACCGTGTTCATCTGAAACACGTCCGCTCATCGTCGATCCGCGACTCAGGCGCAACCTCACCGACATTCGCTCGTGCTCGCGCAGGAGAATTGGCGTACCGGGGCTGCCTGGATGGACTTCTCCGTATACGACGTCCGGGCGGCCTGCCATCGAAGCGCGCAGTTCAAGGGGCTCTGCGGTGACGTTGGTGAACGCAAACCGGCCGTCCTTGTCTGCGACCGTTTTGGTTCGGTCGTAGCCAAGGATGCTTGTCACGAGCGAGCGGGAGTGGATTCCAATCGACACCTGAGCGCCCGCGGCTGGCTGTCCGGAGAAATCGAGTACAACGCCCGTGATCGTTCCCGTCCCCTTTGGCATTGGCGGGAGCGGAATCGGCTCCAGCTGACCTGCGTCGAGGCACACAACCAACGCCGCCGCGACGAACGCGACCAACCCGCATCGTGAGCTCATGATCGTGCCCACGCGTTTCGTCCTACTTAATCTATACTGGCCGCGTCCGCACTTTTCCGCGTGCCGATGGCTCGACCGCCGCGCTCCTCGCGCTCTCAACCCCGCTCGAGCCCGACCCCGTCGCGATATCGCGTGCCGGTTGTCCTGGCGATCGTCCTGCTGATCGGCGGAGCGTTCTGGATCGCCTGGCAGTACCTCAAGCCCGCACCGCCAGGCGCGGTGGTCCTGATCTCAATCGACACCCTGCGGGCGGACCACCTCGCCGTCTACGGCTACACAAAAGGACAGACACCCGTTCTCGACGCACTGGCGAAGGAGAGCGTCGTCTTCGATCGCGCGTACAGCCACGCGCCGCAGACGCTGCCGGCCCACACGTCGATGCTCACCGGCCTGCTGCCGTTCGAGCACGGCGTGCGCGACAACCTCGGCTTCACGCTCGCGGCGGACAAGACGACGCTCGCCGAGCGGTTCCACCAGAGCGGCTACAAGACCGGCGGATTCATCTCGGCGTACGTGCTGCGGCCGGAGACGGGCATCGGCAAGGGCTTCGACGTCTACAACGCCGATCTGCCTGCTGCAGCGTCCGACATCTCACCCGGCCAGGTCCAACGGCCGGGCGAGCAGACGCTCGCGGCCGCCGAATCGTGGCTCAACACGCTCAAGGACGATCGCTTCTTTCTGTTCTTCCACATCTACGAGCCGCACACGCCGTACACGCCGCCGCCGCGGTTCTCGTCGCTCGCGCCGTACGACGGCGAGATCTCGTTTGCGGACGAGATCGTCGGCAAGCTCATCGCGGATCTGAAGCGCCGCGGCGCGTATGACGCGGCGACCATTGTCGTGCTGTCGGATCACGGTGAGGGCCTCGGCGATCACGGCGAGCTCGAGCACGGTTTGTTCGTCTACGAGGAGACGATCCATGTGCCGTGGATCATGAAGCTGCCGCGCGGCAAATCCGCGGGCCGGCGCATCAGCGATCCCATCCAGCACATCGATCTCGTCCCGACGCTCGCCGCGTTGGCGACGCTCGGGCCCGTGTCCGGATTGCGCGGCCGCAACCTCACGCCGCTTCTCGATCAGACCGGGCGGCCCGCGGCCCAGGGCATCTACTCCGAGGCGCTCTATCCGCGGTACCACTTCGGGTGGAGCGAGCTCTTGTCGCTCACGGACGAGCGCTACAAGTTCATCAAAGCGCCGCGCGACGAGCTCTACGACCTGCAGAACGATTCGCACGAGCGCGCGAACATCGTCGGCGCGCGCAACGAAGTGGGATCGGCCATGAAGACGGCGCTGGACGGCCTCGTCGCCGGACGCGACATCGACGCGCCGTCGGCCGTGTCGGCGGAAGATCGCGAGCGGCTCGCGGCGCTCGGCTACGTCGGCACGCAGTTCTCGGCGAAGTCGAGCGGACCGGGCAACGGGCTGCCCGATCCCAAGGACATGGCGCCCGTGCTGAAGCAGTACCGCGAGGCGGTCACGCTGCTCGACCAGCGGCAGCTCGCGCCCGCGTCAGACAAGTTTCGCGATTTGCTGAAGAGCAACCCGGGCATGACGGACGTGTGGGTGCAGTACGCGAACGTGCTCACGCGTCTTGGCCGTCAGTCAGAGGCGCTCGAGGCGTTCAAGCAGGTGATTCGTCTGAAGCCCGATGAGCCCGGCGGCCTGCTCGGGGCCGCCACCACGCTGCTCGCGCTCGGCAGATACGACGAGGCACGCGCGCATGCGGAGCTCGCGATCAAGCCCGCGCCCAGCCAGGCGCATCAGACGCTGGCGAACATCGCGCTCGCGAAGAAGGACTACGCGGAAGCGCAGAAGCAAGCCGATCTCGCGGCGCAGGCCGATCCCGCGCTGCCGATGCCGGTCTTCACGCGCGGCATGATCGAATACACGCAAGGGCACTACGCGGAGGCATTGCCGTTTCTCACGCAGGCACGAGACCTGTGGGCGGCCCGGACGATGCAGCCAGCGGATCTGCGGTACTACATTGGTGATTCGCTCGCGCGGCTCGAGCGCTATCCGGAGGCTGAACGCGCCTTCCGCGAGGAACTGGCGATCTATCCGAACAGCATGCGCGCGCGATCCGGGCTGGCGATGCTGTATGCGAGCACGAACCGGCCCGACGATGTCGAACGCGTGATCGCGGACTTGCTCAAGGCGTCGCCGTCGCCCGTGGGGTATCAGACGGCCGCGCAGTTGTGGGACATGTTCGGGCGATCGGACCGCGCGGCGGCCGTGCGGGCGGAAGCTCGGGCGAAGTTCGGGAAGTGACGGGGATCCGTCGTGTGGCACTTCTCTATATAGAGAGGAAATCTCCATATAGAGAACCCGCCAGCGCAGAAGCACCGCGCGTCCTACGGGACGTCGCCTCGGCGTGTCATGTGAACTGAATGGCGAAGCCCAGGACCAGACCCGCGCGCACGCCGGCACCGAAGGCACAGCCACGGCCGGCCCGGCCCGCCACCCGTTCGCCGATCGTCATCGGCGCCGCGCTCGTGGCCCTGATCGTTCTCGCCGTGTGGTGGTGGCGGCGCGAACCGGTCTTCAGCCTGGCCCAGCGCGCGGACCGTAACGTCCTGCTCGTCTCGATCGACACGCTCCGCGCCGACGTGCTCGGTTCCTACGGCGGCCGGGCGCTGACACCGAATCTGGACGGGCTCGCCGCGCATGGCGCGCGCTTCACGTTCGCGCACTCGCACGCCGTCGTCACGCGCGCTTCGCACGCGAGCATGCTCACCGGCCTCTACCCGTACGAGCACGGCGTCCGCGACAACGCGGGCTATCGCCTCCCGCCCACCATGCCCACGGCGGCCACGCGTCTGAAAGCCCTCGGGTTCGCGACGGGCGCGTTCATCGGCGGCTTCCCGCTCGACAAGCGCTTCGGCCTGACGTCGGGCTTCGACGTCTACGACGACCTCGTGGGTGAAATCGGATCACAAGTCGATTTCATGCTGCCCGATCGGCGCGCCGACGAAGTCGTCAAGCCCGCGCTCGCCTGGATCCACCAGCAATCGGGCAAGTGGTTCGCGTTCGTGCACTGCTACGACCCGCACGCGCCGTACAAACCTCCGGCCGAGTGGTTGCAACGGTTTCCGAACGATCCGTATCTCGGCGAAGTGTCCTGGACGGACTTTGCGCTCGGCGCGCTCTTCGATGCGCTCTCGGCCCAGCCGAGATCCACGCTCGTCATCGTCACGGCCGATCACGGCGAGGGGCTCGGGGATCACGGCGAGCTCACGCACAGTCTGTTCGCGTACGAATCCACGCTGCACGTTCCGCTGATCGTGGCGGAGATCGCAGGAAGCGCCGGACCCGGGACGCCGTCGACACGCGGCGTCGTCGTTGACAGCTCCGTGCGTCACGTCGATCTCGTGCCGACGATCCTCGACGCGATCGCCGCCGCGCCGGATGCGGCGCTGCCGGGCACGTCGCTCCGCGATCTGATCGCGTCGGGTCGCGGCGCAGATCGGCCGAGCTATTTCGAAGCCATGACGGCCAACCTCACGCGCGGATGGGCGCCGCTCCGCGGGGTCGTCGCGGGCCGGGACAAGTACATCGATCTTCCGATTCCCGAGCTCTACGACCTCGGCGTGGATCCCAGGGAGCAACAAAACACGGTCTCTGCCCGCGCCGACCGCGCGTCGGTGCTGCAGAACGTATTGAAGAGCTTCAATGTCGCGCTGCCCGGCCGGCCGCACGACGAGACGGCCGCGGTCAAAGAGCGCATGCGATCGCTGGGCTACGTGACCGGCGTCGCGCCCGTCCGCGAGCGCTACACCGAAGACGATGACCCGAAGCGGCTCGTCGATCTCGAGCAGGCGATGCACCGCGCGACCGAGGCCTTCGAAACCGGCAAGCTGGACGACGCCGCGGCGTTGTACCGGAGTGTGCTCGCCCGCCGGCCGGACATGGAAGACGCGTACCGGTATCTCGCGTTCATCTACTGGCAGCAGGGCAAGACCGCCGCGGCTATCTCGACGCTGGAGGACGCCCTTCGGCGCGGCCTGCCGCAGGCCGAAATCCGGATCAAGCTTGGCGAGTATCTGTCCCAGACCGGGCAGGCTGCGCGGGCGATCCAGCTTCTCGAGGGCGCCATCGGCGACGATCCGGATGCGCTCATCGCGTTGGGGATCGCGTACGGCACGGCCGGCCGTTCGCAGGATGCGATGCGCACGTTCAAACGCATTCTCGACATCGACTCGACCAGCGGGCTGGCCTACCAGAACATCGCCGCGCTGCAATTGAGCGCGGGCGACGAGACCGGCGCCGAGGCTTCACTGCGCCAGGCGCTCACGCTCGATCCCAAACTGCCCGGCGCCTACACGACGCTGGGCGTGGTCCTGTCCAAAACCGGCCGGAAAGCCGAGGCCGTCGCGAACTGGAAGCAGGCCCTGAAACTCGACCCCACTGAATTCGATGCCTTGTACAACCTGACCGTCGTGCTGGCGGCGACCGGGCAACTCGACGAGGCCCGCACATACGGTCAGCGCTACGTGGACACCGCCCCGCCGTCGCTCTACAGCCGCCAAATTGCCGAAGTCCGGCGGTTTCTCGGCGGTGGTAAATTATGAGTACTGAGGTGCACGGTGCGAGTCCACGGTGCCTTGTGCGCGGCGGCCCTCGTCTTCACTGCGCCTCTGCTCGCACGTCAGGCCCCTTCCGCTCAATCAGTTCAGCAATCTGACCGGCCAGTCTTCCGCGCCGGCGTCGATGTCGTGCGCCTCGACATCCGCGTCACCGACGAATCCGGCAAGCCCATCTCCGATCTGCGTGCCGACGAGGTCGAGGTCACCGACGGCGGCACGAAGACGCCGGTCGTGCTGTTTCAGCACATCGCGCCGACGGGACACTCGAACAGCGAGGCTCGCCAGCGGACCGTCGCTGCCGAGATCTCGACGAATCAAGGCGCGCCGCGCGGCCAGCTCTACGTGCTCGTCTTCGATCAGGACCACATCACGTCCGGGGCGGAGCAGCAGGTGCGCCAGGCCGCTGAAACGTTTCTGCGCCGGCGGTTCACGCCCGAGGACCGCGTGGCGGTGTTCGGCCTGCCCGGTCCCGGGCCGGCGCTGCCCTTCACGCGAGACCTGAGCGCGGCCATCGCACAGCTCCAGAAAGTACGCGGCGGATTCCAGCGCACGCTCACGCCCGGCGAGCGCGACATGACGGTGAACGAAGCGTACGAGATCATGCGCGGCAACGACGCGGTCATCAACCGGTTCATGACCACGGCCTCGAACCGCACGGGCGTCCTGCCGGACGTGACCAGCAGAGTCGCCGGCGGCACCGACCTCAACACCACGCGCAGCTTGATCGTCGACCAGGCCAATCTGACCGTGCAGAGCGCCGACGCCGATTCCCGTCGGTTTCTCGACATGATGTCGCAGCTGCTGCGCACGTTCCGCGGCGTCGACGGGCGGAAGACCGTGATGCTGTTCTCCGAGGGCTTTCACAGCGACAACATCGCGCGAACAATTGAAGACGTCGCGGCCGCGGCCGCGGAAACCTACGCCGTGATCTATTCGTTCGATCTCAACAAGCGGTCCCCGAGTCTGTTGTCGGTCCTGCCGGCCGGCTCCGACCTGGCCCCGGAAATCAGCAATCGCCTCGAGTCGCTGAACGCCCTCTCCATGGACACGAACGGCAAGGTGATTCTCGACGCGTCGACGCACCTCGACGAGGCGATGGAGACGCTCGGCTCCGCCGAGCTCGACTACTACGTCATCGGTTTTCCCGCGCCGGCGGCCGCGCTGACCAATCGCGACGAGTACCGCCACGTCTCAGTGCGCGTCGCGCGGCCGGGCGCGCGCGTGAGCACGCGCACCGGCTATGTCGCCGGGCCGGCGCAGACACCGGCGGACCGCCGCCGCGGCATTGACGCCGCGTTGCACGCGCCCTTCAGCCAGCAAGGACTGCGCGTCGAATACACGACGTACGTCGGCCAGTCGGAGCACCCGGGATTCCAGGGCGTCGCGGTCAGCCTGCAGACCGAGTTGCCCGTCGCGCCCGCCGGCGCGGACGCGTTCGCTGACGTCGTCTTCGTCGTCAACGATCTCAAGAGCGGACAGGTGCTCGCCAACGGGTCCGATCGGATCGCGCTGCCGCACCAGCCCGCGCAGGCATCCGCCGTCGGGCAAGGCAGCTGGCGCACGCGCTTCGATCTTCCGGCCGGTGAGTACGTGATGCGGTGCGTCGTGCGCGAGCCGGGCGGCCTCACCGGCAGTGCCGACCGGCAGTTTGTCGTGCGATCGCTCTCCGGCCCGGAAGCCGCCGCGAGCGATCTGCTCCTCGGCACGCGTGATGACCGCCTGCCCGTGCACACGGTCGGATACACCGGCGAAGTGCTCGACGGAGCGGTCCGCGTGTACGGCCGAAGCGAGGCCCAACTTGCCGGGCTCACGGCGAGCCTCGACCTCGTCAATCTCGCCGCGACCGACGAGGCTTCGCGTCCGGCTCGGACCGTGCGCGGGAGCATTGGCGACGCACGCGGCGCCGGTCAGGGGATCACTCGGGACGTTTCGTTCAGCATTCCGCTCTCCGACCTGGCGGCTGGAGACTACGTCGCGCATGCCGTGATTCGAGCCGACGGTGAGGTCGTGGCCGACCTGCGGCGCCAGGTGGCCATCGTCGCCGGGCTGCGTCCTGCGCCATCGGCCGCGTCCCCGCAGCCGCGAGACATTCTCCAGGGCACAGTCGTCAAAGAGATGGTGGATCAGGCGGCAAGGAGCAGCGTGGCGGCGGTTCGTCAGGCCGCGA
>DATEGZ010000177.1:0-4936 GCA_035279905.1 Vicinamibacterales bacterium
TCAATCAGGCTGCGGCGCAATTGCATCAGGCTCACTCCCGCCCACGGCATCGGTTTCCCTCCGCTTCGTGGGACAAAGTGTTACCGATGTCGCTTGCCGCTTTTGTTACCTCGGCCCTTTACTGTCCAGTACGTCGGGTACCTGGAACGAGCTATCGATCGTCAACTTTTCTCCTGATAGATCTCGTCGATCAGCGCGCGGCACGTTTGTTCGACCACACGCCGCTTCACTTTGAGGGTCGGCGTCAGCTCGCCCCGCTCGACCGTGAACTCGCGCGGCACGAGCGCGAAGCGCTTGATGCGCTCGAACTGCGCCAGCGTGGTGTTGATGTTTGCGATCGCGAGCTCGTAGAGCTCCAGCACGTCGGGCCGCGAGACGAGCGCCTGGGCGGTCGCTTCATCCCTGGGCACATCGACGCCCAGCCGGCGGGCCAGCGCGTCGAACGCGGGCACGATGAGCGCCGCGGCGAAATGCCGGCCGTCGCCGATGACGACGGCCTCGGCGACGAGCTCGTTCGCCTTGAGCACGTCCTCGAGCGGCTGAATCGCGATCTTCTTGCCGCCTGACGTGACGATGAGGGCTTTCTTGCGCCCGGTGATGCGCAGATAGCCGTCGGCGTCGATTCCGCCGATGTCGCCCGTGTGAAACCAGCCGTCCTGCATCACCGCGGCCGTGTCCGCGGGCCGGCGGTAGTAGCCCGCCATGATGTTCGGGCCGCGGGCGAGAATCTCGCCGTCCTCGGCGATGCGCAGCTCGACATTCGGGAGCGCCTTGCCGACCGTCCCGAGCTTCACTCGCCGGAGCGGCATCAGGCACAGCACGGGCGCGGTTTCGGTCAGGCCGTAGCCCTCGAGAATCGGCACGCCGACGCCGTAGAACAGCCGACCGATGTCGACCTGCAGCGGCGCCCCGCCCGAGACGACGTAGCGAATGCGGCCGCCGAGGCGCGCGCGAATCTCGCTGAAGACGAAACGATCGGCAATGCGGGATTCGAGCCGCAGCCACATCGACGCCGTACCGCCGTCCGGCAGCACGGCCCCGCGGCGGCGCGCCACGCCCAGCGCCCAATTGAAGAGCTGCCGCCGGGGCGACGGCAGGTTGGCGCCGGCGGCGAGCACGCGCGCCTGCATCTTCTCGAATACCCGCGGCACACCCGTCATGACGGTCGGGCGTACCAGACGCAGGTCGCGATCGATCGTCTCCGTCGACTCCGCGAACACCACCGACACGCCGTGCACGAGGTACACGTACGCGACGATGCGCTCGAACGCGTGCGAGAGAGGCAGAAACGACAGCGCAAGATCCTCGTCGGTGAGATCGAGCACCTCGTTGAGCGCTTCGAGATTCGCGACCAGGTTGCCGTGCGTGAGGACGACGCCTTTCGGCTCGCCCGTCGTGCCGGACGTGTAGATGAGCGTCGCCGGATCGTCGCGCTGGACCTGCCGGGCCGCGTCCTGGAATTCCTTGGCGACGCCCCACCCGTCGAGGATCCGCCGGTGGCCGCGCGCGCTGACGTCCGCCAGGCTCACAATCGGCAGCGGACTGGCGGGCAGCGTCGCCGGGGGATCGATGATGACGATCGCGCGAAGGCCCGGCGCCTCGCCGGCGACCGACAGCACGCGATCGACGAGCGCGGGCGTCGAAACGATCGCGATCGACGCGCCGCTGTCGTTCAGCATCGCACCGATCTGATTGGCCGCGAGGGTCGGATAGAGCGGCGTCGTCACGGCGCCGGCCGTGAGGATGGCGAGGTCGACGAAGAGCCACTCCGGCCGGCTCTCGGAGATGATCGCGACGCGATCGCCGCGCGTCATGCCGAGCGTCGCGAGGCCGAGACTGAGATCGCGAACCCGCTCGACAATCTCGCGTCCGCTCGTCCACGTGATGCCGCCGGCGCCAGCCCGCCCGATCAGCTCGGGACGCGGATAGCGGCCGGTCGCGAAGAACGGCAGGTCGGCCAGCGTTCGCAGGCCGTCAGTACCCACGCGTTTTGTCTACCACGTTGATGAGCGGATCGCCGCGGCGGAAGCGCGCGACGTTCTCGAGGAACAGATCGACCACCGGCGTCCAGTAGTCGCCCGCGAACGACGCGCTGTGCGGCGTGATGAGGACATTCGGCAGGCGCCAGAGCCGGTGTCCGGCCGGCAGCGGCTCCACACGGAACGCGTCGAGCCCGGCCGCACCCAGTTCCCCCCGCTCGAGCGCGTCGGCCAGCGCGTCTTCATCGACGAGCCTGCCGCGCGCGACGTTCACGAGGATGGCCGTCGGCTTCATGCGCGCGAGCTCGGTCCGGCCCACCAGCGCGCGCGTCTCGTCCGTCTGCGGCACCGCGAGCACGACGACATCTGCGGCGGGCAACGCGTCGGCAAGCCGATCCGCGCTCACGACCTCAGCGACGCCGGGCGGCTTCGGCTCGCTCACCTGGCGCCGCACGGCGGTGACTCGCATGCCGAGGCTCGCGGCCATCGCGGCCACGCGCTCGCCGATGCTCCCGAGACCGACGACGAGCAGGTTGAGGCTGGCCAGCGGCGGGATCGGGATCGTGGACAGCTCGATCTGGGCCCAGTCCTCAACCACCTGGCGTCGCACCGACGTGTGGATCTGCCGGCGCAGCGCCAGGATGAGCGCGATGGCGTGCTCGGCGATCGCCGGGCTGTGTACGCCTCGCGAGCTCGAGACGACGACGCGACTCGCCACGAGCGCAGGACTCAGGATCGGTCCGACGCCCACGGCGGAGCTGTGCACCCACTGGAGGCGCGTGGCGCCGGCGAATTCTTCGGCGGTGACTTTCGTCGCAAACGCGATGTCCGCGCCGGCCAACGCAGAGGCGCGCTCCGCAAACGTGCGCGCATGGACGATGTCGTCGTCAGGCATTGCGCGACGGAGTCGATCGACGTGGCTGTCGGGAATCGTCCAGACGGGTTGATCGTGAATGGCGACGGCGACACGCATCGGAAGGCGGCCTCAGCGGCGGCGGTACTCGCCGCTCCGGCCTCCGCGTTTTTCGAGCAGGCGAATCCTGCCGATGACCATCCCTTTGTCCACGGCTTTCAGCATGTCGTAGAGCGTGAGCGCCGCGGTCGCGACGGCCACGAGCGCTTCCATCTCGACGCCCGTGCGGCCGACGGTGCCAACGCGCGACCGGATGCGATACGTCCGGCCGTCGGGCTTCGACAGGCTCAGCCCGCCCTGAGCGCGTCGAAGGGCGGGCCGGATGTCCACGTCGACGTGGGTGAGCGGGAGCGGATGACAGAGCGGGATGATCTCCGCGGTGCGCTTGGCGGCCATGATGCCGGCCAGGCGCGCGACCTGCAGCGGATCGCCCTTCTTGACGGCGCGCGTGCGGATGGCGCGAGCGGCCGCCGCGTTCATGCGCACGTCACCTTCGGCGACCGCTTCGCGGACCGTGACAGGCTTGGCGCCGACGTCCACCATGCGCGCGCGGCCGCGCTCGTCGACGTGCGAAAGTTTAGGTGCTTTCTTCATCCCCATCTCCCCTGGCGAGGAAGAAGGACAGGCTCTCGAGCGACACGGTCAGATCCACGTTCTTGAGCTTCACCCCGGGCGGCACCTTGAGCGAGCCGGGCGAGAAGTTGAGGATCGCACGGATGCCGGCCTGCACGGCGGTGTTCACCACGCCTTGCGCCGATTCGGCGGGCACGGCCACGACGGCGATGTCCACGTGGTCGCGCTTGGCGCTCTTCTTGAACTCGGTGATGTTGCAGATGCGGACGCCGCCACGCGACTTGCGGCCGATCTTTGTCCGCTCGGTGTCGTACAGCGCGACGATCGAGAAGCCTTCCTGCCGGAAGCCCGGATAGTCCGCCAGTGCGAGGCCCAGATTGCCCGCGCCGAGGATGGCGACGCGCACGGTGCGGTCGAGCCCGAGGATCGCGCGCAGGTGCCGCTTGAGCTCTTTGACGTAGTAGCCGACGCCGCGCACGCCGAACTCGCCGAAGTAGGCGAGGTCCTTGCGAATCTGCGCGGCGTTCAGATGGAACTGCTCCGCGAGGGCCTTCGACGAGATCGTCTTGAGGCCGGCGGCGTCGAGCGTGTTGAGGCACCGCAGATAGACCGACAGACGGCTCGCGGTGAGCTCGGACACCTGCTCCCCGTTGGCGCGGGGCTTGTTCCTCGCAGTCACAAGCGGAGGATTCTAGCAAAAAGACAAAATACTCCCGGTATCATTTCGCGCTTTCGATCGCGCCGCGGACGCGGCCCACGAGCGCGTCGCGATCGTCGAACGTCATCCCGGTGGTCGCGACCGGCCGCATGAACGTCACCGAGACGGTGGCCGGCCAGATCAGCCGGCTGCCCTTCCGCATCGCCTCGCGCCCGCCCGAGACGACCAGCGGCACGACCGGCGCCTGGCCCTTGATGGCCATGACGAAGCCGCCCTTCTTGAACGGCAGCAGCTCCCCCGTCCGGCTGCGGGTGCCCTCCGGAAAAATCACGAACGAGTTGCCCGCACGCAACGCCTCGGCCGCGCGATCGACCGCCGGGAAGCTCTGATCCTTGTTCGCGCGCTCGAGCGGCACGAAGCCCGCCAGATCGAACGCCCACACGAGCACCGGCAGTTTGCGCAGCTCGGCTTTGTAGAGCACGCGAAGGCGCGGGAATACGGGCCGCAGCGCCAGGAAGACCGCGGGCGGGTCGATGTTGGAGGCGTGGTTGCTGGCGTAGACGGCGGCACCCGGCTGGATGTGTTCGGCGCCGACGACGCGGAGCCGGATGCCGGCGAGCGCGAAGCCCATCTGGATGCCGAGCGCGCCGGCCGAGTACAGCACGCCGGCGCGGCGCGTGATCAAGGCCCACAGCAGCAGCACGGGCCCGCAGATCAACACGTACAACGACAGCACGGCCGCTGTCGCCAGCGTCCGCGCTGCCGCGATCGTTCGCGCCACGAAAGGTGGTTGGCGGCTAGGAGGCTCGAGCC
>DATEGZ010000178.1:0-31750 GCA_035279905.1 Vicinamibacterales bacterium
GTCCGCCACCGGCCGGCGGCGCCGCAGGCTGGTCGAGCGGCGCACCGGTTTCCTTGTCCGGGGCAGCTTCGATCTGCGCGTAGATGACATTCGGGCTGGTCTTGCAGATGTCGAGCGCGATGCGGCCCAGCGTGCCGCGCGGCAACCCGCTGCCGGTCACGCGCTTCCACGTCTTGCCGCCGTCCGTGCTCTGGTGAATGCCGCTGCCCGGTCCGCCCGCCGCGTAGCCCCACGCCGTCCGCTGATGCTCGTAGGTCGAGGCCCACAAGTTCATCGGGTTGCTCGGGTCGATGATGATGTCGTTTGCGCCCGCGGTCGGACCCATGTAGAGCGTCTTGGTCCAGGTCTTGCCGCCGTCGGTCGTCATGAACACGCCGCGTTCAGTGTTCGGCCCGTACAGGTGTCCCTGCGCCGCGACCCAGACGATGTCCGGATTCGTCGGATGGACGACGATGCGCGCGATCGACTGCGTCTCGGCGAGCCCGATGTACTCGAACTTCACCTGATCCGCCGGCGCGAGCGCGTTCGTGCTCTTGAACATGCCCTTGCCGAACGACGCGGACTGCCGGTTGTTGGCCTCGCCGGTGCCGACGTAGAGGATGTTCGGATTCGACGGCGCGAGCCCCAGGTCGCCGATCGTGCCGGTGCCGTAGGTGTCGAAGATCGAGTCGAACGTCGTGCCGTTGTTCATCGTGCGCCAGATGCCGCTGACGGCGTAGCCGATGAAGTAGGTGTACGGGTTCTTCTCATCCACCGCGTAGTCGTCGATGCGGGCGCCCTGGCCGACCGGTCCGATATCCCGCCACTTGAAGCCCTGCAGCGCCGGATCGGTGGGCACGTTGATCATGGGGCGCGGAGGCGGCCCGCCTCCGGGACCTTGCGCCGTGACGTTCACAACAATTGCTGCCGACGCGAGCAGAACGGCGCCGAGCAGAGTCCACACCTTCAGCCGGGAGGGTACCGTGCGCATGACCACGTCTCCTGAGGATCGGGTAAACCGGGCGGCCTGCCGCCAACTTGAGCGGAGCCGGCCTAATCCTACCTCAACTGGGAATTGGGAGATCGAGCAGTCTGACCAGGCGATCGACGGCCTGCGCGGGGGCGAGGCTCGATGTCTCGATGGCGTGCTCGGCTTTCGCGTAAAGCGGGTCGCGGCGCGCGACCAGCTCGCGCAGCGCCTCGCGCGCCTTCGGGTGCTGGTCGACCGGCCGGCGATCGCCCTGACGTATTACTCGGTTCCAGTAATCGTCCGCGCGGGCTTTGAGCCAGACGGTGGTCGTCTGCCGGAGCAGCAGGGCGTAGGTGTCGGGCGAGGTGACCAGGCCGCCGCCGACGGTGATCACGAGCGGCTGCTGGAGCGCGAGCAGATCGACCAGCGCCTCGCGCTCGAGCCGCCGGTAGTACTCCTCGCCGTGCAGCGAGAAGATCTCGCTCAGCGTCAGGCCCGCGCGCGTTTCGATCTGACGATCGAGCTCGACGAACCGGCGTTTGAGGCGGCGGGCCAGCCGGCGGCCGATCGTCGTCTTGCCGGCGCCGCGCAGGCCGAGCAGGGCAATCACGCGCGGCATGGGCGCTTCGGCCTGCGCCGTGACGAGGTCCGCGGCGGTCGTCTCGAGCGCGGCCGCCAGATCGGCGAGCCGCCGCACGGAGATGTTGCCGCGGCCGGCTTCCACGTCCATCAGAAACCGCAGGGACAAGCCCGAGCGGTCCGCGAGCCGGCGGAGCGTGAGGCCCTGCTGCTGGCGTAGGCTCCGCGCGCGCTGGCTCAACGTGACGAGCACGGGGGAGGGGCGTTCGGGTGTGGCAGTATGTTTCATCTTCGTCCAGCCGCACAGCATTATACTGCCTTGACAGCCCGGAGGCCTGCCGATAGGCTTGCGGAAAGCTATGGGCATCACCGCAAGTCGGACCGGTTTGGTCCCCCTGTCATTCGAGACGCACCCCGAGCGATACAAGCACTGGAAGCTGTCGTACAACGGCCCGGTGGCGACGCTCGGCATGGACGTGCAGGAAGACGCGGGCTTGTCGCCGGACTACCGGCTGAAGCTCAACTCCTACGATCTGGGCGTCGACATCGAGCTCGCCGACGCGATCCAGCGCCTGCGCTTCGAGCATCCCGAAGTTCACGCGGTCGTCGTGACGAGCCTGAAGGAGCGCATCTTCTGCGCGGGCGCGAACATCTTCATGCTGCGTGGATCCACGCACCAGTGGAAGGTCAACTTCTGCAAGTTCACGAACGAGACGCGGCTCGCGATGGAGGACGCCAGCGCGCATTCGGGCCTCACGTTTCTCGCGGCGCTCAACGGCATCTGCGCGGGCGGCGGCTACGAGCTGGCGCTCGCGTGCGACGAGATTCTGCTCGTCGACGACTCGAACTCGGCGGTGAGCCTGCCGGAGACGCCGCTTCTCGCCGTGCTGCCGGGCACCGGCGGGCTGACGCGCGTGGTCGACAAGCGCAAGGTCCGCCGCGATCTCGCGGACGTGTTCGGCACGCTCGCCGAAGGCGTCAAGGGGAAGCGCGCCGTGGATTGGGGACTCGTTGACGCGATCGCGCCGGCGAGCCGGTTCAAGGAGGCGGTCGCGAAGCGCGCCGCCGAGCTCGCCGCACGATCCGATCGTCCGGCCACGGGGCCGGGCGTTACGCTGGGGCCGCTCAATGCTCAGATCTCCGCAGACGCGATCGCGTACTCGTCGGTTGCGCTCACGATCGATCGCGCGAAACGCGTCGCGACGGTCGTCGTCAAAGCGCCGGACGCTCCGGTCGAGTCCACGTCCGAGGCGATCCTCGCCGCCGGCGATCAGTTCTGGCCGCTGCGCGCGTTCCGCGAGTTCGACGATGCGCTGCTGCGGCTGCGGGTGAACGAGCCGGAAATCGGCACCGTCGTCGTCAAGACCGAGGGGGATCCGTCGCTCGTGCTGCAGGCCGACGAGGTGCTGCTCGCGCAGCAGGGCAATTGGTTCGTGCGCGAGGTCGTGCACTTCATCAAGCGGACGCTCAAGCGCATGGATCTGTCGGCGCGGAGCTTCTTCGCGTTCATCGAGCCGGGCAGCGCGTTCGCGGGGACCTTGTTCGAGCTGGCGCTTGCCGCCGACCGCTCCTACATGCTCGACGATCCGGACCAGCCGAACGCGATTCAGCTGTCGGGCATGAATGCCGGTCCGCTGTCGATGAGCAACGGGCTGACGCGGCTCGCGACGCGGTTCTACGGCGCGCCGGCGCGCGTCGACGAGGCGCTCGCGCACGACGGCCCGTTCGACCCGCAGGAAGCGCTCGACGCCGGGCTGGTGACGTTCGCGCCCGACGAGATCGACTGGGCGGACGAAGTGCGGCTCGCGGTGGAGAGCCGCGCGGCGCTCTCGCCGGACGCGCTGACGGGCATGGAAGCGAACCTGCGCTTCGTCGGGCCCGAGACGCTCGAGACCAAGATCTTCGGCCGGCTCTCGGCCTGGCAGAACTGGATCTTCCAGCGGCCGAACGCCGTGGGCCCGAAGGGCGCGCTGACGTCGTATGGATCGGCGGACCGCGCGGAGTTTGATTTCGGAAGAACATGATTAACTTAGAACTTGAAACTCAGAACTTAGAACTCAGAATCCGAGCGCGTGACCGCAGTTCTCAGTTCTAAGTTTGAAGTTCTAAGTTTTAAGTTAACCGGTGTCCACCCATGATTTCGGCCGAGAAGATTCCGAACAACGTCGATCTCCACATGAACAAGCGCCTGCAGCGGGCGCTCGAGCACTGGCAGCCGCACTACATCCAGTGGTGGCACGACATGGGGCCGCAGGGCTTCCAGCACTACCACCAGGTCTACGTGCGCACGGCGGTCAGCGTCGATCCGTCGGGCTGGGCGCACTTCGAGTTCGTGCGCCTGCCGGAGTACCGGTGGGGCATCTTCCTCGCCGATCCGGTTGTTGATCGCACGATCGGCTTCGGCGACTTCTTCGGTCAGCCGGTCTGGCAGGAAGTGCCGGGCGAGTTCCGCAATCAGCTGCGGCGCCTGATCGTCACGCAGGGGGACACCGAGCCCGCGAGCGTCGAGCAGCAGCGGTGGCTGGGACATCGGTGTCCGAGCCTCTACGACCTCCGCAATCTCTTCCAGGTGAACGTCGAGGAAGGCCGTCACCTCTGGGCGATGGTCTACCTGCTGCACTCGTACTTCGGGCGGGACGGGCGCGACGAGGCGGAAGAGCTGCTCGCGCGTCAGAGCGGCAATCGCGACAAGCCGCGCATCCTCGAAGCGTTCAACGAGCCGATCGACACCTGGCTCGACTTCTTCATGTTCACGATGTTCACCGATCGCGACGGCAAGTCCCAGCTGCTGTCGCTGTCGGAGAGCTCGCTCGATCCGCTGTCGCGCACGACGCGCTTCATGCTGACTGAGGAAGCGCACCACATGTTCGTCGGCGAGACCGGCATCGCCCGCATCGTCGAGCGGACGTGCCAGCTGATGAAGGAGGCCGGCTTCTCCGAGGACATCCGGCCGCTCGGCGGCATCGACCTGCCGATGCTGCAGCGGCATATCAACCTCTGGTTTTCGCTGAGCCTTGACTTGCACGGCAATGAGATTTCGACGAATGCCGCAGCGTACTTCGCCAACGGGCTCAAGGGGCGCGCAGAAGAAGCCAAGTGGGACGACCACAAGGTTGTCGAGAAGAACTACACGCTCGAGACCGTGCGGGAGGGCCAGGTCGTGACCGCCGACATCCCGATGCGCAACGCGATGAACGAAGTCCTGCGCGACTGGTACGTGGAGGACTGCCAGGCCGGCGTCGATCGCTGGAACAAGATCTTCGACCGCTACGGCATGTCGGACCGCTTGCGCCTGCCCGATCGCAAGTTCAACCGCGGGATCGGCCAGTTCGCGGGCTTCCATTTCGATCCGGACGGCCGGATGCTGTCCGACGAAGAGTGGGCGCGCCGCAAGCACGAGTGGCTGCCCGGTCCGGCCGACAAGCAGTACCTGCTCAGCATCATGAACGCGTCGATCTTCGAAGCCGGCCGCTTCGCCAACTACATCGCGCCGCCGGCGCGGGGCATCAAAGGCACGCCGGTGAACTTCGAGTACGTGCGCACAGAGATGTGAATTGAGCTATTGGGTTATTGGGCAATTGGGATATTGAACCCGATGAAGATTGACCGCGAACTCCGGAACGCCGTCGCCGTCCTGACGCTCAACGAGCCGCCGGCCAATACGTACAGCTACGAGATGATGCGCGAGCTGGATGCCGCGATTCTGGATCTGCGCATGGATCCGGCCGTGCACGTGATCGTGCTGACGGGCGCGGGCGAGAAATTTTTTTGCGCGGGCGCGACGATCGGCATGCTTCGCGAGGCGACGCCCGACTTCAAGTACTACTTCTGCCTGCACGCCAACGAGACGCTCAACCGGCTGGAGCAGACGTCCAAACTCGTGATCGCGGCGCTGAACGGGCACACCGTGGGCGGCGGCCTGGAGGTCGCGCTCGCGGCGGACCTGCGCATCGCGCGCGGCGGCGCCGGCAAGATTGGCCTGCCGGAGGTCGCGCTGGGCGTGCTGCCCGGCACGGGCGGCACCCAGCGCCTTGCGCGGCTCGTCGGCAAGGCTCGGGCGATCGAGCTGATGATCTCGGGCCGCCTCATGACGATGGAGGAGGCGCTGCCGCTGGGTCTCGTCACCGAAGTCTGGGACGACACGAAGCTCGCCGGCCGGCCGTTCCTCGACGCGGTCGTGGAGTACGCGGCGTCGTTCGCACCGCCGCACAAGGCCAGCCGCGCCGTCGGCCGCATCAAGCGCGCCGTGCAGTCCGGCGCTGAGGCCGGGTTCAGCGAGGGCCTCGCGATCGAGCGCGAGCTGCAGCAACTGCTCTTCGAGAGCCGCGACGCCAAGGAAGGCATTGCCGCGAGCTTGGAAAAGCGAAAGCCGATCTTTACAGGCGATTGAGATGAGCACGGGTCTGGCCCATGCTGGCGTAAGCCGGGCCTGACCCGGTGGTTCGGTCAAGGCGATCGATTGACTGAGAGGCAAACAACCGTGTCGACCGTCATGCTCGGCAAGAAACAGCTGTTGATCGGCGGCGAGTGGCGCGACGCCGCCGACGGCAAGACGATGCCCGTCGTCAATCCCGCGACGGAAGAGGTCATCGCCGATGTCGCGTCGGCCGGCGCGGCCGACGTCGACGTCGCGGTGGCCGCCGCGCGCGCGGCGCTCGCCGGGCCGTGGGGCAAGATGTCGGCGCGCGATCGCGGCCGGCTCGTCTGGAAGCTGGGCGAGCGGCTGACGGCGCAGATCGACGAGGTCTCGCGCCTCGAGACGCTGCACAACGGCAAGCCGATCATGGAATCGCGGCACATCGAGATTCCGGCGGCCGCCGAGTGCCTTCAATACTTCGCGGGGTGGGCCGACAAGATCCACGGCGAGACCGTGCCCGTCAAAGGCCAGGCGCTCGTCTACACCCTGCGCGAGCCGCTGGGCGTCGTCGCGTGCATCGTGCCGTGGAACTTCCCGCTGCTGCTGGCGGTCTGGAAGGTCGCGCCGGCGCTCGCCACGGGCAACACCGTCATCCTCAAGCCGGCGAGCCAGACGCCGCTGACGGCGCTGGCCCTCGGACAACTCGCCGTTGACGTCGGATTTCCGCCCGGCGTGCTCAACGTCATCACCGGCAGCGGCGCGACGGTCGGCGACGCGATCGTGCGGCATCCCGGCATCGACAAGATCGCGTTCACCGGTGATACGAGCACCGGCCGCGGCATCATGCGCACCGCGGCCGACACCGTGAAGCACCTCACGCTCGAGCTCGGCGGCAAATCGCCCAACATCGTGTTTGCCGACGCGGATCTCGACGCCGCCGTGCGCGGCGCGACGACGGGCATCTTCTATGGCAAGGGCGAAGTGTGCGCGGCCGGATCGCGGCTGCTGGTGGACAAGTCGATCAAGGACGCGTTTCTCTCGAAGGTCGCCGAGCGGACGAGGAAGATGGTCGCGGGCGACCCGCTCGATCCAAAAACGCGGCTCGGAGCTATCTCGTCAAAGGGCCAGCTGGAGCGCGTGTTGAAGTACGTCGAGCTCGGCAAGAAGGAAGGCGCGACGCTCCTCGCCGGCGGCAGTCGCACCGACATCGGCACCGGTAAGGGCTACTTCATGCAGCCGACGGTGTTCGGCGATGTCCGGCCGGACATGACGATCGCGCGCGAAGAAATCTTCGGACCGGTGCTCGCCGCGATCGACTTCGCGGACGTCGACGAAGCGATCGCGCGCGCCAACGACTCGATTTACGGCCTGGCCGCGGGCGTGTGGACGCGCGACGTCAAGAAGGCGCACTACGTCGCGTCAAAGCTTCAGGCCGGCACTGTCTGGGTCAACACCTACAATGTCTACGACACGGCCGCGGCGTTCGGCGGCTACAAGCAGAGTGGCGTCGGCCGCGAGATGAGCGTGCACGCGCTCGACTACTACACGCAAATCAAAACGGTGTGGGTGGATCTCACATGAAGTCCGGTGGCTTCGCTGGAGGTCCTGGGGGCTGCGCTGGAGGTCCTGAGGCCAGGGGCCTGAGGCCTAAAGCCTAATCCGATGGATCAACTACTTCGCTGGCGCGCTGAATTCCCGATCGTTGACACCTGTACGTACCTCGTCAGCCACTCGCTCGGCGCGATGCCGAAGCGGACGAGCGCGTACCTCCAGCAATTCGCCGACGAGTGGGGCGGGCGCGGCGTCCGGGCGTGGCACGAAGGCTGGTGGGAGATCGGCGTCGAGACCGGCAACCTGCTGGCGCCGACGCTCGGCGTGGCGCGCGGGTCGATCACCATGCACCAGAACGCGACCGTCGCGCAGTCGATCGTCGCGTCGCTCTTCGACTGGCGCGGCCGCCGCAACCGCATCGTCCTGCAGGATCTCGATTTTCCAACCAATCACTATTTGTTCGAAGGCCTGAGCCGCTCGGGCGCGGACGTCTCCATCGTGCCGTCGGACAGCACCGTGCGCGCGCCGATCGACCGCTTCGTCGACGCGATCGACGAGCGCACGGCGCTCGTGCCGATCTCGCTCGTGCTGTTCCGGAGTGGCTGCCTGCAGGACGTGCGGCCGGTCGTCGAGAAAGCGCATCGCGTCGGCGCGCGCGTCGTCCTCGACATCTATCAGGCGGCCGGCACCGTGCCGCTCGATCTCGCGGGGCTGGGCGTCGATTTCGCGGTCGGCGGCTCGGTGAAGTGGCTCTGCGGCGGGCCGGGCGCCGGCTACCTCTACGTGCGCCCCGATCTCGTCAAGGAGCTGCAGCCCACGGTCGTCGGCTGGGCGGGCCACGCGTCGCCGTTCGCGTTCGAGACGGGGCCGATTCGCTACGCCGAGGGGACTGAGCGTTTCCAGAGCGGCACGCCGAACGTGCCGTCGCTCTATTCCGCCCGCGCGGGGTACGAGATCGTGGCGGAGATCGGCGTGCCGGCGATTCGCGCGAAGTCGCTGGCGCTCACGCGGCGCTTGATGGACGCAGCCACGCGACGCGGCTGGCGCCTCAACACGCCCGCCGAAGACGCGAACCGCGGCGGATCGGTGGTCGTGGACGTGCCGGACGCGGCGCGCGTCACCGAGCGTCTCCTCGCCGCCAACGTCATCGTCGACTACCGGCCGAAGGCGGGCATTCGCCTGGCGCCGCATTTCTACAACACCGAGGCCGAGATCGATCACGCCGTGGACGTGATGGACGCCAGCCTGGGCCAGTGACTCGCTGCCACCTATGACCGTACAGACCGTCACCGTTCTCGGCGCCGGCACGATGGGGCACGGCATCGCCCACGCGGCGTCGGCCGCGGGGTATCAGACGCGGCTCTTCGACGTCTCTGAATCGCAGATCGAGCGCGCGCGCAGTTTGATCGACGGCATCTTCGCCAAGACCGTCGAGCTCGGCAAAGCCACGCGGCCGGACGCGGACGCGGGGATGTCGCGGCTGCTGCTGACCACGGACGTGGACGCGGCGCTCCGCGGGACCGATCTCGTGATCGAAGCGGCGCCCGAGCGCATGGACCTGAAGCTGAAGCTGTTCGCGGACATCGAGCGCTCGGCGCCCGCCGAGGCGATCGTCGCGACGAACACGTCGGCGCTCAGCATCACGGAGATGGCCGGCACGCTGACGCGCCCGTCGCGCGTGGCCGGCATGCACTTCTTCAACCCGGTGCACAAGATGAAGCTCGTCGAGATCGTGCGCGCGCTCGAGTCGAGCCGCGACGCGATCGACACGGTCGAGGCGGTCGCCAGGCGGATGGGCAAGGAGACCGTGCTCGTCACCGAGTCGCCCGGCTTCATCACGACGCGCGTCAACGCGTCGATCGGCAACGAGGCGTTCTACATGCTGATGGAGGGCGTCGCGTCCGCGCGCGACATCGACAAGGCGCTCAAGCTCGGCCTCAATCACCCGATGGGGCCGTTCGAGCTGGTCGATCTCGTCGGCCTCGACACGCGCCTCAGCATCCTCGAGTACCTGCACAAGTCGATGGGCGAGAAGTACCGCCCGTGCCCGCTGCTGGTGCAGTACGTGAAAGCGGGACGGTTGGGCCGGAAAGTCGGCAAAGGGGTATATGAGTACTGACGGGTCATTGGGCTATTGGGTCATCGGGCGATTGGGTCATTGGATCGTTCATCTTCACGCCCGCGTTCTGCAGGGCGCTCGCGACCAGCGGGCGTCCCAATAGCCCAATGACTCAATAGCTCAATGGCCCAATGACGACCGACCAGGTCTCTCGCTCTCTGTCCGTTTCCGGCTTCGATCCGGCCGAGGCCGAGTCCCGCGCGGCGCTCTTCACCGACGCGGCCGCGGCGCTCGTGCGCGTCACCGGACACGCGCCGCGCTGGGCGTGGTTCGTGCCCGGCCGGATCGAGATTTTCGGCAAGCACACCGACTACGCCGGCGGGCGATCGCTCGTGGCGGCCGTGCCTCGAGGATTCGCGGTCGTTGCCGCGCCGCGCGCGGACAACCGCGTGCGCGCCATCGACGCGCGGTGGCGCGACGCGACCGAGGTCAATCCGCTCGACCAGGACACGCGGTTCATCGGCTGGGCGAACTACGTGGCGGTCGTGGCGCGCCGGCTCGCGTCGAATTTCCCCGGCGCCGATCTCGGGACCGATCTCGCGGTGCTCAGCGATCTGCCGCGCGCCGCGGGATTGAGCAGCTCGAGCGCGCTCGTGGTCGCCGTCGCCTCCGCGCTCATTCGCCGCGCCGGGCTCGACTCACGACCCGAGTGGAAGCGGGCGATCGCGACGACGCTCGATCTGGCCGGCTACCTGGGCGCCGTGGAGAACGGGCTGACGTTCGGATCGCTCCCCGGCACGAGCGGCGTGGGCACCCACGGCGGCAGTGAAGACCACACCGCGATTCTCGCCGGCGTCGCCAATCGCGTGAGCGCCTACGCGTACGTTCCCGTGCGGCACCTCAGCGACGACTCGATGCCGGCGGCGTGGCGGTTTGTGGTGGCGGCGAGCGGCGTGCAGGCCGACAAGGCGGGCAGCGCGAAAGACCGGTACAACCGCGCGTCCCTCGCGACGCGCGGACTCGTCGAGGTTGCCAACGCCGCCGGCCACGGATCGTGGCCGACGCTGGCCGCCTACCTCGCGAGCGCGCCCGACGCGCTCGAGCGCCTGCGCGAGCGGCTGGCCTCGACCGGATCGAGCCAGTTCAGCGCGGCCGATCTGCGGACCCGGCTGACACACTTCGTCGCTGAAGACGGCCGCGTCCCGCAGGCGGCCGAGGCGTTTCGGCGCGAAGACGCGACGGCCATCGGCGCGCTGTCCGAGGCGTCACAAGCCGACGCGGACGGTCTGCTGGACAACCAGACGCCCGAAACCCGCCGGCTCGCGCGGCTCGCGCGCGACTGCGGCGCCTTTGCGTCGAGCGGCTTCGGCGCCGGATTCGGCGGCAGCGTCTGGGCGCTCGCGCCCTCGGACGAAGCGCCCGCGTTTGCGTCGCGCTGGCTCGACGCGTACCGCGCAGAGTTTCCCGCCATGAGCCGCGCCGAGGTCTTCGTCACGCGGCCCGGTCCCGGGGTCGTCGAGATTCCGATCAGCGAATGATGATCGAGCCCTGAAGGTTCTGCTGGCTGAAGTCGTCGTGGTCGTGAAAGCCGCAGGTGCGCGCGGTGACGAAGTTCTTGGTCTCGTGGCTCTGACCCGGAGACAGGAAGCCGACCGTTTCCAACTCGGGGCAGTCCGTATGCTCCGGGTGGGGGTCGGACTGCATGTTGTGCGATCGCGAGTCGTTGTTGACGAACAGCACGCGGCTTCCGACGGCGATCTGCACGTTCTTGGGACTGACGCCCGCCGAGGTGATCGTGATCGTGTTGGTCGCGACCGGCGGTACCGGGGCCGGCGCCGTCGCCGGGCTGGATCCTCCGCACGCGCCCACAACGCTCGCGAGGACGATCACTCGAGCCACGCGCAGGCCGGGCGGCAGGGTCATGCTGACGTCATCTTAGCGCGCGGTGAATCGGCGGCAGGAAAGGGAAGCAGACCCCGAAGGGAGCGAGGTTTGGGAGGCAACGCCCAGCGATCGTTCCAGCGGCCTCGGCACGGCACCGAAACCGAGGCACCGTCGGTCCCCCAATCACGACGAGCGCGGCACCACCTCGCCCCCCTCGGGGCCTGGCCTGAACGTCCGAAGGTGTGTGGTGGTACTGCACACAAGCTGGGGACGGACCGGCACGCGCCGATCAAGAGCAAGGATGATGCCGCGCGGATTCTCGATGAACCGCACGGAAAGTCTGTCGGGCGGAGACAATCTTTACGCGCGGGGTAAGTCCTTACACCGCGCGTAAGTTGCCAGTAGTGATCATTCAGTCGTCGGGCGTGTCGATGCGATGCTTCGAGAGGTAGTAGCTCAGCGCACGCTGGCTGATGCCCATCGTCTCGGCGGCGTCTTTCTTGACCCAACGCGCCGCTTCGAGCGCCCGGCGGACGGTTTCGCGCTCGGTCCACTCCAGGTTCTGCTTCAGCATCAGCGACGGCAGCCCGGTCGGGCCGGGTGTGGCCGCGGAGAAAATCACGACATCGCGTGGGTGGATGACGGGCTCAGGCGCCAGCACGACGGCCCGCTCGATCGTGTTCTCGAGCTCGCGCACGTTGCCGGGCCAGGGCGCGCCCGCCAGCATCGACATCGCCTCCGGCGCGATGCCCTCGATACGCTTGCCCGCCCGGCTCGCGTGGCGGCGCACGAAGTGCTCGACGAGCGGCGGGATGTCCTCCCGGCGCTCGCGCAGCGGCGGGATGGTGATCGGGATGACGTTCAGCCGGTAGAAGAGATCCTCCTGGAACTTACCCTCGCCGACCAGCAACCGCAGGTCGCGGTTGGTCGCCGCGATGATCCGCACGTCGACCTTGACCGTGCGCTCCGATCCCAGCGGCTCGAACTCGCGCTCCTGGAGCACGCGCAGCAGCTTGGCCTGGACGCTCGGCGCGATGACGGCAATCTCGTCGAGCATGATTGATCCGCCGTCGGCGAGCGCGAACCGGCCCTTCTTGTTCGCCACGGCGCCCGTGAACGCGCCGCGCACGTGCCCGAACAACTCCGATTCGATCAGCGAGTCGGGCAGGGCCGCGCAGTTCACGCGGACGAGCGGCATGTCGCGCTGCCCGCTCCAGTCGTGGATGGCGCGCGCGACCAGCTCCTTGCCCGTGCCCGTCTCGCCGACGATGAGCACCGTGCTGCGCGATTGCGCGACGAGCTTGGCCATCCGCACGACCTCCTGAATCGCGCGGCTGCGCCCGACGATGCCGTAGTGGTCGTACTGCTCGTCGCGCTCGGTGATCAGGTACTCGTGGTGCGTACGCAGGCGCTCGTGCTCGACCGCCCGCCGCACCACGACGAGGAACTCGTCGATCTCGAACGGCTTCTGCAGGTAGTCGAGCGCGCCCAGCTTCATCGCCTCGATCGCGCTTTCCACGGTCGCGTGCGCCGTCATCATCAGGATCTGCGGCCGCTCGCCGGTGCCGGTCGCGGCGATCACCTCGCGGATGAGCTCGAGGCCGCCCAGCTCGGGCATGAGGTTGTCGACGACCAGCAGGTCGAACGGCCGCTCGGTGACGAGCCGCAGCGCTTCGCGCGGGCTGCCGGTCGCGACGACGTCGTGGCCTTCGTCGCGCAGCGCTTCGGCCAGCGCCTGCCGGATTTTGGGCTCGTCATCGACGAGCAGTACGGAACCTCGGGTCACGCGGATGCCTCTCTAGCCGGGGGCGGTTGGTCGGGCAGCTCGATCCGGACGGTCGTCCCGACATTGGGGCGGCTGTCGATGACGATCGAGCCACCCAACCCTTCGATGATATTGCGAGCGATGGCCAGGCCGAGTCCGGACCCCGTCCGGCGCGTCGTGAAGAACGGCTCGAACAAGCGGGGCAGATCTTCGCGGGCGATGCCCGGTCCGCGGTCGCTCACCTCGATGCGCCACCGGCCCGGCCCGGCCGCCCAGGCGCGGAGCTCGATCGGCGGCTTGCCCCGGGCGGGCGTCGGCGCGGGCACCGATCGCACCGCCTGCTGCGCGTTCGCCAGCACGTTGACGAGCACCGATCGCACGCGCTCGCGATCGGTGACGATCGGCGCGCCGGCCGAGGCGTCCAGCTTCACGGGCACGTCGTCAGGGCCCGCCTGGGCCGCCTGCGCCGCGTCGCGGCAGATCTCGACGAGATCGGCCGGCGCCAGGTCGTAGCGAATCGGGCGGGCGAAATCGAGGACGTCTGACACCACGCGGTTCAGCCGCTGGACTTCCTCGTCGATGTTCTCGGCGACGCTGACGGTCTCCGGCGAGGTGTGCTTGCGAAGATTGCGGACCGCGCTCTTGATGATCATCAAAGGGTTGCGAATCTCGTGCGCCACGACGGTCGAGAGCCGTCCGAGCGACGCCAGGCGCTCGCGCTGGGCGGCCTCGCGCTGAAAGCGATCGAGCGCGCTCGCGAGCTGCCGGAAGGCTGCCGCCAGCGCGCGCGCATCCTCGTCGTCCCACGGGCCGGCGGGCGCCACCGTGCGCGCGAGATCGCCGGTCGCCGCCATCTCGCTCATCGTCGCCGTGAGCGCCCGCACGGGTCGCGTGACGGTGCGCGCAATCGCGTACCCGACAATCGTCGCCAGGAGCACCGCCGCGAGGCCCGCGAGCACGATTTGCAGGTGCAGCCCGGGCAGGAACCCGAGTCGCTGCGTCCGCGAACGGAGCACGAGCGCGACCGGTTCCTGCGGGCCGCTCGTCGCTCCCAGGCTCTGCACCCGGCCGACGTAGTCCTCGCTGCCGAGCCGGCGCTCGAACTCGCCGATCGGCGGACGCGGGGAGAGCAGCGCGCTCGTCTTGTCGGCGTCGAGCGTGGACGCGACGATGCGGCCTTCGGCGATGATGGCGATGTCGCTCTCGGTGACGGCCTTGATGCCCGCCGCGAACTCGCGATCGAGGCCAAAACCCACGATGAGCGTGCGGATGGGATCGAGCGCAAACGCCACCGCATGCACGATGCCGCCGGGCACCTCGCGGAACGACGTGCTGTCCGAACTCTTGCGGCAGGCCGAGGCGAGCTCGACGATGTCGGCCGGCGCGAGCCGGATGCGGCCGGCGTCGGCCAGCACGCGATCGCCGCTGCCGAGCACCACAAACAAGTCCGCCGCGATCTTCTTCTGATAGTCCTCGGCGATCGGCTGCACGGTCGGCGGGTCGTCGACGGCTGCGGCGTTGCTCAGCTTCGGCAGGTCCGCGATGAGCGAGCCCTTGACCGCGAAGTCCGCGAACTGGCGGCGGCTCAGCTGATCGACAAGCGACGCGGCCTCAGCGAGGCCGCTGCGCAGGTCGGTCTCGGCTTGATTGGTCACCGACGTGTTGACGGTGTAGATCGCGAAGCCGATGGCAATCACCACGACCAGCGCGCTGGCAAAGAAGATGCGGTTGGTCAGTGAAGAGATGAGGCTCATGCCGCGCTCAGCGGATCACCTGGAAGTCGGCGTCGACCGTCTCGCCGTCGCCCACCGAGATCTCCCTCGGCTCGACGTGCCCCAACTCGCTCCAGACCAGCAACTTGTATGAGCCGGCCGGCACCGCGCCAATCGAGTACCGCCCGTCGTCATCGGTGACGGCGAAGAACGGATGACTGAAGACGAGGATGTACGCGCTCATGTGCGAGTGGATGTCGCACGAGACGGGCACGATGCCGGGCGTGTCGAACCTGTGGCCCCCGGTACGGCCCGGCGGATAGCGCCCGAGATCGAAGCCGTTGCTGCCCGGCACGAGCGAGAAGACATTGTGAAAGGTCGTGTCGCTGTTCGGAAACTCCACGAAGGTTCCCGCCGTGATCGCGAGCAGGTGCGGGACGAATTGCTCGCCCCGTTGATCCATGCGGACGCGACCCTTGCGCAGTGGCGCGAAGGCTTCGCTCGGCCCGAACTTGAGGTACACGACACAGCGGCGGCGGTCGATGGGATCGGCCTTCGACGCCGAGAGTTCGCCGATCGCCGGCCGCCCGGAGGGACGGGGGACCGCCGCAAGCTGCACGCGGCCGCGGATCGTGCCCTCGAGAGGCCTCGGCGCCGCGGCCAGCAGGGCGAGGCCGCTCGCGACGATTGCGATGCGCAGGAAGCCGCCTGCCATCAGAACCAGTAGAGCAGGAAGGCTGTGGGATACCCACGTTCCCGCACCCGGCCGCCGTCGCGCCAGTCGTATTGATAGCCGCCGCGGACTTCGAGGTTCTTGAGCACGCGGAAGCCCAGCACGCCCTCAACGCGCTCGACGGGCGCGTCCCATGATGTCGGCAGCCCGTTGTTGAGCGTGCCGGTGACCTCGGAGAATCCGAGGTGCTCGACGCGCGCCGCGACCTGCCAGCGCGCCAGAAAGCGATACCGCGCTTCGGCAAAGGCGGAGTCGGTGGACAAGTGATCGGGCGCCGGCGTCACGAGCCACGGTACTTCAAACGTCGCGTGGACCCACTCCGCCCGCAGCAGCCACGGGCCGACGCCGGTCTCCGCGTCGACGCCGACCACGTTCTCGTGTTTTCGATCGTGGACCGCCTCGGGGTACAGATTGAGCACGCTGCGGTTGATCCACGCGCCGCGCGCGCCCGACACGCCGATCGTGGTCGCGCCCGGCAGCCAGACCGCGATCCGGCCCGAGTACTGCAGACCGTCGCTCGGATCGCGCACGACCGGGGTCGCCGGCGCGCCGAGCGTTACCGCGCCGGCCAGCTCGACCAGCCCGTGACGCCAGGCGGTCTCGACGCCCGTGTCCCACCGCGACGTCGCGATCAGCGGCACGCCCGTGGTGATCGACTTCGACCCGACGGGATAGCTGGGCTGCCAGCCGCGCCCGCGCATGCGCAGCAGGTCGTCAACCGTCGCCGGCAGTGCGTCTGGGCGAAGTGACGTGAGGTACTGGTAGGCGAGCGGCGATCCGATCACGACGTTGTCGCGACCGTACGCCCGCCGCGGGAACGCGCCAATCACCGGCGGAATGACGCCCGCCTGAATCGTGACATCGTGACGCGCCCAGGGCTGCCACCGGGCGTACAACGCCGGGACCTGCACGCCGTCGCCGTTCTCCGTACGGGCCTCGCCGAGGATCGAGAGCCGCGAGGCGAGCCGCCATTCGCCCATCAGGCGCAGCCGCGCGATGCGCAGCGCGTTGTGCTCGTAGTCGGTGTAGTTGAAGAACGCTTCGTCGTCGGCCGGCCCGGCGACGAGGTTGATTTCGCCGCCCGCGGTCACCCGGCGCGGGGCGGGCGCGGCCTCCTGCGACTGTCCGCTCGCGATCGACGGCAGACCCGCCAGCACGGCGAGCGCCACCACGGCTGCACGGGCACGGGGCCGCATACCTCTGGGATCTTACCTCTGACCCGGGGCCGGCCCTGTTGAACCACAACGGCTGAATGTACAATGCCTGACGACCGATCTCCGGCCGCCCGCACCTAGCGGCGGGCGGCTGACTTCGGAGGAGAGAATGGCCTACGTCATCACCGAGCCCTGCATTGGCGTCAAAGACAGCGCCTGCGTCGACGTGTGTCCCGTTGACTGCATTCATCCGCGTAAAGACGAGCCGGCGTTCGAGTCGGCGAAGATGCTCAACATTCATCCGGACGAGTGCATCGACTGCGGGGCGTGCGTGCCGGCGTGTCCGGTCGAGGCCATCTACGCGCTCGACGAGGTTCCCGAGAAGTTCAAGGACTACATCCAGCAGAACGCGACGTTCTACAAGAAGTAGGCTCGCCGTCCGCTCACGGTGAGGGCTCCGTGGCGTCACCCTACCTGGATTTCGATCGGGCGGCGTGGGCGCGGCTTCGAGCCGCCACGCCGCTGACGCTCAGCGAAGAGGACCTGGCCGAGCTGCAGGGCCTCAACGAGCGTGTGTCGATCGCCGAGGTCGAGGCGATCTACCTGCCGGTCTCGCGCCTGCTCAATCTTCACGTCGCGGCGACGCAGACGCTGCACAAGGCGGCGGACACCTTCCTCGGCCGGTTGCCGTCGCCGACGCCGTACGTCATCGGCGTCGCGGGCAGCGTGGCGGTGGGGAAGAGCACGTTCGCGCGCATCCTCCGCGCGCTGCTCTCGCGGTGGCCGGCGCATCCGCGCGTCGATCTCGTCACGACCGACGGCTTCCTCCTGGCCAACCACGTGCTCGAGGATCGGCGCCTGATGGCGCGCAAGGGCTTCCCCGAGAGCTACGACCTGCGGCGGCTCGTGCAGTTCATGATCGACGTGAAGGCCGGCGGCGGCGCGGTCCACGCGCCCGTCTACTCGCACCAGTCCTACGACATCGTCCCCGGCGAGTTCCAGACGGTGGATCAGCCGGACATCCTGATCGTCGAAGGGCTCAACGTGCTGCAGACGAGCGATCCGCTGCCGGGCCGGCCGGCGCGGCTCGTCGTGTCCGACTTCTTCGATTTTTCGATTTACATCGATGCCGAGGAATCGCACATCGAGTCGTGGTACATCGCGCGGTTCCTCGCGCTGCGCGAGACGGTCTTCAAGGACCCGCGCTCGTACTTTCATCGCTACGCGGCGCTCGACGACGGGCAGGCGGTGGAGACGGCGCGCGACATCTGGCGCACGATCAACGGCGTCAACCTGCACGAGAACATCAAGCCCACGCGCGAGCGCGCGCGGCTGGTGCTGGAAAAAGGCCCGGATCACGCGGTCGAGCGGGTCAGGCTGAGAAGAAGCTGAAGGCTCCAGGCCCCAGGCTGAAAACTACCTCACCCGAGCCGGTTCTTGGCTGCGAGACGTGCCGCACGCCGGCCTTCGGCTTCGCGCGCGACTTGCCGCTGCGCGTCGGTCTCGAGCAGCAAGGGCGGGATCTGGCAGCGAGCGCCGCCCCTGTCGATCGCGACGAATGTCAGGAAGGCGCGGCTCGTCATCTTGCGATCGCCGGTCAGCGTTTCTTCCGAGAACACTTCCACCTCGACTTCGAGCGAGGTGTGAAACGTCGCGGTCACCGTGGCGCGCAGGATCACGAGGTCGCCGATCTTGACCGGGTGGAGGAACTGCAGGCCGTCGACGGCCGCGGTGACGAGCAGGCTGCGCGTGTGACGGTGGGCCGCGATGGCGCCGGCGATGTCGATCAGGTGCATCGCCGTGCCGCCCAACAGGAACCCCAGGGGATTCGCATCGTTGGGCAGGACGGCCTGCACCATTTCCGTATAGGACTCACTCTGGCGTTTGGGTGTCATTGGGCTAGTGGGCCATCGGGCTATTGGGCCATTGTTGCGCAATCATCGCCTGACGCCTCAATGACCCAATGGCTCAATATCCCAATGGCCCAATGTCAGAAGTCGTAGCCGATCCAGAACGCGAACTTCATCTTGCGGAACTCGTGGCTGCCGCCGTAGGCCGCAAACAGCGCGTCTTCCCAGTCGCGGTTGAAGAGCGTCTTCCACGAGAAGTCGAAGTGCATCGGGAATCCGAGCACGAAGCTCTGCAGGCCGATGCCGTAGGAGGCGCGTCCGTCCACCAGGCGCAGACCGGAGATGTTCACCGGCGGCCCGTAGATCGGCGCCAGGTTGCCGAACGCGTCGATCGGCTGGTACCCGATGATCGGGGTGTAGGTCTGGCTGCTGTTCGACATGAACGTGAACGGCACGCCGTTGATGGACGCGCCGCCGATGTCCGCGTAGAACGTGCCGCGCAGCCCGCCCATGACGCCAAACGGCGTCGCGACGGCGTCGAAGATCGGGAAGCGCAGCTCCGCGTTGCCGAACCACGCGCGCTGTCCGACGAACTGCAGGTAGTCGTAGCCCCGCATCTCGGAGTTGCCGCCGTAGTACAGGAAGTCCGGGTTGTTGCCGAAGCTCCGGAGACCGCGCACCCGGAACGCGAGGACGCCGTTGGCGGCCAGGCGGGCGTAGTAGCGGACGTCGCCGTCGAGCGTCTGGCGCGAGATCCACGAGTTGCCGAAATTCGGCGACGCGTTGTAGGCCAGGCGGAACGTGCTGCCCGACACGGGCCCGTACTCGCGGAAGATCGTGGTTTCCTGGATGAACGTCACGCCCACCGGAATCAAGTTGCCGTTGCGGAACAGCGGCGCCCCGTACGTCGCCTGCTGGTACTGATCGGCCAGTGACTGCAGCGCCGAGTTCGTGTAGCTCTCGGAGATGTGCATGTAGCCGCTGAACAGCTCGACACGGCGGTACTTGTTGAACGGATAGATCACGAACGCCGTGCCGCCGCGCTGGCTCTGCTCGGCCTGCGCGAGATCGCGATCGATGTAGGGCGCGATCGACGGGTCGTAGAACGCCGCGTTCTGGCCGTAGAAGAAGTTGTCCTGCGAGAAGCCCTGCAGCGCGTACTGCAGCCGCCGTTCGATGTTCGTGTAGGTGAACGCCAGCGTGCGGTACTGCGACACCGACTGGAAGAAGAAGCTCATCTGCTTGTCGCCAAGCACGTCGGTGAACGCGATCTCGGTGTTGCCGTAGAAGTTGCCGCTGCTCGAGACGCCGAGGTTGACCGGCGGCCGGCCCGCCAGGCTCATCTTCTCGAACGCGCCCTTCTTGTGGATGTTGTCGCGCATCAGCGTGTGGCTGATGGGCGGCGAGAAGTCGATCACCGGGCCCGGCGAGCCGAAGTCGCTCGAGTCGACCGTCGCGATCGGCTTGTCCCCCGTCACGACGTGGATGCCGTACTGGCCCTTGTAATACGAGATGAACGCGACCTTGAGCCCGGCGCTCTGATGCAGCACTACGGGCGAGACGTTGCCGGTGGCCGTGTCCGTCCACTGCTTCAGCTGGCCGTTCGACAGGTCGAGCGTCCAGATGTTCGGGATGTCGCCGTTCTTCATCACCTCGGGCGACAGCGTCACCTTCGGATCCACCGCCGTCGACGTGAACACGACGATGTGATCGTTGTAGAACTTGGCGGCGGCGTCGTCGTGCGCGCCGAACGTGAGCTGCTTCTTCGCGCCCGACGCGACGTCGACGGAGAACAGTTTGTGGTTGCCGCCCACGCGCGCCGTGTACACGATGGTCTTGCCGTCAGGCGAGAACGTCGGTGCGTAATCCGCGAAGGTGTCCTTCGTGATGTTCGTCACCTTGTTGCTGCCGAGCTCGACCGTGTAGATGTCGCCGATTCCGTCCTTGAGCGCGGAGAACGCGATCTTCGTGCCGTCCGGGCTGAAGGCCGGCGACTCCGGCTCGTCGACCGACGAGAGTTTGATCTTGTACTCTGTCTTCCGGTTGACGACGTTTTCGACGATGAGCGTCTTGTCCTTCTCGGTGCGCACGAAGTACGCGATCCGATCGCCCACCGGCGACCAGCCGATCCACGGCACGACGTTGCCGCGCAAGCCGCCGGCGGTGGCGATGTATTCGTACCCGCGGTTCTTGTCGAGGCCGGGCGTCAGGCTCCGGATGATCTGCCCGTCGCGCGACGAGAGCAGGATGATGTCGAGCTCCTGGTCGTGCACGTTGCCGACGACCGCCGCGAGCATGTCGCCTGAGGGCGAGGGCTCCAGCGTGATCACCGAGACGTAGTCGCTCCGGCCCGGCCGCGGCGCGAGGTTGCGCCCGTAATCGGCCGGACGCTCCTTGTCGCGGAACGGCTTGAACCGCTCCTTCAAGTACCGGTCGAACGCGTCGTCGAAGTCCTCGGGCTTGAGCTTCAGCGCTTCTTCGTACGCGCTCTCGCCGCCGCCGATGGCGCTCTTGCGGAGCGAGAACAGGAACTGACGCAGCCCTTCCTTGCCCCAGCGCGCTTCGATGAACTCCCACGTGGCGTGGCCGAGCGCGTACGGCGTGCGGCCCGACATCGGCTGGCTCTCGAGCTCGCTCATCCGCGGCACGTTGTCCGAGATCGCGACGTCGCGCACCATCATGAGGTCGAGCGGATTCCACGCGCCGGCCATGTAGTCGGAGAGCCCTTCATCCATCCACAACGGCAGCGAGCTCATCAGGCCCAGGCCGCGCGGGATGATGTCGAACTCGAAGATGTGCGTCAGCTCGTGCGTGATGAGCTGGTAGAGCTGGTCGGACGGCTGGTCGATCGGCAGCACCATCCGGTTCCGCTCGGGCTCGGCGAACGCCAGGACGCCCTCGGGCATGTCCGGGCCGATGTGGTTCTCCTGGAACTCGCTCTCCGTCTTGAAGACGATGAGCGGCACTTTCTCGGCCAGGTCGTGCTTCAACTCCGCGCTGATGTGCTGATACGCGCTCTCCGCGTAGGCGGCGATCCGCTCGAGGTGCTGCTCGAGCGCGGGGTAGTAGAAGATTTCGAAGTGGTCGGTCTTGTAGATATGCCAGTCGAACCGGTCGTAACGAACCTGGTTTTTCCCGAAGTACGGCACGAAGGGCGTCTGACCGGCCGCCGGACGGGGCAGAACGCCCGCCGTCACGAAGGCCAGCGCCCCAACGAGCAGGGGAGAAATGCGCAGAAAGCGCATCCGCATAGAGTCACCTCGACGAGAACAAACGAACCCGGAGGACCGTCTCCGGATCTTACACCCGGAGTGTGTCCCCTCCCGTTCCGCAGCGGCTGGGGGAACCGCCGGCTGGCAGCACTCGACGAGTCAGATGCCAGCAAAGGTCGTACCTCGGCCGCAGCCCGAAAACGCTTGCGCGTCTCGCGCGGGAGCGTGCCCGGCCGAGGACACTGCCGCCTCCGCAAGATGGCGTGCGGCTGCAGACGCCGATTGTAGTAATGTGGAGTCGTGGACCGTCGGCCCGCCCCTCAGACGTTGCAGCTGCGCCACTACGCGCTGGCCGCGCTCGTGGCCGGGGCGATTGCCGTGTGGCCGGGCGCGTGCTCGCGGGGCCGGATCGCCCCGCACGAGGCCGACACGAACGGCACGCCGACCAAGGCCAAGCTCACCTACACGCTCAAGGACATGTCGGGCAAGGAAGTGAAGCTGGCCGACTACCTCGGCAAGCCGCTCATCCTGAACTTCTGGGCGACGTGGTGCGGTCCCTGCAAGGACGAGATTCCCGGCCTGGTCGCGATTTCCCAGAAATACAAGGACCGCGGGCTGACCGTGCTGGGCATCTCGATCGACGACTCGCCGGAAGAGCTCCAGAAGTTCGCCGCGCAGTACGCGATGACGTATCCGGTGCTCGTCGGCTTGGGTCACGACGACATGCTCGAGGAATTCGAAGCGACCTTTGCCGTGCCGGTGTCCTATTTCATCAAGCCGGACGGAACGATCTACCTGAAGCACGAGGGCGTGCAGACGCGCGAGTGGTTCGAGAAGCAAGCCCTCGCGCTCTTCTAAGCCATGGCGCGCCGACCCACACCCCCCGTCGATCCGCCGCTGACCGCGAAGCTCGGCTGCGGCTGCACCGTCGCGTTCCGCGCCGGCGTCGAAGGCAGCCCGGTCACGATCGTCCTCGCTCGCAAAGCCGAGACCTGCCCCGTGCCCAACCACGTGGGCGGGATGCCGATCTACGACCACCGCGAAGCGCTCCGTCCGGCAACGCGTCTCGCGCCGCCGCCGCAGCCCGACCTCGACGAAAGCTAGAACTTCACCCGAATATCGGCGACGAGCGGCAAGTGATCCGACGCGACCATCGCGAGTCGTGTGCGCGGCAGCTCGATGCGCCGCACCTCGATGTCCCCGCCGAAGTAGATGTGATCGAGATGCAGCACGGGAAAGAACCCGGGGTAGGTGCGGCGGCGCTTGAGGTGCTCGTAGATGTCGAGGCTCTCGAGGTGCTCGGCCAGCACGCTGCTCGCTGATCCGCGCGACCACTCGTTGAAGTCGCCCAGCACGATCTTCGGCGCGCCGCGCCGGCTCTGGATCCACGTCGCCAGCCGCGCCGACTGGTACCGGCGCTCGAGCAGCGCCGTGCCGAGGTGCACGTTGTAAACATGGACCAGCCGGCCCGGACCGAGATCGATCGTCACGCGCTGGCTGCCGCGCGGCTCGCAGGTCTTCCAGGACAAATCGTGCTGCGCGTGATCGCGGATCGGATACCGGCTGAGCACGGCGTTGCCGAACTGGTGCCGCCGGAGCTCGCGTGTAGGCGCCATCACCCAGCCCATCCCGAGCGCCGCGCCAAGCCGTTCCGCGTGGCCCGGGCCGCCCAGGCCGGGGCCGATCACCTCCTGCAAGGCGACGATGTCCGGGTCGATCGTGGCGAGCACCGCGGCGATGCGCTCCGGCCGCACGCGCCGGTCGAGGCCCCGGCAGCGGTGGATGTTGTAGGTCGCGACGCGCAGGTCCACGTGATCGCGCGGCGGCGGCGACATGCCGGTATCATAGTCTGCAGATCGAACGCGAAGGGCGGTGCGCGATGGGCAAGCTGCAGACTGAATACGAAATCACGTGCCCGTGCTGTCAGTCGACGCTGGTGATCGACGAGGGCCTCCGGCGCGTCGTGCGTCACGTCGAGCCGGAGCGCGCCGACAAGCCGAAGCTCGACGAGGCGCATAAGATCCTCGCCGACGCCAAGGCGCGCCGCGAGGCAATCTTCTCGCAGGCCGTCGAATCCGAGCGCACGCGCGGTGACGCGTTGTCCAAGCGCTTCGAGGAAGCGCTCAAGGCGGCCAAAGACGAACCGGTCACGAAGCCGTCACGGGATTTTGATCTGGACTAGTTCGGGTTCGACGGGTTCGACCTGTTCGACGGGTTCCGCAGGTTCGGCAACTCCGTCCACGTCCGTTGATCGTAGTAGTCCGGCTGCATGCCTGGGTGCGCCTTGCGAAACGCCACGTACCGCGCGCGCAGGCGGCGAACCCGCGCGTCCGAGCTGGCAATCGGCCGGTGCGGCACGTTCAGCAGGTACGTCTCCACCTTCCACACGTTGCGTTCCGACAGACGCCAGTCGTAGGTGCCCAGGACGCGGAGATCGACCAGCGCGTACGCTTTGAGGCGGCCGGTGAAATCCACGAACGGATCGAAGTAGCTCCGAGCGAGATGCCGCGGCGTGGAGAAGACCGGCCGCCGGCCGTGCAGCCCGAGGTCGCGCGACCGCGCGACCGATCCCCAGCGCCCGCGGTGCCGGTACACGAAGATCACGTGATCCAGCTGGTCGATCGACTCGAGGCTCATCACGAGCGGCGGGTAGCCGTGCTGCTCGAGGATGACGGCCGCGCTCAGCGCGGCCTCGATGCAGTTCGCGGTCCGGTGACGGACGACGCCGCGGAACGACCGCAGGGTCGCCGGGTCGGGCGGCGGTTCGGTGTTGTAAGGCAGCGCGTTCAGGAACTGCTGGACGCTCGCCGGGGTGCGGCACTGGCGAATGACGCGCCGCTCGGAGGCGGTAAATGTCACCTGCAGTTGACCAAACGTGTGTAAAAGACTCCCGAGGTCATTTCACTGAGGTGCGCATGTCGGCGAGCACGGCGCCCGGCGTCCAGTCGTTGCCTGTGTAGAACTTCACTATCCGGCCGTCGGCGTCGATGAGCGTCGTCCGGAGCGTGTGCGTGATTTGCGCGGCGTCGGCCGGCGTGCGGACGACGTTGACGCCGAACTTGCCGGCGAGCCGATCGATCGTGACGCGGTCGGCCGTCGCGAACGTCCACACCGCGGGATCGGCCTTCATCTTGGCCGCGTGCGCCGCGAGCACCGCCGGCGTGTCAAACTCCGGATCGAACGAAATCGACAGGAGCTTTACCTTGCCAGCGAGCTTGGGATCCTTCGCGGTTGCGCGCTGCAGCGCCGCGAAGTTCTGGTCCATGAGCGGGCAGAAGTTGGGCAGCGGACAGCGCGTGTAGATGAACGTGATGAGCGTCAGCGACCCGCGCCAGTCGTTGAAGGACTTGCGCTGATCGTGCTGATCGACGAGCGCGACGTCCGGCACGATCTCGCCGACCTCGAGGAGTCCGGCCGCCATGCCGACTTCGTTGTCGGGCGGCAGCGGCGCCTCGCCGGTGTGTGTGATGGCGATGAGCCGCGGCCCCCCGTCGCCCGTCTCGAGCGTGCCCGTGATGAGCTCGCCCGGCTTGCGTCCGTCGAGCAGCGCCTTCGCCGCCACGTTGTAGGTCATCGTCATCGCCGGCATGTAGTCCGGGATGTCTTCGTGCTTGATGGTGAGCGCGGAGTACTCGGCGTTGACCGCCAGCACCTGGCCCGTGAGCTTGTACTGCTTCGGCGGCGGACGCCGGTCACACGCGCCCGCGAGGACGCTCAGCGCGGCAAGGACGACAGCCCAATAACCCAATGACCCAATAGCCCGATCGCCCAATGGTGTCAGCTGACGACCCATCCGTCTTTCAGCTCGATGACCCGCGATCCGTACGACGCGTTGGTCTCCGAGTGCGTGACCTGCACGACCGTCGTGCCGGATTCGTTGAGGCGCTTGAAGAGCTCCATGATCTCGCGGCCCTGGCTCGAATGCAGGTTGCCCGTGGGCTCGTCCGCGAGGATGACCTTGGGATTCGCGATCACCGCGCGCGCCACGGCCACCAGCTGCTGCTGGCCGCCCGACAGCTGATTCGGATACAGGTCTTTCTTTCCGACGATTGAGAACCGATCGAGGATGTCGCACACCATGCTGTCGCGCTCGGATTTCTTGATGTCGCGATACGACAGCGGGACGTCGAGGTTCTCGTAGACCGTCAGGTGGTCGAGCAGGTGATAGCTCTGGAAGACGAACCCGATGTGCTGCTTGTGCAGCCGCGCGCGATCTTTCGGCCCGAGCCGATGCACGGGCTGGCCGGCGAAGTAGTAGTCGCCCGTCCAGGCGCTGTCGTGCATGCCGATGATGTGCAGCAGCGTCGATTTCCCCGCGCCCGACGGCCCCATGATCGAGACGAACTCGCCGTCCTTGATGTCGAGCATGATGCGTCGCAGGACCCACGTGCGGCTCGTGCCGTGTGCGTACGACTTCTCCATGTTCCGCAACGAGATGAGCGCTTCGACACCGAGCCCTTCGGCTTCGGCGGCGGGCACGGACTGTGGGCTACGCGAAAACAACGCCATGGCAACTCCTCGGACGATTGTATAAGACACGCGGCGTCCGGGTTCGAACGGCGTCACTCGCCGGGACCACCACCACTCACCGAGTGCCCCCCGCCACTGGCCGGAACGCCCGAGACCCCGCCTCGGGCCCCTCGTATTCTCAAATAGCAAGAGGGCACTATGAATCGCACGCAAATCTGGGTGGTGGTCGTGGGAATCACGGGGATCGTCTCGAGCGCCCTGGCGGCAGGCCTGTTGTGGCTGCTCCTCACGCACCCGGTGGCCGTGGCCACCTTCGTGGGAGGGGGGCTGTGATGGCGGCCAGCCGCGGCTCGCAGATCGCGCCCGGGCTCGTGCTCATCGGCATCGGGCTCGCGCTTCTCGCGGCCAAACAGCACTTCATCGCTCCCGGCTACATCTGGCGGCTCTGGCCCGTCGTGCTGCTCGTGATGGGCTTCGGCCGTTTCATGGCCAAGTCCGACGACGGCAAGCACCTTGGCGGGCTGACGACGATGCTCATCGGCGTCATCTTTCTGCTGCACACGTTTGGTGTCCTCACGATCGATCAGTCCTGGCCGCTGTTCATCGTGGTTGGCGGCGTCTCCTTGATCGTGAGCAGCGGATACAGGAATCGGCAGACCGGAGCGAAATCATGATGATGCCGCTCGAGGCGGGGAGCCGCGGGCCCCGCATCACGCCGCAGATCGTCGTCGGGCTCGGCATCGTCGCGATGGGTCTGCTCTTGACCGCCGGCAACCTCGGCTGGATCGAGGCCTACGAGCTCTGGCGGTACTGGCCGCTCGTCATGATCGCCGGCGGACTGGCGAAGTTTCTGTCGGCGTCGACTACCTCGGGCCGCGTGACCGGCACGATCTTCATGATCCTCGGGGCGCTGTGGCTCGGCGACAACTTCCACGTCCTTCGCTTTCGCATCTGGGACTGGTGGCCGCTGGTATTCGTCTTCCTCGGCCTGCGCCTCGTTCTCCGGTCGAGGCCGACGCTGGATGCCCAGATCGACGGCTCAGAGACCGCCGATCAGGTGGTGTCCGGCTTTGCGTTCTGGTCCGCCTTCCGCCGCCGCATCGTCTCGACGTCCTTCAAGCGGGCGGATCTGACGGCCATCATGGGCGGGATCGAGCTCGACCTTCGTGGCGCGTCCACGCCCGGCGACGCGGTCATCGACGTCTTCGCGATGTGGGGCGGGATCGAGATCAAAGTACCGCCCGGCTGGGCCGTCTCGAATCAGGTGATGGCCGTCATGGGCGGCGTCGAGGACAAGAGCAATGCGACCAGCGACGCCCGCCAGCGGCTGATCGTTCGCGGTTTCGTGCTGATGGGCGGCGTCGAGATCAAGACGTAGGGCCCAAGCCGATCAACAATCCCCACACAGATGGCGACGGTCCTGGCCGATCGGTGGCGCCTGCAGCTTCAGCTGCTCGCGTGGGCGCTCGTGGGCGCGCTCGTCGGCGTGCTCGTCCATGTGCTGATGGAAGTGCCGTGGCTGCCCGCGATGCTGTTTGGCCTGCCGCTGGGATTGCTCGCGGCGCCGGTGTCTCTCTCCGTCGGCTACCTGTCCCGCACGATGCCGCTGCCCGGGACTTCGCCTGTGCGCGTGGGCGCGACGGCGCTCACCGCGGCGATCGTCACCGCGGCGGTGTGGGCGGCGGTCGGGCAGGCCTGGTGGCAGGCGCTCGTGCGATTCGGGCTGATGCCTGGCAGCGCGTCGGTGGCCCCGCTCTCCACGTTGCTCATCGGTCTGGGCGCGCTCGCGTACCTGCTCTCGTTTGCCGTGCAGTATCTGGCGCAAGCGTTTGAACATTCGGCGGCGGCCGGGCGACGCGCGCTCGAGTCCGAAGTGGGCCAGCGCGAGGCCGAGCTCCGCGCGCTGCGCGCGCAGGTCGATCCGCACTTTCTGTTCAACAGTCTGAACTCGATCTCCGGGCTGATTGGCGTCGATCCTGCCAAAGCGCGTCAGATGTGTCAGCTGCTGGCGGAGTTTCTGCGCGACAGCCAGAGCCTCGGCGGCGCGTCGCGCATCCCGCTCGGCCGCGAGGTCGCGCTGGCCGAGCAGTACCTGCGCATCGAGCAGGTCCGATTCGGTGAGCGGCTGCGCGTGCAGACCGCAGTGGCCCTCGACGGTTCAGCGCTGACGGTGCCGCCGCTCATTCTTCAGCCGCTCGTGGAGAACGCCGTGCGCCACGGCATCGCGACGCGCCTGGACGGCGGGTCGATCGAAATCGCCGCCCGCCGCGCGGGCGATCATGCGGTGATCGTCGTGTCGAATCCGCGCGACGTCGATGCGATGCGCAAGGGCACCGGTCTCGGCCTCGACATCGTGCGCAAGCGCCTTGCGGCGGCGTTCGGGGATCGCGCGTCGCTCTCGATCGAAGCGGCGCCCGAGTCGTATCGTGTGTCTCTGTCCCTGCCCGTGGAGGAGCCGGCCGCATGAACGACGCGCCCCGATCGTTGCGAGTGGTCATCGTCGACGATGAAGAGCCGGCGCGAATGGCGCTGCGGCAGGATCTCGGCGCCGAGGAGGGCATCGAGATCGTCGCCGAATGCGCCAATGGATTCGAGGCCGTGAAAGCCGTCAGCGAGCTCGCGCCCGACTTGCTGTTCCTCGACGTCCAGATGCCGAAGCTCGACGGCTTCGAAGTGCTGGATCTCGTCGGCCGCGACGTGCCGGTGGTCTTCGTGACCGCGTACGACGAGTTCGCGCTGCGCGCGTTCGAGGTGCACGCGGTGGACTATCTGCTGAAGCCGTTTTCGCGCGAGCGGCTCGCGGAGGCGCTGGCGCGCGCGCGAGCCAGGCAGACGCCGAGACCGGCGGCGGCGGCGCTGCGCGAGACCGCACGGCCGGCGGGCGGCCCGATCGAGCGGGTCGTGATTCGAGACGGCGCGCACGTGCACGTCGTGCCGGTCGAGAAGATTGACTACGTCGAGGCGCAGGACGACTACGTCGCGTTTCGCACCGGCGGCCGCGCGCTGCTCAAGGAGCAGCCGCTCGCGGAAGTCGAAGCGCAGCTCGATCCGCGGCGGTTCGTGCGCATCCATCGATCGTACCTGCTCAACATCGAGCGGCTGGCCAAGGTCGAGCTCTACGCCAAGGACAGCCGCATCGCGATTCTCACCGACGGCACGAAGCTGCCGCTCAGCCGCTCCGGGTATCAGCGCCTGCAACAGTTGCTCTGAGCGCGTCGGTTTGGCACGCTGTGCACGTGGGATCACCCAGGTGCGCCGTGGTCACCGGCGCGTTCAGTTACACCGGCAGGTACGTCACACGGTTGTTACTCAACCGGGGCTGGCAGGTCCGGACGCTGACGAACCATCCCGGCCGGCGCGACTCGTTCGGCGGGGCAGTCGACGTGTTCCGGTACGACTTCGAGCATCCCGAGGCGATGCGCGCGGCGTTCGACGGGGCGACGACGCTGATCAATACGTACTGGATCCGGTTTCCGCGGGGCCAGGCGACATTCGAGCGCGCGGTCGGGAACTCGCGCGCGCTGATCGGCGTGGCGCGTGACGCGGGCGTTCGCCGCGTCGTGCACGTGAGCATCGCCAATGCGTCGCGTGAGTCGCCGCTCGCCTACTATTCGGGCAAGGCGCAAGTCGAGGACATCGTCGCCGCGTCCGGGCTGGCGCATACGATTCTGCGGCCGACGGTGATCTTCGGCGCCGAGGACATCCTCATCAACAACATCGCGTGGTTCGTGCGGCACTTTCCCGTGTTCGCCGTGCCGGGCGACGGTCGATACGGCCTGCGGCCGATCTACGTCGAGGACATGGCGCGGCTGATCGCCGACGCGGCCGACGACGGTGGGGCAGGCGGGCAGATCGTGAACGCCGTCGGGCCGGAGACGTTCGCGTTCCGGGAGCTGGTCGGACGCATCGCGTCGCTGATCGGCGTGCGGGCGCGCATCGCGCACGTGCCGCCGCGCGTGGCGTATGCCGGGACGCGGATGACGGGGTGGTTTGTGCGGGACGTCGTGCTGACGTGGGAGGAGTACCTCGGGCTGATGGCCAACCTGCTGGTGGTGGACGGGCCGGCGACGGGCCCGACGCGGCTGACGCAATGGCTGGGGGACTACCGGAAGCAGGTGGGGCGGTACTACGCGTCGGAGCTGGAACGGCACTACCGCTGAAATTGGGCTATTGGGCCATTGGGCTATCGGGCCATTGACAGACCGCGGCGTCTAGTTAACTATCTAGTTAGTTAAGGCACGGCCATGGCCGCCACCGCTCGACGCACCCCCGGCGCCCCCACCACCCGAGACCGCCTCCTCGCGGCCGCCGCCGAGGAGTTCGCCGCCCGCGGCTTCGACGGCGCCAAGGTCGACCGCATCGCCGCCCGCGCCCGCATCAACAAGGCGATGCTCTACTACCACTTCAAGAGCAAGACCGCGCTCTACCAGGCGATCCTGCTCGACCGCTTCGGCCGCGTCGCCGCCGCCGTCGAGGCCGTGCGCGAGCAGGGCGGCACCCCCGAGGCCCAGCTGCGCGGCTTCGTCGAGGCCCTCGCCGGTACCGCGTTCACGCAGCCGCAGTTTCCGCCGCTGTGGCTCCGCGAGATCGCCGACGGCGGCCGTCACCTCGCGCCGCCGATCGTCTCCGAGATGAGCCGCGTCGTCGGCACGCTTGGCGCGATCCTCGCCGAGGGGCACGCGGCGGGGAAGTTTCGTCAGGTCAACCCGCTCGTCACCCAGATCGGCATCGTCGCCCCGTTGCTGTTCTTTGCCGCGACGGCGCCCGTGCGCGAGCGCTTCAAGCAGCTCGTGCCGACCGAGATCGCCAACGCCCCGGGGCAGGAGGTCGTCGCCAACGTGATCGCCGCGACGCTCGCCGCCGTCGCACCCCGGGAGTCGCGCCCGTCGCCCGGATCCTCAAGGAGAGAGAAGTCATGACACGCATGCTGGCTGGCCTGCTCGCGGCCACGCTCGTCGCTTCGGCCGGGTGTCAGCGCGAGAAAGCGCCGACGACGCCCAAGGCGAGCGGGTATGTCGAGGCGACGGAGGTCAAGGTCGCGTCGAAGGTGCCCGGGCGCGTCGCCGACGTGCGCGTCACGGAAGGCGCGCGAGTCACCTCCGGGCAGGTGCTCGTCACGATTCAGACGACGGACACCGATCTCGCGATCGCGCGCGCCCAGGCCGATCGCGCGCAGGCCCAGGCGCAGCTGCGGCTGCTCCAGGCCGGCACACGTGCCGAGGACATTCAGCAGGCGGAAGCACAGCTGGCCGCGGCCACCGCCGACAAGCGCGCCGCGGACGCGGAGCTCTCGGCGGCGCGCGACGACGAAGCGCGGTTCGAGCAGCTCCTGCGCAACCGCGCCGGCTCGCAGAAGCAGCGGGACGACGCGGTCTCGCGGCGGCAACTGGCGGAGGCGCGCGTGCGCGCCGCGGACGATCGCGCGCGTGCAGCAACGGCGACGGTCGCGCGGCTGAAGGCCGGCGCCCGGCCCGA
>DATEGZ010000179.1:0-5507 GCA_035279905.1 Vicinamibacterales bacterium
GGTCCGGCCGCCGGCACCGCGATGCGCCAGGGGCTGCTGACCAACATCGTCAATCCATCGATCGGCACGTTCTACCTGGTGATCGTGCCGTCGTTCCTGCCGCCGGACGCCTCGGCTCGAGTGTTCGCGTTGTACGCGGCGATCCACATCTCGCTGGCGTTCTGCTGCCACGCGGCCTGGGCGGGGGCGTTCGATCGGCTGCGCGAGCTGTTCAAACAGCCGGCATTCGCGCGCGCCGTGGAGGGCGCGACGGGCGCGGCGCTGTTGTGGCTGGCGTGGCGAATGGCCGTGAAGATCTAGGGTCTAACCCCGGTCTGACCCCTATCGGAACAAGTCGACGATCGTGTAGCACGTCATCCCGATGAACGCCGAGGCAGGAATCGTGAGAATCCACGCCCAGAGGATCTGGCCGGCGACGCCCCAGCGGACCGCGCTCAGCCGCTTCGTCGCGCCCACGCCGATGATGGCGCCGGTGATCGTGTGCGTCGTGCTGATGCCGACGCCCATGGCCGTCGCCGTGTAGATCGCGACGGCCGCGCCGGTCTCGGCGGCAAAGCCGCCCGCGGGCGTCAGCTTCGTGATCTTCGTCCCCATCGTCTTGATGATGCGCCAGCCCCCGCTGAGCGTGCCCAGGGCGATCGCCGTGTACGACAGCATCTCGACCCAGAACGGCACCTCGAACTTGGTGAGGAAACCGCCCGTCACGAGCGCGCCCGTGATGATGCCCATCGTCTTTTGCGCGTCGTTGGCGCCGTGCATCAGGCTGTAGGCCGCGGCCGAGACGAGCTGCAGCTTGCGGAACCAGCGATCGACGCGCGCCGGCGTCGAGTCGCGGAAAATCCAGTAGATCGAGGTCATCACGATGAGCCCGACCGCGAGCCCGATCAGCGGCGCGACGACGATGAAGATCAGCGTCTTGGTCCAGCCCGACACGATGACCGCGCCAAAGCCGGCCTTGGCCACCGCGGCGCCCGCGTAGCCGCCGAACAGCGCGTGTGACGAGCTCGTCGGCAGCCCGAAGTACCAGGTGATCAAGTTCCACGTGATCGCGCCGATGAGCCCCGTGAGAATCACCGTGTAGGTGACGACGGACAGATCCACCATGCCGGACCCGACCGTCTTCGCGACGCCCGTCCCGACGCCAATCGCGGCCGCGAAATTGAAGAACGCGGCCCAGGCCACCGCCTGCAGCGGCGACAGCACGCGCGTCGAGACGACCGTCGCGATCGAGTTCGCGGCGTCATGGAATCCGTTGATGTAATCGAAAACGAGCGCGACCGTAATGATCGCGACGATGACGGTCATCGCGTGCGTCACAGGCTATCCGTGCTTGACGACGACGCTCTCGATGACGTTGGCGACGTCCTCGCAGGCATCCGTGATCTGCTCGAGAACGTCGTAGAGCTCCTTCCACTTGATGATCACGATCGGATCGGTCTCGGTGTCGAAGAGCCGCTGCACGGCTTCCTGGTACTCGCGGTCGGCTTCGTTCTCGAGCCGGTTGATCTCGACGGCGTGCGGCTGGACGGGCTTCTTCGTCGCGAGCGCCTCGAGCGCGCTGTGCAGGCTCTCGGCCGAATGGGACACGGTGTGCGTCAACTCGCGCGCGCCCGGCCGGACGTCGCGGATGCGGTAGAGCCGCACGAGCGCCGCCGCGTGGTCGATGGCGTCCATCACTGTGTCGAGCGACGTCGCGAGCGCGTAGAGGTCCTCGCGGTCGAACGGCGTCACGAACGTCCGGTGGAGCCGCTGGATCGCGTCGTGCGTCAGCGTGTCACACCGGTGCTCGGCGTCCTTGATGAGGTCCGCCTTGTGCTCGTCCGGCGGCTCGGCGGCCAGCATCTCCTCGAGCAGCTTCGCGGCCGCCCGAATCTCGTCCGCCATCTGGTTGTACAGGTCGAAGAACTGCCCGTCGCGTGGAAAGAAGCCGAGTCTGAGTGCCACAGGGTTGGTTGCCGGGCGAAATTCTAGCAAAGAAACTGTAACGGCGGGGCGACGCGGATTTCCCTCAACAATCCCGGGCTCGTAACCGACATTTAACGAACGTGACACGGGCGGGAAACGGCGGACGGGTAGCCTCTGGCGCAGAGGACTCATTCGTGGCTGTTCAATCACGCATCCTGGTGGTCGAAGACGAGACCGACATCGCCCAGCTCATCAAGCACACGCTCGAGCGCGGCGGCGACGCCCAGGTCGACGTCGTCACGAGCGGCGATGCGGCGCTCAAGGCGGTCGGTGACAAACAACCGGACCTCGTCATCCTCGACCTGAACCTGCCGGTGCTGGACGGCACCGAAGTCTGCCGGCTGCTTCGCGCGCGGCCGGCGACGGCCGCCCTGCCCATCATCATGCTCACGGCCCGAACAGGCGAGACCGATCGAGTCTCCGGTCTCGACCTGGGCGCCGACGACTACGTCACCAAGCCGTTCAGCCTGCGCGAGCTGGCCGCCCGCGTCCGCGCGGTGCTCCGGCGCAAGCCCGGCGCGCGGCCGACGGCGATGTCGATTTACCGCGGCAAACACGTCGTGGCGGACTTCGACGCCGTGTCGGTGACGGTCGACGGCGAGCCGATCCGGCTCACCCGCCGCGAATTCGAGCTGCTGAAGTGCCTGGTGGAAAACCGCAACCGCGTGCTCTCACGCGACCGCCTGCTCGAGCGGGTGTGGGGCTACGAGCAGTTCATCGAAACGCGATCGGTGGACGTGCACGTCGGCCGCCTGCGCTCCAAGCTGGGCGCGGCCGGCGATCAGATCGAAACGGTCGTGGGACTCGGGTATCGCTTCGTCGAGTAGCGTGCGCTAGTCCCGGGACGGGACGGCTTCCTGACACGTGAGCTCGAACATCTGAATCGCGCGCTCGACGCGGTGCCAGTCGGTGTACTGGATGTCGCGCACGACGCGGTCGTCCCGCTCCTCGCGCACGGCCCATCCGCCCTCGCTCCGGGTAATGGTCACGCGCTTGGTATGTCCGGCATGCACGAACTCGCGGGTCAACATGTGCTGGCTCCTACTGACGTCCTGCCCCGATCGAAGGGACAACATTGATAACTCAGTACGCTAAAGGCGGACTGTAAACTCTACGTAACATCAACAAAGCATGGGGTTCCAAGGGGTTCCCGAGGGTTCCTCGAGGTTCCCCAGGGTTCACTGCGGGTGCGGCGAACCTCCAGGAACCCCCGGGAACCTCTAGGAACCTTCGGGAACCCCAATAAGATAAGTGCGATGAACGACGTCCTGACGATCGTCCTCGGTGGCGGCCGCGGCACCCGGCTGTTTCCGCTGACGCACCTGCGGTCGAAGCCCGCGGTGCCGATTGGCGGCAAGTACCGGCTCATCGACGTGCCGATCAGCAACTGTCTGCACGCGGGCCTCAAGCGGATCTACGTGCTGACGCAATTCAACTCGGCGTCGCTCAACCGGCACGTCGCGCAGACGTACCGCATGGACTTGTTCTCCGGCGGCTTCGTCGAAGTCCTTGCGGCCGAGCAGACGCCGGAAGGCGAGCAGTGGTTTCAAGGCACCGCGGACGCCGTGCGGCAGGCCGCGCGGCACTTCCGCGACGTCGAAGCCGAGTACTACCTCATCCTCGCCGGCGACCACATCTACCGCATGGACTTCGCCGAGCTCATCGAGACGCACATCGAGCGCGACGCGGACATCACGATCGCCGCGCAGCCCGTCTCGCCCGAGGACGCGACGCAGATGGGGGTCTTCCGTTTCGACGGGACCGGCCACATCATCGGCTTCGAGGAAAAACCGCGAGCTGAACGGCTGGCGCAGATCGGATCGAGCGCGCCCGCGCACTCCCCCGCCGGCCTCCTGACCACCGACAAACCGTTCGTGGCGTCGATGGGCATCTACGTGTTCTCGCGCGACGTGCTCTACGACATCCTCGCGCGCGACCGGGCGATCGACTTCGGCCACGAGATCATCCCGCACGCGCTCGAAACCCATCGCGTGCACACGCATCTGTACCGCGGCTTCTGGGCCGACGTCGGCACGGTCAGCTCGTTCTACGACGTGAACCTGATGCTGACGGGGCGGGGCGCGCCGTTCAGCTTCTTCCACCCGACGCGGCCGATCTACACGCGGCCGCGCTTCCTGCCGGCCGCCCGCGTCCACGCGTGCCGCATCGACGAGGCGCTCATCGCCGACGGCGCCTATCTCGACAACTGCGAGATCGACCAGAGCGTGGTCGGCGTCCGGATGTCGGTGCATCGTGGCACGAAGATCTCCCGGTCGGTCCTGCTCGGCGCCGACTTCTACGAGGACCAGGTGGGCGATCTGCCGCTCGGCATCGGCCGGAATGTCGTGCTCGACCGCGTGATCGTGGACAAGAACGCGCGCATCGGCGACGGCGCGCGCCTGGTCAACGAGCGCGGCATTCAGGACGTCGACGGGGATGGCTACTACATCCGCAGCGGGATCATCATCGTGCCGAAGGGCGGCGTGGTGAAACCGGGGACGGTCGTCTAGCGCGCACCGCTACCGCGCGAGCGCGCGGAGCATCTTCGGCGTCGCGAACCAGATGAGCTGCCCGTTTCGGCTGGGCGGCTGATCCGCAAAATCAATCCGGCAGACGCCGCCCTTGCGGAACGGCAAGGGCGCCCGCGCGCCGATGAGCCAGGCGGCCAGCTCGCCGAGGCTGGGCTCGTGGCCGACCAGCGCGACCGTGCGCGCCTCACGCTCGAACGTGATGGCCTCCGCCACGCGGTTCGCCGCGCCGCCGGGGACGAGCGCAGGCAGCGGGCGCAACGCCGGCGTCGGCTTGAGCCCGGCAACCAGCAGATCGGCGGTCTCAATCGCGCGGACCAGCGGACTGGTGTAGACGACGTCGATCTTGAGGTCGAGCTCGCGCAGGCCCGCGACGGCGCGCCGCATCTTGGCCGCGCCCTCGTGCGTGAGCGGACGTTTGGCGTCGTCGGGCCACTCCTCGCCGCGCTCGTGGGCGATCGCGTGGCGGACCAGGTACAGCGTGCCTCCCGAGGTCAGCGCCATCGGGCCTCGCGCGCTTCGAGCGCGCTCGCGCCCAGCTTCATCATCGGCAGTTGTCGTCCCTTCAACGTCGGCGCCACCTCGTCCTTCGTCCGTCTGGCCTGCGCGGCGAGCCCCACGCGCCTGGCCAGATAGCGCGCGTGCTGCGCGCGGCACTCGCGTTCGAGCGCCAGGAGAATCGCCTCGGATCCTGCGGCGGCCCGCCTCGAGCGTGCGGCCATCTCGCGCACCTGCCCGGCGAGCACTGCGAGATCGTGCAGGCGGCCCAACACGTCCTGCACGCGCTTGATCGACACGGCGAGCGAGCCGACGGGCAGCCCGGAGGCTTCGCGAGAGAGCTCGAGACCGTACCGAAGTTTCTTGGCGGCGATGCGCACTGCGTGCAGGCGCTCGGGCACGTACAGCGTGCCGGCCTCGTCGATCGCGCGCAGCAGCCGCGTCGCGCGCCGGCGCAGCCGCTCGGCGAGCGCCCGCTCCCAGAGCCGACGCACGGTCTCGCTGTCGACCGCGGCG
>DATEGZ010000180.1:0-11230 GCA_035279905.1 Vicinamibacterales bacterium
ATCGCGAACAGCCGCACAATTTGGCGAAAACGGGCCTCGGTCAAATGCGAACGGGCAACATAGCGATTGCGGCCCATGTTTACTGCTCACTTTAACGATCTCCATTCGCTAAAGTGATCTTGAGCCTGACCCAATGACCCAATGACCCAATAGTAGAATCTCCCCCGTGCCCGACCAGCCGCCGACCCGGCTGCGCTACCCGGGGCTGTTGATCGCCGCGATCATCGCGCTGGCGGCCGTCCTGCGCTTCTGGACGATCGGCAGCGGGCTTCCGTACGTCGTCGGCGCGGACGAGCCCGACATCATGGTGCGCGTGCTGCACATGCTGCGCTCGGGCGATTTCAATCCGCACGGGTTCTACGACTATCCGACGCTCACGTTCTACATGCAGGTGGCGGTCGCCAGCGCGCGCTTCCTCGCCGGGGCCATGGCGGGCGACTGGACCAACCTCGATCACGTCTGGCCGGGCGATTTCTATCTGTGCGCGCGCGGGCTCACGGCGCTCTTGAGCGTCGTCACTGTTTACGTCGTCTACCGCGCGGGCACGCGGTGGGGCACGCTGACGGCGATCGTCGCCGCGCTGGCCATGGCCGTCCAGCCGCAGCTCGTGCGCGAGGCGCATTACGCGCTCACCGACACGCCGCTCACGTTTTTCGTCGCGATGACGATGCTGCTCTCGCTGTGCGCGTGCGAGACGGGCCGGCTGCGCTGGTTCATCCTCGCCGGCGCGGGCGCGGGACTGGCGGCCGCCACGAAATACAACGGCGGCCTCGCGATCATCATGCCGCTCGCCGCGATCCTGCACGTCGGCGCGCTGGGCGGGCGATCGCTCGCGCTGTTCGGCGTGTTGGCGGGCGCCGCGGGGGCCTTCGTCGCCGGCGCGCCGTACTCGCTGCTCGACCTCCCGGGCTTCCTCAACGGCTTTGCCGCGCTCATGCAGCACTACAACCAGGAGCGGCACGGCCTGGAGCCGTCGGGAAGCGTCTACGCCAAGCACGTCGCCGACTGGTTCAGCGTGAGCGACCCCAGCGGCCGCCACTACCGGTTCACCGCGTGGCCGGCGGCGGCCCTGATCACGATCGGCGCGTTCAATGTCGCGACGCGCGCCGCCTCGGGCGCGCGTTTAGCGCAGTCACTGGTCCTGCTGCTCTTTCCCGTGACGTACTTCTGGTTCATCTCGAATCACTCGCTGGTGTTCGCGCGGTACGCGATGCCGCTGCTGCCCGCGGTGTGCGTCGCATTCGGCCGCGGCGTAGAGCTGCTCTGGGACGCGGTGCCCGTCTGGCTCCTCGGGACATGGACCCGCCGCATCGCCCGGATCGCGTTGTTCCTGACGCTCATTCCGTCCGCGCTGCAGGCCTACTGGTTCGACTACGACCGGCGCCAGGTCAGTACGACGGAGCTCGCGGCACAGTGGCTGGTCGAGAACGTCAAGCCCGGCGAGTTCGTCGTGATCGAGTCGATGGCGATGACGCTGCCGCCGGCCGTCCACGCCGAGAACACGCTCAGATTGATTTCGGAGCCGTTGGAGGCCTACCGCAACAAAGGCGTCACGTATCTCGTCTCGTCGTCCACCGAGACGGACAAGTACTTCGGCAATCCGGCCCAGTATCCCGGCCAGCTCGCGGCGTACAAGGTGCTGCTGCAGTCAACGCGCCTGGCCACGAGATTCGCGCCCATCAAGGACGAGCGTCCGGGGCCGACGTGGCAAGTGCTGCGGATAGAGAAATAGTCAACTTAGAACTTAGAACTCAGAACTCAGAACTCAGAACTCAGAACTTCGGAGCGCACGCGTGTCACTCTGACGTTCTGAAGTTCTAAGTTTTAAGTTCTAAGTTTTGAGTTCTAAGTTCTAAGTTTTAAGTTCTAAGTTCCAAATTTTCCCAGTCCCGCATGCTCCCTGAGTGTCGCGAGCCAGCGCGAAATCTCTGCGGGGCGATCGCTCTCCGGCACGCCGCCGAACCGCTGCGCCAGGTAGAGCTGGATGCGGACGTCGTCACGCAGCCAGGATTGCAGACCGTTTTCGCTCAGACCTGCGCGATCGAGGAGCTGCGGCAGGCCGGCGCCCGCGCCAACTGACGCCTCCCATTCGCGGCGTCGCGCGGCCAGGTCGCCGGACGCCGGCGCGGGGAGCGTCACGCGGTTGACCTCGGCCAGGACGAGGCGGCGGTTTTCGAGCCCGCGCAGCACGTCCGCCTCGCTCTCGGCCGGCGCCGTCACGAGCCGGAGCTTCAGCATGCGGGCCTGCCGCACGTCGAGCTGCGTGATGACTTCGCCGTTGACGTTCGACAGCACCTTGTCGAGAACGGTTTGCGCCGGCAAGACGACGCCGAGGGCCATCAGCAGGGCGAGAGCTGCCGCTAGTCGATGACGCATCAGAAGGCCTCCCCGAGGTTGAAGTGGAACTCCCAGCCGCGCTCGCGCGATCCATTGCGGTACAACTCGCGCGTGAATTTGTAGCCGAAGTCCGTGCGAATCGGGCCGAGCGGCGAGTCGTAGCGCAGCCCGAAGCCGCCGGCGCCGCGCAGGCGGCTGAGATCGACGTCCGCCGCGTTCTTGAAGACGTTGCCGAAATCGGTGAATCCGGCCACGCCGAAGTTGCGGCCGAACAGCTTGAACAAGGTCGCGCGCAGCTCGGCGTTGAACACGACCAGCCCGTTGCCGCCGTTCGACAACCCGTCGTCGTCGAGCACTTCGGGCACGCCCAGCCGGTCGAGCTGGAAGCCGCGCACGGTCGTGCTGCCGCCGGCGAAGAAGCGCTGGCTCGCGGGCAGGTCGTCGACCTTGACCATCAGCGGATTGCCATCGGGCCCGAGCACCGGCTGGCCGTTGGCGTCGGTCACCGTCGCGAGGCGCGCGAAGCCCTGCGCGAGGCCGAGCTCGGCGCGCCCGGCGAAGACGAGCCGCCGCGTGTTGGTGAGCGACTGGAAGTACGACGCCTGCAGAAACGTCTTCGCGTAGCCGATCTCGGATCCGATCGCGCGTCCGGCGACTTCGAGGTCGGCCGTCGCGTACGTTCCGTGCGACGGCGCCACCGGGTCGTTGCGCCGGTCGGAGACGAGGCTGGCGGACACCAGCGAGAGCCGCACCTGCGAGAACAACCGGTCGATCAACAGCCGCTGGTCCGGCGGAATGCGCGCGTTGAACACGTCCGAGTAGTCGAGCGAGTAGCGCGCCGAGAACAGAAGCCGCGGACGGATCTTGCGCAACGCTTCCGCCGTCGCCGACGCGTGCTTGAAGTTGAACGTTGGACGCAGGCCCTGCTCGACCTGGCCGCTGATCTGCAAATCCGCGTTGGATCCGAGGAACCGGCGCTCGTGGTACGCCGCCAGCGTGCGGTACTCGATGAAGCCGAAGCCGTGGCCGTCACGCGCGGGGTTGCTCGGGTCGCTCGTCGGCTTGAGCGCCGCGCGCGCGAACAAATCGATCGACGTGTTCCGCCCGAACAGATTGCGGCGCTGGTAGGCGATGAACACGCGCGGTGACACCGCGACGTAGTCCTCCTGCGTGCCGTCGTCGGTCGTGCGGGTCAGCCGGCCCGCGTCCACGCCGCCGCCGGCGCTGATCGTGCGCGCCGGCGCTTCTTCGACGGTGACGATCACGTGCGCTTTCGTCTCGCCGGGCAGCCGCGGCGCCTCGTCAACCGTGGCGCGGCGGAACAAGCCGAGCGCGTTGACGCGCTGCTGGCTCTCGAGCCGCGCTTCCTCGCCGAACGGATCGCCGACCTTGAGCGTCATCTCGTCGAGGATGGTGGACGTGGACACGTTCGTATTGCCGATCACCTGAATGTCGGCGACCGTGATTTGCGGGCCCTCGCTGATTTCGACGCTGAGCGTCACCTGCTGGCCGTCCGCCGAGACAATCGGCTTCAAACCCACGGCGGCCACGCGAAATCCGCGATCGAGATAGAACGCCGAAATCGCGTCACGGTCCGCGATCGTCAATCCCTGCACGTACGGCTCGTGCTCCTTCGATCGCATGCGCGATCGCAGGGCCGGCTCCGGAATCTGCGTGGTGTCGCGCACGAACTGAATCGCGCTCACAAAGCCTTGCGGTCCCTCCGTGATCTGCAGCGGCACCGCGACCCAGACCTCGCCCTCCGGGCTCGACTTCGGCAGTATGTCGCGGCCCGCCGTCGCCTGGATCCGGTAGAAACCGCGACGGCGATACTCGCTGCGGATCGTTCCCAGGGCGCCGTCGATCTTCGCCGCGCTGTAGACGTCGCCCGGCTTGACCGGCAGGAGCGCCTCCAGCGTCGGCGTCGTCATGTGCAGGCCGTCCGGGATGACGAGGTGATCGACACGGAAGCGCGGGCCGCGCGAGACGGTGTACGTGACGATGAGCACACCCGGCGTCGACGTGTCCTTCGCCACCGTGACCGCCGCGTTGACGTAGCCGTCCGCCTTGAGCGCCTCTTCGATGCGCACCTTTGAGTCCTCGAGCAAGTCATCGTCGGCGGCTCGCTCGCGCGCGATGGGCACGAGGTCCTCTTCACGGCCGGGGGGACGCGGGTCGCCCGCCCACTTGATTTCCACCTTCGGCCCGGCGTCGACCGTCAGCGTCACCATCACCGACTTGAGATCGGGTGAGACGACGGACTCGATCGACGCGACGGCCGCGTAGTAGCCCTTCACTTGCAGCTCGTCGCGAATCGCCGCGAGCGCGATGTTGATGTCGCCGAGCCGGTACGGCTGGTTGGCCTCGATGCCCGTGCGCCGTTGCAGTTGATCCCTGTTGAACACCGACGTGGCCCGGTTGTTGACCTCGACCTGCGTGATCTGGGCGCGATCCCCCGCGGCCACCGCAAACACCAGCGTGGCGCGATCGGGATTCGTGCGCTTCAGGGTGCTGACCGTCACGTCGGCGCGGAGGTAGCCCTCGTTGTTCAAGATCTCCCGGACGTTCTGGGCGAGCTTGCCCGGCGGCACGTTGGTCGGCAGCCCGCCGTACTGATCGCGCACGCGCTTCTGCAGCTCCTTGGGATCGAGGCCCGTGTCCTCGGTGAACGACAAGCTGTCGACGGGCCGGCGCGCCGAGAGCACGAACCGCACGGCGAAGCCGCCGCCGGGCTCATCGTCTTCGACGACGGTCACGTCGTCGAAGGTGCCGACGCTCGACAGGCGCTGCACGCTGCTGCGAATCGCGGCCAGGCGGAGGGGCTCGCCGACCTTCACGTCCACGAGCGACTCGAGCGCGCCCGTGGTGTCCGGCCGGCCGTCGATCTCGAATTTCACGGCGGCGACGGGCTGGCCCAGCAGGCGCTCGAGCCGGTCGGGCTCCTGCGCCCGGGCCGGACGCGCGCCCGCCAGCACCAGCACGCCGACGATCGCCGCGAGTGTCCAGCGTCCGCGCATCAGAAGACGTGGCGCACGCGGAAATCGAGCGCGAACGTGCGATCTTCGTTGCGCGAGAGGATCCAGGAGATGCGCTCGCTCTGCTCGAACTCGACGAGGATCACTTCGTACTGCGACGAGTTGAGGTCGCGCGCGTAGGTCATGTAGAGGTTGCGCGACAGCCGCTTGCCGACGGTGACGCGCGTCGACGGGCTGAGCTGGTTGAACGAGCTCTCGTTCGGCAGAATCGTCGTGAACTGCACGGTGTCCACGCCCGTGCGCTCGATGACGCTGCCGACGCGCGAGGAGACCGGGCTCAGCAGGAACTGCGCCGCGGCGCTCTGCACGAGCGTCGTATAGGCCTGCTGCTGCGAGGTGATCGAGCGCTGTTGCGTGCTGCTCACGTCGGGCACGCCGCCGAAGATGAGGGTGATGATGTCCACCGTGCTCAGGAACGGATCGGACGAGAACGTGGGCGTCAGGCTGGCCCGCGTGCCGGTCAGGTGCACGTTGACGTTGAACGTCTGGCCCTGCGCGCGGGGCCGCGTCTCCGCCGAGATGTCGAAAAACGGATCCAACTTGTTCGGGTTGGAGAACTGGATCGTCCCCGGCAGCACCTTGAACCGGTTGCCGTTGATGAAGACTTCGCCGCTGTCGATGTCGATGTGACCGGTGAGGCTGGGCCGATCGAGCGTGCCGCGGTAGCTCAAGTCCGCGCTCCCGACGAGCGTCGCGGTCTTGCGGTTGTCGATGTGCAGCGTGTGGTTCGCGCGGATCTGGATGTTGAACGTCAGCGGATAGCTGGCCTCGGGAATCGCCTCGAACAAGCCCTCTTCCGTCGTCGCGCCGCCGGCCGCGCCGGCGGCCAGCATCACGATCCCAGCGTCGGTGTCGATCGTCTGCGTGTAGGCCGCGTAGAGCACGTCCACGCGGCCGGAGAGCTGAGGCGCCGCCACCGGACCGGAGAGCGACAAGTCCGCATTGACCGTGGACGAGAATCCTTCGGGATACCGCAGGCGCATCGCCGTGCCGGTCGCGCTGAGATTGAACTGGTCGGGCAGGAACGACTTGAGCCCGATGTTGCCCGCGAATTTCACGTCGCCGTCGCCGAACTTCGCCTTGAGCCCGTCGAGGCTCACGGCGTTACCGTCGAAGTTCACGCGGCCGACGATGTCGGTGAAGCTGCGCGGCAGCGGCCGATAGCGAAAGCTTCCGCCCTCGATGTCGGCATACCCCGAGATCGACGGATCGCTGAACGATCCCGTGGCGCTGGCGCGAAGCACCGCGCGCCCGGCGCCGTGCATGTTCGGGCCCTGGAGAATCGCGAGGCTCGCGTCGCCGTTGGCCTGCAGGTTGATCGTCGAGTCGGCCACCGACATCCCGCCGGAGAGCTCGAGGTTCGTACCCTCGCCCGTCAGCCGGAACCGGCCGATGCTCACCGCGTTGTCCTGAAACGTCAGGCTGATCGGCCCGTCGTTCTTGAGCTGGTAGTCGAAGAGCGTGAGCGTGCCTTCGACGCCCGTGAGGAACACGCCGAGGTGCTCGTAGTCGGCGAGCGGTCCGCTCACGCGCACCGTGCCGCTCGCGATCGCGCGCGTGTACGGCGACATCCGCGGCGCGAAGAACTTGAGATACGGATCGATCGACGTGTCGAGGAACTTGAGCGTGAGCTCCGCGTCGTACTGGTCGTCGAGCACGATCTGGCCCGACCCCGTCACCTGCAAGCGGAACGACGAGGTGTTGAACTGATCGATCGTCAGCCGGTTGTTGTCGACGCGCAGATGGCCGGTCACCTCGCCGACGAACTCGTCGGCGGCATAAAGATCCTTGATCGTCCCGCCGAACTCGTAGTGCGGCGCGCTGAACGCGCCGGCGCCCGACGCCGTGAACGCCATCACCCCGGTGAGCGGCGCCTTTTCGACCTTGAAGTTGTCGAGCGACTCGACCTTGATCTGATCGCCCTTCGCGTCGAACGAGTACGTCCCGTCCCACTTGACGACGGCCGCGCCGGTCATCCGGCCGCTGCTTTTCGTCATCGCGATGCGATCGATGCTGATGCCGTTGCCCGTGAGCGTGAGCGCGCCCTGCGCCGACTCGAAGTGCTCCTTCCAGGCGACGCCGTCAACCAGCTGCATCAGGCCCGACCCGAACAACCCGGTGTAGGGCCCGTTGATGTCCATGTCCGCTGACGCGATCATCCCGTCGACCGGCCAGTCGTCGAGATCGAAGCCGTGTCGGAGATCCTCGAGAGGCCAGTTGCGGATCGCGACATGCGCGCGCACTTCTTCGAGGCCGTCCGCGCGCGGGTAGCCGAGCGAGTAGCGCCCGCTCGTGCGAATCGACGCCGTCTCGGGGTCGTCGCCGATCACGCCGTTGGTCACGTCGATGTAGCGGTTCTCGATCACGGCGTCGCCCGAGACCTTGCCCCACGTCGTGTAGAACGCCTGGATCGCGTCGCCGCTGAAGCGCCCGGCGATCCGCGGGTCCTTGAAGCTCTTCGTCAATACGCCGTCGAACGTGCCGCGGCCGCCCAGCTGCACCGCGCCCGTCGTCGATCCCGCGGCCGTCATGATCGCGGCGAGCAGCCTATCGCTTTCCTGCCAGTCGAGGCTCGTCACGTGAAACGCGACGTTCGAGTTCTGTCCATAGTCCGTCTGCCCGCTGAACGCGAAGTACGTCGTGGGCGTCGCGACGGTGCTCTGCGCGAAGGCCAGGGTCGTGCCGTCGAACGTGAACTCGAGGTGGCCGCCGACGGGCAGCGGACCGAGCGGCTTCATCGGATCGAACTTGTTGGGATCGTCCTTCTTCGGGATGTCCAGAAGACGCGGCGGCGACGCCCCGAGCGCCGGCAAGGCCAACGTCGCGAGTTGACCCTCGACCGGCGGCGAGACGTCAGCCTCGACGCTGCCCCGCACGTCCGTGCGGAACTTGCCGCTGGGCCACGCCATCGTGGCGTGCGCGTGCCTGATGCGACCCGTCGGCCGCAGGTTCTTGAGGTCCATCAGCCCCGCCACCGAGGCAAGGCTCGCATCGTCGAGCTCGGCCGTGAACCGCTGCGTGGCGCCGGCCGGCGTGCCGAGCGGCTCGATCGCGTAGGTGAAGCGCGTGTGACCGCCGTGGAAATCCGCGTCGGCGTGCGTCACCTCGAAGCGATCGGGGAGCCACTGGAGCGAGCCGTGCAGATCGGAAAAGTCGAGGCTCTGGACGCGCGCCTGCGCGCTCTTGAAGTCGCCGGCGAGCTCCTGGCCGCCGTTGTAGACGTGGAAGATGCCGGTGAAGTCGCCCTTCCCGTCCACGTCCCACGGCTCGTTCGCGAAGAAGAGCTCGCGCATGCGGCGGAAGTCGAGCTCGGAGCTGACGTTGTAGCGCTGCTCGGGCCACCGCGAGAAATCGACGGCGCCGGTCACGTGCGTGCGCGCGCCATCGGTCACCAGATCGATGTGCCGCAGGTCGACGAGCCCGCCGGCGAGGACGAACCGCGTCGTGAGCGCGGCCGACATCGGCAGGAACTTCTGGATCTGGACCGTGCCGCCAGAAAACGCGGCGGTGCCGACGTACTCGTTCGTCGGGCGCGAGTGCACCAGCGAAAAGCTGAGGTTGGGCGCGGTCACGCTCCACGGCGTCGCGTGGTCTTCGAACCCGAACGCGCCGTTGAGCGCCTCAACGTCCGTGGTGATCGTAAACGGGCGCTTGCCGCCGGAGCTCTTCGGCTTCAGCTTCGGCAGGTTGTGACGCCCGCCGCCCCACGACTCGATGAACACGTTCCACCCGGTGAGCCGCACGTTGACCGGCAGATCGTGATTCCAGATGAAATTCCACCAGTCGATCTCGAAGGTGATCCGCTTGGCGGTGAAGAACGGCCGATCGGTGGGCTTGACGCCCTGAATGACGACGTCCTCGACGGCAAACCGCCCGGGAGTGACGTACGCGACGAGCTTGCCGATGGTGAGCGGCCGCTCGAGGTACTTGCTGCCCTCGCGCTCGGCGAGCGACTTCAGCTGACCGAACTGTCCGATGTCGATCGAAAAGAACGTGACGAAGACCGAGGCCACGATCGCCGCGACCACCGCCAGGAACCGCCGCGACCAGCGCCAGACGAACCGCCGGCGCCGGCCGCGCGGGCGAGCCTCCGGCTGCGCCGGATCCGGCGGCGGGGGAGACACGTCTGTCACGGTTCCAGCTTACCTGAGCGCTTGGCGCTCCTCATTCGACAATCACGAGCAGCCGGCCCGCCTCGACCGACGCACCCTCGGCCACGGCGACCTCTTTGACGCGCCCCGCGCGCGGCACCGTGAGCTCGTTCTCCATCTTCATGGCTTCGACGACGACGAGGCCCTGACGGGCGGCGACGGTGTCGCCCGGCTTCACCAGCACGCGCACGACGCGGCCGGGCATCGGCGCCTTGACGCGCTGCTCGCCGTGCCCGCCCGCCTCGATCGGTCCGGTGCGCTCGAACCGGCGGCCGTCGACGACGGCGGCGACGGTGAGGCGCGGCGTCTGGACCAGACACTCCCCCGCCGCGCGCGGCGTGATCGCGGCGTCTACGCTGCGATGGTCGGCGGCAAATAGCAGCGACAGGCCGAGGTCGGTTCTCGCGGCCTGGATCTCGTGGCTCGTGCGCGGGCCCGTGCCGCCCGATCCGGCGATCCCGACGCGGAACGTGCCGCCGTGCGGACCGGCGGCGCCGACCGGCTCGATTGCGACGGTCGTGATCTCGCCGTTGATCTCGACCTCGAACGTCATCGCAGGCCCTCGAGGCGCGCGGCGCGCTGCCAGGCGCCGCTCGTCGTGCTCGCTTCGGCGCCGGCGCGATGGGCGCGGAACCACGCGTCGAGCGCGGCGCAGATCGCCGCGTCCTGCAGATCGCGCGGGGCGGCCGTGGTGAACGACTGCCCCTGCCGCTCGGCCAGCACGCCGTCGAGATACGTCGTGTCGAACCGGCGCTCGAGGAACTCGCGCTGACGAATCAGCCACTGGAAAAACGGCACCGTCGTCTGGACGCCGACGACGCGATACTCGTCGAGCGCGCGGCTGAGGCGCGCGATCGCGTCCGCGCGCGTCTCGCCCCACACCACGAGCTTCGAGATGAGCGAATCGTAGAACACGGGAATCTCGAAGCCCGCGACGACGCCGCGATCGTCGCGCACGCCCGGCCCGCTGGGCACGCCGAGCGCCCGGACGAGCCCCGGCGACGGCATGAACCCGCGATCGGGATCTTCCGCGATGATCCGGCACTCGATCGCGTGCGCGCGCGGCGTGAGCGCGCGCTCGGGATCGAGCGTCAGCTTCTCGCCCTGCGCGATGCGCAGCTGCCACTGCACGAGATCGACGCCCGTCACCATCTCGGTGATCGGATGCTCGACCTGGAGCCGCGTGTTCATCTCGAGGAAGTAGAACTTCTCGTCGCGGTCGACGAGAAACTCGATCGTGCCGGCGTTGGTGTAGCCGACGTGCTTCGCGACGCGCGCGGCGCACGCCGCCATCTCCCGCCGCGTGCGATCGCTGATGGCCAGCGACGGCGACTCCTCGACCACCTTCTGGTGTCGCCGCTGGATCGAGCACTCGCGCTCGACGAACGGCAGCATGGTGCCGTGGTGATCGCCGAGCAGCTGGATTTCGATGTGCCGCGGCCCGATGAGCCGGCGCTCGAGATACACGGCCGCATCGCCAAACGCCGCCATCGCCTCGGACCGCGCCATGCGCACGGCCGCCGCCAGATCGGCGGGCGCGTTCACGTCGCGCATGCCCTTGCCGCCGCCGCCGGCCACGGCTTTCACGAGCAGCGGAAACCCGATCCGCGCCGCGTCCGCTGCGATCGCGGCCTCCGAAGCGTCCGCGGCGAACGGCGCCGCGGTCCCCGGCACCACCGGCACGCCGGCTTCGACCGCGGCGTCGCG
>DATEGZ010000181.1:0-4478 GCA_035279905.1 Vicinamibacterales bacterium
CGCTTCTTCCTTGCGCCCGGGGTCACGCACTGCGGCGGCGGCGCGGGTCCGCAGCCGCAAGCCCTCTTCGACACGATGGTCGCGTGGGTGGAAACCGGCAAGGCGCCCGACTCGATCGTCTCGACCAACGCGACGCTCGGCAGCCGGCCGATGTGCCCCTATCCGCAGACCGCGATCTATAACGGCAACGGGGCGGATCCGAAGCTGCTGGCGAGCTGGCAATGCGGCGGCGACATCGAAACGCGCGAGTTCGCCTGCATGGACCGCGTCGCGCGCTACCAGCACGAAACCGGCCGGCACCTCGAGGACCCGCAGGCCTGCAGCCATCGCGAGGACCACGACGGCCATGACCACGATGACCACGGCCACGACGACCATGGCCACGATCATCACTAAAGGAACGACGATGCGACTTGCTCTCCTTTTCACCTGCGCCGCCGCGCTCTGCGGCTCGGCCTGGGGCGCGGGCGACGAGTATTCGATCTCCGCTCCCGGCACTGCGCTCGCGGGCTACGTCGCCGGCGACTCTGTCGCCGTGAGCGTCGGCCTGCCGGGCGGCAAGCATGTCGAGCGCGTCACGCTCAGGCTCAACGGACGCGACGTGACCTCGGCGCTGCAGGCCGACTCGGGCGGCGGCACGCTGAGCGGCACCGTGGCGGGGCTGCGGCCCGGCGCCAACGAGCTCGAGCTCCTTGCCAAGAAAGATCGCGTGGCCAGCCTCACGGTGATGCGGGCCATCGGCCCGGCCATGAGCTGCGAGTCGCTCGCGACCCTCTCCGGCTTTCCGGTCCAGGCCTCGGGCAACGTCGGCGGTACGACGATCACGACCGCCAAGCTCGTTCCGGCCGGGAACGTCGGTAACACCGCGGTGCCCGAGCATTGCCTCGTTCAGGGCATGCTCCAAGAGCGCACCGGAGTCGCCGGCGTGCCTGGAACTTCGTCCTTCAAGTCCTCGCAGCACTACGGGACACTCTTCGAAGTGCGCCTGCCCACCGTCTGGAACGGCCGTTACATGTTCCAGGGCGGCGGCGGCACCGAGGGCGCGCGTCCGAACGCGACTGGCCTCGCGGGCGGCACGGGCGGCGTGGCCGAGCTGAACAACGGCTTCGTCGTGGCGAGTCAGAACGGCGGGCACCAGACGAGCGAGTTGCCGGCCTCGTTCCCGCCGGGGGCGGGGACCGACCTCGGCCACATCCAGGTCCTGCAGGTCAACATGTTCTTCCCCGACGCGCAGGCGATCAAGGACTGGGCCTACAACTCGATCGACATCACCACGCAGACGGCGAAGTTCCTGATCGACAACTACTACGGGCGCGCGCCCGAGCACTCGTATTTCGTCGGCTGCTCGACGAGCGGGCGCCAGGGCATGGCTATGTCGCAGCGTTTCCCGCAGCACTTCGACGGCATCGTCGCGGGCGACCCGTTCTACCTGCCGCCCGATATCTCGCTCTCGGAGACCTGGGGGCTAGAGCAGGTCATCTCGGTCTCGCCGATCGTGAATAACGTGCCGCAATACCTGCAGAGCTTCACGCTCGCCGACCAGAACCTCTTCACCAACGCGATCCTCGCCGCCTGCGACCACCTCGACGGGCTGGTCGACGGCATGATCGACAATCCCGCGGCCTGCCATTTCGACCCGGCGACCTTCGTCTTCCCGTCGAGCGGCGTGTACGGCTCGATCGCGCCCGGCCTGCCGCTCCAGTGCACCGGCGCGAAGACCGCGACGTGCCTTACGCCCGCCCAGGCGCAGGCGACGAAGATCATCGCGCGCGGCCCGCGCACCTCGAACGGCGATCGCATCACCTCGCCCGACGGCACGCCGCTCTCGGGCTATCCGTTCGACGGCGGCTTCATGCAGCCCTCGGGCATCCCGACGCGCGACATCGGCACGGCGAACTCCGCGCCGGGCAACATCGGCCTCGGCTCGGGACAGCTGCCGCTCTTCTGGTTCGCGCAGCCCGATCCGTCCTACAACCCGCTCACGGTGAACTACGACACCGACATCCGTCTCGTCACGCCGGCCTCGCCGGCGGTGAACAACAACACCGACATCCGCGCGTTCGTGAAGCGCGGCGGCAAGCTGATCTTCTACCACGGGCTCTCCGACTCCGGCCCGCCCTGGCCCTACACGCTCAAGTACTTCCGCGACGTGGCGCGCCGGCACGGCGGCGAAAAGCACGCGGCCGACTTCATGAAGCTCTACCTCGTGCCGAACATGGGCCACTGCAGCGGCAACATGGCGACCGACAGCTTCGACATGCTGACGCCGATGGTGAACTGGATCGAGAACGGCGTCGCGCCGCAAGAGGTCGTCGCGACCGGCAACCGCTTCCAGGCGGTACCCGGACCGTATACCGGCCTCGGCAACGCCACGCGCAGCCGGCCGCTCTGCCCGTATCCGCAGACGCTGCGCTACCGGGGCTCGGGCGATATCAGCCAGGCTTCGAGCTACGTTTGCGTCGTACCGCCACGCCACGAGAGGGACGAAAATGCGCACGATCACGGCCGCGGTTAGCGGTATCGCTCTGCTGATCGGGGCGGGCTTCGCCCGCGCCGACTTCGTCGTGCCGCCGATACCTTCCGTCGAAGGGCCGATCACGGAGGGCGGCGACATGTATCCCGGCCTTCGCCCGGAAGCGCCGGGCACCACCGCAGCGGACTTCGGCTACGCGACCGACGAATACTTCGTCTCCGGCACGGCGAACGGCCAGCCGTACAAGACGCGCATCCTGGTGCGGCATCCGCTGCCGCCCGAGCGCTTCAGCGGCATCGTCGTCACGGAGTCGATGCACTCGAACGGCTTCGCCGTCACCTTCGAGCCGGCGCGCAAGTACTTCTTCATGCGCGGGCACGTGCACGTCGAGATCGCCGCGCAGCAGTCGAACGTCAACACGACGCTGAAGGGCTTCAACCCGGTGCGCTATGCGTCGCTCAGCATTCCGTCGGGCGCGCAGACGAGCGAGATCATCGCGCAGGTCGGGCTGCTGATTAAGAGCAACCTCTCCAACGGGCCGCTCGCACCCCTCTCGGTGCGGCGCCTCTTCATGGAAGGCACCTCCCAGGCCTCGGCGGTGCTTCGCACCTATCAGTCCCAGAAGCACTTCCAGTCGCGACTCGCCGACGGCTCGCCGATCATGGATGGCTACCTGGCAACGAGCACGCTGGGCAACGCTGCCATGATGGTGGTCGACGTGCCGACCGTGCACATGCCGACCATGACCGAGGTGAACAGCAACGGCGGCGCCTATCGCCGCCCCGACAGCGACGATCCTGCCAACCGCTATCGCCTCTTCGAAGTGGCCGGCATGGCGCACGCCAACTCGCGCGAGACGCCCACTTACGTGCCCAACCCGTGCACGCTGCCGGTGAGCGACTTTCCCTGGGGCGGCATGGCCGCCATGGGGCTCAACCACCTCATCGAGTGGGTGGACCACGGCATCGTGCCGCCGCACGCGGCGCCCCTCGAGTTCGACAACAACACCGCGAACGACGGCTCGCGTTTCGCGCTCGATAAGAACGGCAACGTCAAGGGCGGCGTACGCAACACCTATGTCGACGTGCCGGTCGCCCAGTACGGCGTGCCGAACGCGGGTGCCACGCCGGCCGCGCAGTTCAACTGCTCGATCGCGGGATGGCGCGTCGCTTTCGACCAGGAGACGCTGAATGACATCTATCGGAACAAGGGCAGCTACATCAGCGCGATCAATCGCCGCCTGATGGAGCTGGTGCGCGAGGGCTGGATGCTGCCCGAGTACGCCGACGACGTGCGCGCCGACGCGCAGGCGATCGAGATCACGCCGCCGGGCAGGCGCTAGCCGCTAGCGCGGCGGAAAGGGGAGGGAACGATGCGGGACGAAAGCGGGAAGGGCTTTTCGCGTCGCAGGTTCATCCAGGGGACGGCAGCCACGGCCGCAGCCGTGGTGCCTTTTGCGTCGCGCGCGAGGGAAGACGACGAGGACGAGCACGGCCGGCGCGACTGCGGCGACGCGCGGGACCTGAACCTCGTCAACGGCCGGTTCCTGACCATGGATGCGCGCAACAGCGTCGCCTCCGCGGTCTCGATCCGCGACGGACGCATCGTGCGCGTCGGACATCCCGCCGACCTCGGCCCGTGCAGCCGCACGCTCAACCTCAAGGGCGCGAGCGTCATCCCGGGGCTGATCGACTCGCACGTCCACTACATCCGCTGCGGTCTCAACCCGGGGCATGAGGTGCGCATCATCGAGACCGCGACCTCGGTCGGCGAGATGCAGGCGATGATCGCCGCGCGGATTCGTCAGCTCGGCGTGCCCGCCGGCGATTTCATCACCTGCGTGGGAGGCTGGAACGTCAACGGTCTCGCCGAGAAACGCCTGCCGACCCTCGCAGAGCTCGACGCCGCCGCGCCTTCGCACGGTGTCTATCTCTCGACCACCGGTACCGGCGGCGCGGTGACGAACAGCGTCGGGCGCGCCTTCTTCACATCGCGCGGCGTCGCC
>DATEGZ010000182.1:0-9442 GCA_035279905.1 Vicinamibacterales bacterium
CTCGGTGACCGACCGCGCGAGCGCGCTGGCGAGCCCGACGATCGACACGACGAGCGCCAGCGCCGCAAACGCCGCGACGAGCTGGAGCCGCAGCGTGCGGCTGGCCATCGCGAGCGAGATCTCGTCGCCGAGCGGCCGCACGACGGGCGGCGGCATCGTGGGATCGACCTCACGAATCGTGCGGAGAATCGCCGGCCCGAGCTCCGCCGTGTCGCGCGTCGCCCGCACCACGAGAAACGACACGCCCGTCGGCAGCTGACGCCACGGAATAAAGGTGTTGCCCTCCGTCGGCTGCTCGAGTCCGACGAACTTCACGTCCGCGGAGACCCCGACGACGGTCGGCCGCACGCGCTTGCCGCCGGCCGTCGGCACCGAGATCATCAGTAGCGTGCCCATCAGGTCGCGCGACGACGCGATCTGCCGCTCGAGCATCTCGCTGATCACGGCCACCGTGACGTCGCCGCCGGCGTCGACCTCGTCGAATTCGCGCCCGCGCCGGATCGGAATGCCGAGCGCGCGGAAGTACCCGGGCGTGACGCCGACGAGATTCATCCCGTGCGTCTCGTTGCGGCCGCGGTCCTCGTCCACGAAGCGGATCGTCATCTCCAGCTGGTTGAAGCGCGGCGGCAGATTGCTGCCGAGCCCTGCGGCCTCCACGCCCGGCAGCGCGCGGACGCGGCGCAGTAGATCGTCGACAAAGCTCTGCCGCGACGCCGCGTCGAAGCGCGTCGTCTCGGTGAGCGCGAGACGGGCGGTGAGGACGCGATCGCGCGATGCGCCGATGTCGGTGTTCCAGAGCCGCCAGACCGTTCGCGCGAACAGGCCCGAGCTGGTGAGCAGCAGCACCGCGAGCGCAATCTGCGCGACGACCAGCGGCGCCCGCACGCGATGTCCGCCGCCCGACGTCGTCCCGGCCTCCTGCCGAAGCACGACGCCGACGTCGCTCCGCCCGGCGGCCAGCGCCGGCGCGAGGCCGCAGGCGATGGCGACCAACACGCCGACCGCCAGAGTCGCGGCGAGGACCGGACCGTCGAGGCCGATCACGTGCGCGCGCGGCAGACTGGCGGCGGCGAGCGGCAGGAGCACGTTGAGCGTGAGGCGCGCGATGGCGAGCCCCGCAATCGTCGCGGCGCCCGCAATCACGGCAGTCTCGACGAGCGCGGTGCGCACGAGCCTCGATCGGTCCGCGCCAATCGCCAGCCGCACGGCCAGCTCGCGGCGACGCGACAACGCGCGGCTCACGAGCAGCGTCGCGACGTTGGCGCACGCAACGATCAGCACGAGCAGGCCCGCCGCGAGAAACGCGACGAGCACCGGCCGCGCCGGGGCGACGACGTCCTCGCCGAGCTGGCGAACGGAGACGTCACGGCCAGTCATGCCCGGGTTGATCTCACGCTGCACGCGCTCGCCCTCGCGGCGCAGGTCCTCGATCCTGACGCCGGGCTTGAGCCGCGCGACAAACCGGAATCGTCGGAAATCACGCCGTTCGTCGAGCACGGTCAGCGCGGGCACGCTCCGCGCCGGCAGCCACAACCGGACCTCATCGTCCGGAAACGCGTACGACGAGGACACCACGCCCTCGACGCTCAGGCTCAACGAGCCAACGGACACGGCGCGGCCAATCGTCGCGCCCGTCTCACTCAGGCGCTTCGCGTAGCGATCGGCGACGACGACGGAGGTAGACGAACGATCGTCGCTGAACGCCCGGCCCGCGACGAACGGCACGCCGAGCACGCGGAAGAAGTCGCTCGTGACGATCGCGGCCGGCAGGACCTCCGGATCGCCGGCTCCGCGCACGGTCCAGTCGCCGCGCGTGAACGCCGCCAGGCCGTCGACCGTCGTCAGGCGGCGCTGCCACTCGTCGAACTCGGTCAGGGGGAATCCGAGATCGGAGTGATCCTGCGGGCGCTCGGTCGTGATGCTCACGAGCCGATCGGCCTGGGGGAAGGGCCACGGCCGGAGGAGCACGCCGTAGGCCACGGCGAACACCGCCACGTTCGCGCCGGTGCCGAGCGCGAGCGTCACGACCGCGGCGATCGTCGTCCACTTCGACGCGCGCAGCGCTCGAAGCGCGCTTCGACCATCAGTCAGCCAGCTGGACATGATGCTCACGTCAGACACCTGGATCGGTTCCGGGGTTCCGGGGTTCCGGGGTTCTACAGCACGAATGGAATCAACGCCTTCACGCGTTGCCGGTAGGTCTCGTACGCCGGACCGAATTGTCCCACCATGACGCGCTCTTCGATGAGCGATTTCCACTTCCAGCCGATGAACGCGAGCGCGACGGCGGCGAGGCCGCGCCACTCGCCCACCACGAGCGCCGTACCGAGCAGCGTCAGGAGCAAACCTGTGTAGATCGGATGACGAACGATCGAGTACGGGCCGCGCGTGATGAGCTCGTGCTCGCTCTTGAGCGTGATGGTGCCGCTCCAGTTGCGGCCGATGGTGAAGCGCGCCCACAACGCGAACGCGGCGCCGGCGAGCGCCAGCGCGACGCCGATCCACGCGACCTGCGGGGTGTCCGGCACGAATCGCGCATCGAGCACGCTGTGGGCCCGCACGCGGTTGGTCATGAGCATCCACGCGGTGACGTTGAGGCCGAGCTGCGCCAGCCGCGCGGGCCCGCTTTCGCGCCGCACCGTGCGCTTCGTGGTGACGGCGGCCACCACCCAGACGACGAGCAACATCGTCCAGATGGAGCCGATGATGGACCAGGGAGTGAACGGCATGGGTCAGTTCGACAGGTTCGGCAGGTTCCGCGGGTTCAGAACCTGCGGAACCAGTCGAACTCGTCGAACCGCCGAACCTAGTTCTTTACGCGCAGCCTGACGTCGTCCCGCAGTTGCTGCACTTGTAGCAGGCGCCCGAGCGGACCATGATCGAGCCGCAGGTCGAGCACGGCGGCGCGTCTTCCTGGTTCTGAATCGCCGCAAACTGCGCCTTTTTGGCGTGGACGGCGGCGACGGCGTCCGGGGTCTTCGCGGGGGCGCCGGCCGACTGCGTGACGTCGAGCACGAGCTGCTCGGGCGTCGTCGGCGTTTCCTCGCGGTTGTTCACGCCCGCGCGGTACTGGGCTTCGGCCGAGAGGAACTTCGCGGCGAGCCACCGGAAGATGTAGTCGACGATCGACTTCGCGAAGCGCACGTCCGGATTGCGCGTCATGCCCGACGGCTCGAAGCGGACGTGGCTGAACTTGTCGACGAGATCCTGCAGCGGCACGCCGTATTGCAGCGCGTAGCTGATGGCCTGCGCGAACGCGTCGGCGAAGCCCGAGATCGTCGAACCTTCCTTCGCCATCGTCAGGAAGAGCTCGCCCGGCTGGCCGTCCTCGTAGAGACCGACGGTGATGTAGCCCTCGTGGCCGGCGATGTCGAACTTGTGCGTGATCGACTGCCGTTCGTCAGGCAATCTCCGACGTCGCGGCGCGGCTTCGACGGCCACGGGCGATGCGGCCGCCGCCTGTTTGTCCTTCGACGTGTTCAACGGCTGCGTGCGCTTGCTGCCGTCGCGGTAGATCGAGACGGCCTTCGCGCCCATGCGCCACGAGTCGATGTAGGCCTGCTCGATCTCCTCGACCGTCGCGTCCTTCGGGACGTTGACGGTCTTCGAGATCGCGCCGGAGATGAACGGCTGCACGCCGCCCATCATCTTGATGTGGCCCATGTAGTGGATCGAGCGGACGCCCTGCGCGGGCTTGAACGCGCAGTCGAACACCGCGAGGTCCTTGTCCTTGAGGTGCGGCGCGCCTTCGATCGTCTCGTGCTCGTCGATGTAGCCGACGATCTCCTTGACCTGCACGGGCGTGTAGCCGAGCTTCTCGAGGGCCATCGGCACGGTGTTGTTGACGATCTTCATCAACCCGCCGCCGACGAGCTTCTTGTACTTGACGAGCGCGATGTCCGGCTCGACGCCGGTCGTGTCGCAATCCATCATGAAGCCGATCGTGCCGGTCGGCGCGAGCACGGTGGCCTGCGCGTTGCGATAGCCGTGCTGCTCGCCAAGCTCGATGCACTCGTCCCAGATCCGCTTGGCCGCCTCGAAGAGCGGCTTCGGCACGTGCGTGCGGTTGATGTCCTTGAGGGCCGCGCGGTGCTTGCGCATGACGCGCAGCATCGGCTCGCGGTTCTGGGCGTAGCCAGGGAACGGTCCGCCGTGGTCGCGGGCGATGCGCGCCGACTGCGCGTAGCCGGCGCCGTGCATCACGGCCGTGATCGTCGCCGCGTAGTCACGGCCGGCGTCGCTGTCATACGGCACGCCGCGCGACATCAGCAGCGCGCCGAGGTTCGCGTAGCCGAGGCCCAGCGGGCGGTAGTCGTGGCTGTTGCGCTCGATCGACTTCGTCGGATAGCTCGCGTTGTCGACGAGGATCTCCTGCGCCGTCAGGAACGTCGCGCACGCGCGCTCGAACGACTCCGCGTTGAACTCGCCGTCCTCGTCGACGAACTTCATCAGGTTGATCGACGCCAGGTTGCACGCCGAATCGTCGAGGAACATGTACTCCGAGCACGGGTTGCTCGCGTTGATGCGCGCGGTGTTCGGGCAGGTGTGCCAGTCGTTGACGGTCGTGTCGAACTGCATGCCCGGGTCGCCGCAGACCCACGTCGCCTCGGCGATCTGCCGCATGAGGTCGCGCGCCCGGTAGGTGTCCATCACGGCGTTGGGCGCGAGCACCGCCCGCGTCTGCCACTCGCCGTCGTCGAGCACCGCGCGCATGAACTCGTCGGTCACGCGCACGGAGTTGTTCGAGTTCTGGAAGAAGACCGACGCGTAGGCCGGGCCCGTGAACGAGCCGTCGTAGCCGGCGTCAATCAGCGCCCACGCCTTCTTCTCTTCCTCGACCTTGCAGTTGATGAACTCGACGACGTCCGGGTGCTCGGCGTTGAGGATGACCATCTTGGCGGCCCGCCGCGTCTTGCCGCCGGACTTGATGACGCCCGCAAACGCGTCGAACCCCTTCATGAAGGAGACGGGGCCGGAGGCCGTGCCGCCGCCCGCCAGGAGCTCCTTCGACGACCGGATCGCCGACAGGTTGGACCCCGTCCCGGACCCGAACTTGAAGAGCATGCCCTCGGTCCGGGCCAGCGTCAGGATCGAATCCATCGTGTCCTGCACCGAATTGATGAAGCAGGCCGAGCACTGCGGCGACTTCTCGAAGCCGCAGTTGAACCACACGGGGCTGTTGAACGAGCCCTTCTGGTAGAGCAACAGGTGCTTCAGGTCGTCGCTGAACGCCTGCAGGTCGTCCTCGGAGGCGAAGTACTCCTGCTCGCGCGCCCAGCCCGTGATCGTGTCGACGACGCGGCCGATGAGCTGCTTGACGGAGCGCTCGCGCTCGGGCGTGCCGATCTGTCCGCGAAAATATTTCGAGACGACGATGTTGGTGGCCTGCTGCGACCAGGCGCGCGGGAACTCGACGTCGCGCTGCTCGAACACCAGCTCGCCGCGTTCGTTGGCAATGACCGCCGAGCGGAGCTCCCAATCCACTTCGTCGAACGGATCACCGCTGTCCTTGGTGAAATACCGCTCGAATTCCAGACCCGCTACGGCTCGTCCCGGACCGAAGGTCCGTGCGGTGGTCTGCGTCGTGGTCTCCGTCTCCTGCGTTCTGTGCATGCCTGCCCCCAACCTGTCCATATCGACTCCGGTACACGGCGGCGCGCTGCCCCTACGGCCGCCAACTCCGGTTGCCGTTCGTTTTCGGCGACGCCGCAACAGGACCGATCTCCTGCCCGCTACCGCGGTAGGCGATCAGTCTCAGGCGATACGCTGGGAGGGTCCGCCTTCGACTGTTGCGCTGCCGGCGAGAAAATATGCGCCTCGTTTACTCCGTTGTCAAGCGCGACCTACCACCTATTGTGTCGCGTTCGACCATGTAACGCCAGATATTGACGTTTCGGCCCGTCAGTGTTGAGGTTCTTGCACCCGACCTAAAGAAACATTTTTTGCCGCCGCTCCGACAGCGCGTGTCGCCACCGTGTAATCCCGGATCCAGCCCCGCGTTTTTTGTGCGCCGCGCCGCATTCGACGAGAAATGTGCGCGAGAAAACCGCTGGAAACCCGGGTACATGTGCAGCACACGGCCGTTACACTGGCTCTGTGGACGACGCCCCTGTTGTGATGCCGCTCACGCAGGCGACGGTGTCGGTGCCCGCCACGGCGCCGGCCTCGATGGCCTTGCCCGTGCCCGTGCTCCCGCTGACCCGCTGGTTTGCGATGATCCAGGCCTTTCTGGTCTGCGGCATCCCGACCCAGCTCATGGTCGCGGTCGTCCTCGTCCTGTTCGTGGGCATGCGGCCCTTCGACAGCGACGGCATCTCGCTCGAGTTCTTCGCCACGCTGAGCCTGCTCGACACGGCCCTCGTCACGCTGATGATCCGCGCGTTCCTCTACCTCAGCGGCGAGGAAACGCGCGACATCTTCATCGGCACGCGCCCGGTCAAGGGCGAGATTCTGCGCGGCTTCCTGCTCCTGCCGGTGATCTTCGTCGCGGTGACCCTGGTCGTGCTCGGCCTGCGCGCGCTCATGCCCGGCCTCCACACGGTGCAGGAAAACCCCTATCTGAGCTTCATGCGCTCGCCGCTCGAATCGACGATCTTCATCGTCGTCGTCGTGCTGGCGGGCGGGATCCGCGAGGAGGTGCAGCGCGCGTTCATCCTGCACCGCTTCGAGCAGCGGCTGGGCGGCATCTACGTCGGCCTCGTGCTCTTCAGCCTCGCGTTCGGCGCGTTCCACATCAACGAGGGCCTCGACGCCGCGATTGCCGTGGGCCTGCTCGGCCTGCTCTGGGGCGTGCTCTACATCAAGCGCCGCTCGGCCGTGATGGGCATGGTCAGTCACGCGAGCTTCGACGTCGCGCAGATCCTGCAAATCGTGATCGCGCGGTCGATGGGACTCTGAGCCGCCCGCGGAACTTCGAACTTCGAACTTCAAACTTCGAACTTAGAATAGGACCGGTTCATGGTGCACCGGTCCGAAGCCACAGCCCTCGGCTCGTTCGCGCTCGTGTGCGTCTTCGTGCTGTCGCTGCCGCTGGTCACCACGCGCATCTACGCGTCCGATGAAGTCGAGTCCTTCGCCTGGGTGCGATCGTGGGTCTTCGATCGCGACGTGAACTTCGAGAACGAATACCAGCACTTCTACGACTCCAAACAAGTCCAGACCGCGTCGTTCCACGAGACGTTCCTGGAACGCGAGAACGAGGCCGGACGCCGGCTGAACTTCATGCCGATCGGGACGGCGATCCTCTGGCTCCCGTTCTACGGCGCGGGCCACCTAGCCGCGCTCGCGACCGGCGCGCCGGCTGACGGATTCAGCGCGCCCTACATCTCCGCGGTGGCCTACGGCTCGGCCATCTACGGGTTTCTTGCCATCGTGCTGTCGCTCGGCATCGCGCGGCGCCTGGTCGGCCACGGCCTGGCCTCAAGCCTCGCGATCTGGATCGGCACGCCGCTCCTGTTCTACATGTACGTCGCGCCGCCGATGTCGCACGCCTGCTCGGCGTTCGCCGTCTCGCTGTTTCTCTGGACGTGGCTCCACGTGCGCGAGCGTTGGTCGATCGGCGGCGTGGTTCTGCTCGGCCTCACGGGCGCATTGATGGCGATGGTGCGCGAGCAGGACGTGTTTTTCCTCGCGGTGCCCGCGATCGACTTCGTCCGGCTCGCCGCCAGGCGCCGTGACTTCTCGCGCGACGCGCTCGTCGCGGCCGCGGGCGCCGCGTCGTTTCTCCTCGCCTACTCGCCGCAGCTCGCCGCCTACAACGCGCTCAACGGCCACCCGGGCCCCACGTCCTACGTGACGCGCAAGATGACGTGGACCGCGCCGCACAGCCTGCAGGTGCTCTTCAGCCCCGAGCACGGCCTGTTTGCGTGGACGCCGCTCGCGCTGCTCGGGATTGCGGGCCTCGTGCTGCTGGCGCTCGGCCGCGTGCCCGTCGCCCCGCGCGAATCACGCTGGCTGGCTGGGCTGCTGCTCGTCGCGTTCGCGCTCCAGGTCTACGTCAACGGCAGCGTCGAGTCCTGGACCGTCGCGGGCTCGTTCGGCCAGCGCCGCTTCGTCGCGATCACGCCGCTGCTCGTCGCCGGCCTCGCCGCCCTGGCCGCAACGTGGTCGGGTCTCGTCCGCCGGCGCTGGCTGCATGCCGTCGCCGCGATCGTGGTCGCCGCCGGCATCTGGTGGAACCTGGGCCTGATGATTCAGTTCGGCCTCAACCGCATGGACCGTCAGCGCCTGACGCTGAGCGACAATATGTGGACGACGTTCGTGGTGCTGCCGGCGGATGCCCCGGGCATCCTGTGGCGGTATCTCACCAACCGCGAGTCGTTCTACGGGCTGCCACATCAGTGAGACTGCTCGTCCTCGCGGACACCCGGTTCCCCATCGAACGCGCCAACGGCGTGCAGACGATGGCGACGTGTCACGCGCTGGCGACGCGCGGGCACGACGTCACGCTCGTCGTGCGGCCCGACACGACGCAGCCGCCGCGCGATCCGCTCGCGTTCTACGGGCTGCCGCACATCGCCAGGCTCTCGATCAACACGGTGCCGGCCATCACGGGCGCCAAAGCGCAGCGCGCGCACTTCCTGCTCACCGCGCTCCGCATGGCGCTGGCCGATCGCGACGTCACGATCTACACGCGCGACCTCGGCTGCGCGTCGATGCTGCTCCAGGTGCCGCGATCGCGGCGCCCGCCCGTCGTCTACGAATCGCACGGATTGTCGGTAGCGGTCGCGGAAGAGCTGCCGCGCCTGCTCGGCAACCCGAACCTCACGCCGTCGATCCAGAAGCTGAAGCGGCTCGATCGCCGCGAACGGCGCGTCTGGGCGCGCGCGGAGGCGTACGTGACGATCACGCGATTGCTCGCGACGGACCTGCAGGCTCGCTACGGTCCGCGCCAGCGCTTCTTCGTCGTCCCGGACGGCGCGGAGCGCGTGCTCTTTTCGCTCGGGGCCGACGAAGGGCTGACGCAGCCGGGGCGGCCCGGAGGCCGGTCGACCGACCCGAAGATGGCGGCCTACGCCGGGCATTTGTACCCGTGGAAGGGCGTGGACATCTTCGTGCGCGCGCTCGCGCTCGTGCCCGAGATGCACGGGCTCATCATCGGTGGCCATCCCGGCGAAGCGGACCGCCTGCGGGTGCAGCGGCTCATCGACAGCCTGCAGCTGGGCGCGCGGATCTCGATCACGGGCCTCGTCCCGCAGAAGGAAGTCGTGCCGCGGCTGACCGCCGCCGACGTGCTCGTGCTGCCGAATACGGCCTCCGCGATTTCCGAGCGCTACACCTCGCCGCTGAAGCTGTTCGAGTACCTGACGCTCGGCCGGCCGATCATCGCATCCGATCTGCCGGCGATTCGCGAGGTGCTGACCGACGGGCGCACGGCGCTGCTCGTGCCGCCGGGCGATCCGCCGGCGCTCGCGACCGCGCTGCGCCGCATCGCCGCTGATCC
>DATEGZ010000183.1:0-8319 GCA_035279905.1 Vicinamibacterales bacterium
GGACAGTTCAGAGGCCAGCGCTTCTCCGCCGCCTTTCCCGAACACGTCGCTCTCGTGCCCGCAGTCGGGACAGACGAAGTGGCTCATGTTCTCGACGAGCCCGATGGGCGGGATGTTGAGCTTGCGATACATCTGCACGGCGCGGCGGGTGTCGGCGAGCGAGACGGTCTGCGGCGTGGTCACGAGCACGGCGCCGGCCACCGGCGCGGTCTGGCTGAGCGACAGCGCGATGTCGCCCGTCCCGGGCGGCATGTCCACGATCAGGTAGTCGATCGCGTTCCAGGCGACGTCGCGGAAGAACTGTTGCAGCGCGCCGTGCAGCATCGGGCCGCGCCAGATGACCGGCTGGTCGTCTTCGGTCAGAAAGCCGAGCGAGACGACCTGCAGGCCGTACTTCTCCGCGGGCACGATCTTCTTGCCGTCGGTCTCGAGCTTCGCCTTGAGGCCGAGCATGATCGGCACGTTCGGGCCGTACATGTCGCCGTCGAGCAGCGCCACGCGGCTGCCCCGCTGCGCCAGCGCGACCGCGAGGTTGACGGCCACCGTCGTCTTGCCGACGCCGCCCTTGCCGGCGCCGACGGCGATCACGTTCTTCACACCGTCGATCGGCGCGCGCCCGGCTTCGGGCCGCGCCACCGCGCGCACCTGCGCGGTCATCTCGATGTCCACCGCCGACACGCCGCCGAGCGCGGACACGGCGGCCCGCGCTTGATCGCGCATCAGATCCTTCACGGGACACGCGGGCGTCGTGAGCTCGATCGTGAAACCGACGCGGCCGGCGTCGATCCGCAGGTTCTTCACGAACCCGAGCGCGACGATGTCCTTGTGGAGATCCGGGTCTTTGACGGCCCGCAGGGCATCGAGCACCGCGGCTTCGGTAACGGCCATAGGTTAAGTCTATATCCGGGGGGCTTCGCCCCCGCGGGCCCCCCTACGCGCTCACTCGCGGGGACCCCACGATCCCCGCTCCGTTCGCGCGGCTCGCTCGCACTGCTCGCTCGCGCGTGTCGCGAAATGAATTACCGCAGATGTTGCTCGGCCCAGTCCCCGACATACGGCAGCTTGTACTGCACGCCGTTCATGGCCTTGAACATGAGGAACACCCAAAGGACGACGACGGCGATGATGAACGGCACGGCCAGCACCCAGCCCACGACGCCCAGGCCCATCAGCATCAGGTCCGCAATGAGCACGAGGATGAAAGTAATCGTCGACTGCATCGCGTGAAACCGGACGTAGCGATTCTGCTTCTCGAGGATCAGAAACGCGATGCCGCTCAGCATGCCGCACAGATATGACAACGCGGCCGCAACGTTCGGGTCGAGCTTCAGGCTCGTGTCGCCGGATCCCGGAGGTGACGACGCCATCAGGCGCCCTCGAGCGTGGGCCGCGGCGCGGACGGCGAGCCGCGCAGCGGACGGCCGAAGTCGCGGCGCGCGTCGTCGTTGAGCAGGACCCAGAACGTGTAGATGCCCAGCGCCGTGCCGAACGGCACGACGATCAGGTTCGGCACCGCGAGCGCGAGCGCGGCGACGCGGCCGGCGATCTGGCGGCGGCCCAGCGAGCGTCCGACGATGACCATCATGATCCCCAGCGCCACGAACACCGCGCCGGCCATGATGAAGAGCCACGTGGCGGCGCGCTCTGGCCCGCCTACCGATCCCAGATCGAGCAGCGCCGCGTTCGTACCCACCGCGAGCACCCACAGCGAGAGCCCCGCGAGCACGCCAAAGACACCCCAGATGCCGTGCAACGAGGCGAGAACATCCATGTGCACGCGCATGGCGAGCTACCGGGTCGTACCGAAGAACGCGATCTGCATGCGGTTGACGACGGAGGCCATGTCCACGAAGTCCACGGCGACGTCGACGAGATCGGCCGCCGCGGTCTCACGATCGATCGCGGCGTCGCGCAGCGGGCGGCCCGCCGCGTCGGGCTCGGCGCAGAAGTCCGGATGCACGACGGGGACACGGCGCCGGCAGGCGCGCTGAATGTCGCGCGCGCGCGCGTCGGGGGACACGCCGAGGATCTCAAAATAGTCGTGCACGGCTGACTCGTACGATAGGAACCGAACCGGCGGAAGTCAAGGCAGGCGGGCTCTCGAGGGCGCCGGGCGGCGCCCCGGGCTTCAACGCACGCCGAGCGTGACCAGCAAATCGCGGCGCGTCGTGTCGTCGAACGTCTCGAGATCGAGCGTCGTGTCGCACTCGTCGCAGAGCACCTCGACGAGCGCGGGCCGGCCTTCTTCCTGCGGCGGCTGGAGCTGCCCTCCGGCCACACGCAGCAGGTGCATCTGCAGCGTCTTCACCAGAAAATTCTCGGCATTCCCGCAATTCGGACACGTCAGCGACAAGAGGCGGCTCCATCCGGCCACTAGGGCCGGCAAGAGTGTATCTCAGCCCCTGCAATCAGGGGTACACGATCTTGACAACCACGCGATCCGGGCCGAACAAGGCCCCGATTGCGTCGGCGTACACGCCCGCCTGCCGCTCGTGCTCCGGCCGCGGCTGCCCCGTCTTGAACTCGAGCACGGTCACGCGGCCGTCGGACGTCACGACCAGGCAATCGACCACGCCGCGCACCAGCGCGCCGTCCTCCCTGGCGCTGGCCCCCGGCTGATACGAAAACGGCACTTCGTAGAGGCAGGTTCCTGCGCCGAGGAGCCCGCTCACCTCCTCCCGGCCGCGCAAGGCCAGATAGAAGTCGACGACGCTTTGTTCGAGCGAGGCGACGTCGGTCACGTCGACGAGCTCTTCGACACGCACCAGGCGCGCGAGCGCGAGGCGGACGTCGGCGGCGTCCGCCGTGGCCGGAAGACGGCGCTCGAACAGACGGTGCACGAGCGTGCCGGTCAGGCGCTCGATCGTGACGGCGCCGGACGCGTCGCGGGCCGTGGCCGATCGGCCGACGGCGGTCGCCGCGACGACACCAGCTCCTGTTGCCAACGGACCGAGGACCGGGGGGCCTGGCGTTCGCGCGGGCTCCGGCGTTCTGGGCACGGCCGGCTCCGGATGGACGACGCGAAACGCGAACGAGCCTTCGCGGCTCTCCCACGTGATCTCCGGCGCAGCGCGCGCGCCCAACGCGATCGTGGTCGCGAGGTTCGTCGGCAACAGCGCCGCGAGGCTGTGTGCCGGGCGCTTCACCCGTCCATCGTCCTCCGTTTCGGCCGCGAGATAGAGGCGATCGCGCGCACGCGTCACGGCAACGTAGAGCAACCGGCGCTGCTCTTCGATCTCCCGGCGCTCCTCAGCGCGCGTTTCCGGCGACGGGCCGAACGCGACGTGTGGCTCTTGATTGAGCGCGCGATCGATCACGGTGATCGCCGATCCCCGCCGGCCTGGCACGTGCAGGTTGACGACGAACACGATGGGGAACTCGAGCCCCTTCGCGGCGTGGATCGTCATGAGATTGACGGCGCCGGTCGCCTGGACGACCGCGTTGGACTCGTCACCGGCGCGCAGCTTCTCGAAGTAGTCGGCGAGGCGGCCGAGCGTGGTGTAGCCGCGATTCTCGATGCGCCGGATCAGGCCGCGCATCTTCTTGACGTTCTCGCGCGCCTGTTCGAGCCGGCGGCCGCGCATCTCGAACGCGTAGGCGGTCTCTCGCAGGATCAGATCGATCAACTCGCTCGGCGTGATGCGATCGGCGAGCGCGAGCCAGCGGACCAGCCCCTCACGCAGATGGGCGACGAGCCGCGCGTCGAGGTCGCCCAGGCCCGCGGCCGCGGCGTCGAAGTCGGGCGCCCGGAGCGCGCCCGCGAACGAGGGCGCCAGCCTGGTGAGCCCGACGTCCGAGACGCGCACGAGACGCGATCGAAGCAGCTCGGCGGCCCGCAGGTCGGACTCAGGCTGCGCGAGGTAGCGCACCAGCGCCTGCAGATCCTGCACTTCCGGCGCGTCGAAAAACCCCAGGCCTTTGTAGACGTACGTGCGAATCCCGCGCGCTTCGAGCGCCTCTTCGAAGTATTGGTGGCCTGCGCGGGCGCGGAAGAGGACCGCGATGTCCTCCGGCCGCGCGGGCCTCGACGGGCCGCGCGGGTCGCGCACGACGGCCGTCTCGAGCAGCCGCGCGGTCTCCGCGGCCACGGCTTGCGCGCAGAGCGCGATCGACGGCTCGGCGACCAACCCCAGCACGGGCGCGCCGTCGCGCCGGGCACCTGGTTCCACCGCGGGGACGGGGAACCGATCGGACGCGCCGTAGCGAAACCGATCCTCGAGCTCCGGATCGCCCTGCATCTCGCCGGCCAGCGCGTTGACGAAAGCGAGCAGCTCGGGCACGGCGCGAAAGCTGTGCGTGATCGCGCGGCGCGGCGCCGATCCGGTGCGCAGCGCGGAAATCTTCTCGGCGGCCTCGTCGAGCAGCGTGGCCTCGGCCTGGCGGAAGCGGTAGATCGATTGCTTGCGATCGCCAACGATGAAAATCGACGTCGGGGCGTCGGTGACGCCCTCGCCTTCGCCCCAGGCGTCGACGAGCAGCTCGATGAGCTGCCACTGCGCGCGGCTGGTGTCCTGGAACTCGTCGACGAGCACGTGGTGATAGCGCGACTGCAGCTTCAACCGGCTGCGCGAGAACTCTTCCTGGCGGCCGAGCAGCGCCACCGATCGATGCAGCATGCCGGCGAAGTCGAGCAACGCGTGCTCGTTGAGCAGTTCCTCGTACTTCTGCACGGCGATCGTCAACACGCGCAGCAGCCCGCGCGCGAGCAATCCGCTGACGTCGCTGTCGAGCTGATTGAGCGACTCGAGCACGCCGGGTGAGATCGCCGCCAGCGCCGCCTCGTGCGCCTTGCGCGCGGCCGGCGTCGCAAACCCCTCGGAAAACGGCTTGCTCAGCTTCTGACGGGCGCTCTTGCTGGACGTCAGGAAGTACCGCTCGACGCGGCGCCGGAGATGCTGGACCTGCGCGGGATCGGTCGCGGGAAACTCGTCGAGCGCGGCGAGATCGGCGCGCAGCCGGTCGAACTCCGGCATGCCCGCCGGCCCGCGGTCGAGGAGCGCCGGGCGATGAATCGACGTCCCGACGAGAGAACGCAGCCGCTCGACAAACTCGGCCGCCGCCTCCGGCGCGGTCCGATGCCGCACGTGGCGCTCGACGAAGCGCGCCACCGCGGGCAGCGCGACCTGCCGCCGGTCCAGACAGGCCTCCAGGGCGTTGCGCAGCACCGGCTGCTTCACGCGCGCGAACAGCAACCGCACGTTGCCGTCGTCGACGATGAGGCGGCGCGAGGCGCGGAGCGTGAGGTCGAGCGCTTCGCTCGCGAAGCGCGCCATCTCCGTTTCGTCGGCGATTTCAAACGCGGGATCGACGTCGGCCTCGAGCGGAAACTCGCGCAGCAGCCCGAAGCAGAACGCGTCGATCGTCGAGATCTCGATGTCCGCGATGCGCTCGCGCAGGCGCCGCCAGATGTCCGGCGCGAGCTCGCCGCGTTCCGCACGCCGCGTGAGCTCGGCCAGCACGCGGCTGCGCATCTCGGCCGCCGCTTTCCGCGTGAACGTGATCGCGAGGATGTGGCGCGGGTCGACGCCGGCCTGGATCAGCGCGGCGTACCGATCCACCAGGACGCGCGTCTTCCCCGTCCCGGCCGAGGCCTCGAGCACGACGTCGTGTCCGGGGTCGACGGCAAAGTCGCGCGCGGCCTGATCGGCCGGCGCGTTGGCGTCCGGCGAGGCGTCAAACAGACTCGGTTGCTTCATCGTCCTCGAGCCGGTATTCCTTGCGGCAGACGCCGGCGTACTTGCACCAGGCGCAGTCGCTGGTCTTGCGCGGTCTGGGCGGGAACTCGCCCGCTTCGATGTGCTCGATGAGGTCGGCGAACTGCGACGCGCGCGCGGTCGCTTCGTCGTCGGCGCGCGCCCCGCTGGCCACTGCGCCCTCGATCTTGCGATCGTCGCCAAACGCGACGTACATCGCCGAGCTGACCTTGTACGGATGCCCGTCGCGCGCCTCCAGCCACTGCCGCGCGCAGTGCGCGTAGACCGCGATCTGCACCGACGTCTTCAGATCCGGCAGCTTGCCGAGCTTGTAGTCGATCACGCGAATCGTGCCGTCGTCGAAGACGTCGAGGCGGTCGGTCTTGCCGCGGATCTCGATGTCCTTCTGGACGAGGCCGGCGAGGCGTGAAAACCGGAATTTCCCCCGCAGAGGCAGCTCGACGAGGCGATCGACGATCGTGCCGCCGTCGTCGGCCTCGAGCTCGAACACGCGCTCGGCCATGCCGCGGCTGACGATCGAGCCGAACAGCCGAATCTCTTCGAGCGCGCGATCGGCCTCGGGCAGCTCGGCGAGCGAGGCGTCCGCGATGGCGCGGAACATCTGGAGCGCGTCACCCATCCGGGCGGTCGTGATGGTGCCGCGGCCCTCCCGGTGCCAGGCCTGGTAGAAGCGCTCGAAGAGCGAGTGCACGAGCGATCCCCGCTCGAGCGGCGTGAGGCCCGACACTTCCTCGCGTTCCTCGGGGAGATCGAGCACGCTTTCCGAGAAGTACTTGAACGGGCAATCGACGTAGCGGTCAACGCGGCTGACGCGGTACGACTGCGCCGGCCGCGCGTCGACAAACCCGCTGTAGGCCGGCTCGGTGAGCGGCGGCCTGGCGGATCGCAACGACAGCCACGACGCCGTGGCCGGGTCGAGCGCCTCCGCATTCACTTCCCCGGACGTCAGCATCTCGTCGGCAAACAGCGCGCCCGCGGCTTCGGCGGCGCGCTCGCGGGCCGCCAGATCGCGCGCCGCGTCCACCATCGGCGACAGGCCGACGATGCCGTCGCCTTCGAGCTCGAAGGCGTGGAGCTCGACCGTGCGGGCCGGCAGCCGCAGCAAATCGCGGAAGGCGGCCTGTTGCGCGCGCATCTGATCCACCTCCTGCGGCCAACCGAGCGCTTTGAGCAGACCGCTCGCGTAGAAGATGCTGCGGCGCGGACGCTCGGGCCAATCGGTGTCGACCAGGCCGACGAGGTACGCGTGATCCGGCTCGGCGAAGCGCGCGGCCACGGCGTCAACGAGGTGCACACCGGTCCGGCCACGCCGCGGCGTGAATGTGCGGCCTTCGAGCGCGTGATGGATCGCGGCCACCAGCTCGTCGGGCATGCGCGCGGCGTCGTCATGACGTCGAAACGCCTCCGCGAGGCCGTCGAGCACGCCGAGCACGGCGGCGCGGGCGCGCAGATGGCGATCCTGCCAGGCGTCGTCGGCCGCGTGATCGCGATGGAACTCGCGCAGGAATCCGGAAACGGCGCCGACCTGCGAAGAGGCACGATCGGCCGCGCGGAACGGCTGCAGGCGATCGCGTGCGATGGCCGCACCGGCGGCCGCGCGCGCCGCGCGTTCGCGCTCGAATCGATCGCGGCGGTCGTGGGTGCCGAAGAAGGCCGTCACCTCGGCCGGATACGTGGACGCCTCGCCGGTCGCCCGGCGTTCGGCGAGCACGCCGTCGAGCGCGGCGGCATCACGCTGGCCGACGGCGACCTCCTCGACGTCAAACTGCAAGAGGTGCGATCGCAGGAGCGCGACCGCCGCCTCACGCGTGCCCCCGGTGCGCGCGAACGCGAGCACGAGATCGAGTACCGCCGCAAACGGCTCGGCGCCGAGCGGCAACGCGTCGAACGTCTGATACGGCACGCGCGCGTCGGCGAGCACCTGGTGCGCGAGGTAGAGATACGGCAGCGGACGGTGGAACACGACCGCGAGATCACTCGGCCGCGCCGCGCGATCGTCGCTCAGCCGTTGTCGAATCTCGCGAGCGACGTCGCGCAGCTCCTCTTCGCGATCGCGGCTGACGAAAACCGTCGTTTCGCCGCCCGCGGGCCGGATGAGCGCCGGCGGCTCGGCTCGCTCCTCCGTAGACGACTCTTCCTCGATGCCGGGCAACTCGTGCTCGACGCGATCGCGGAAGCCCGCGTCGTGCGTCTCGTCGGTCACGACGACGTCGAGGCGCGTGACTCCGGTGAGGCGGCCGATCAGGTTGAAGTCAGCGGGCCACAGGCCGCGCGGATCCGCGGGGTGATCCGCGACCGCCACGATGACGTGATCGAACGGCAGCGGTGGCTGCGCCGCGACCAGGCGCCGCCAGAGCACGTGCTCATCCCATCCCCCGCTCGCCATGACGCCGCGCTCGTAGCCCAGGTAGGCGAACGCGAGAAAGCACGTTTGATGAATGAGTCCTTCGCTGCCGCGATCGGTGCCGCGCTCGACGCGCAGCTGATGCAGCAACGATCGCGCGAAGCGGCGGACTGTGCGCTCGCGTCGGCGCAGCTCGTCGTAGAAATCGAGCATCGCGGCGATCAAGCCGGGGCGCAGCTGAAACGGGCTGCCGCCCATGCG
>DATEGZ010000184.1:0-3612 GCA_035279905.1 Vicinamibacterales bacterium
CACGCGGACAAGGAGCGCGCGGGAGTCATCCTGAACGTCTTGAAACCGCTCGTACGACCCTCCCGGGCGCTGGCAGCGGTCACAGAAGGTCTTCAGCATGCGGGCGGCTCCTCGTGCATCCGCTTGGCCCATTCGACGTCCTCGGCCTGCAGCCTCTGGAGCTCCGCCTCGAGCGCCTCGACGTGTGGGTTCGTCAGACGATCCCGGTACCAGCGCCAGATCCACTCACACGCGGCACCAAGCGCCCAACCAAGCCAAAAGGAGTCCCAGGGATGCCCCATACGCGACGATCTCGAGGGGGGCCGCTACTCTGCCCTTCCCGCTTTGGCGGCCGCGTTCGCAGCGAGCGCAGACCCCCGTTGGGCGGTCGCCTCAGCCTTCACCCGGTCCCGGCGGAGGAGATCCTCGACGTCGGTCCGCGGGCCGCGCACCCTGGCCGCCAACTTCCCCAGGCCGACACCCATCAGGAGCCCGACGAGCCAGGACAGGACCGACATCGTCGCCATCCAGAATCCTCCAATCAGGAGCTGCGCAATTTCGATCATGACATTTGACAGTTTTTCTCGTGCGATCGCATTCAGATCGAGCTCAGTTCAAACATGCACAGTGAGCTAGCACCCTCGCCGTCGCCGACGCCGACGGTCACTCTCGAAAAAGTGGGCGTCTCAAATCCGCTCCCCCTTGAATGTGAACCCGAGCTGGTTCAGTCGCCTGGTTATGATTCCGCGGATCCTGTTAACCTCGCTGCCCCGAGGACCACGCGACGGTAGGACGGACGCCAGTTCCGCGCGCGTGAGATCGCGGCCCGGCGAGCGCGTCAGCTTTCTCCATGCGTCCGACCCTAACACTTTGCCCAACTGCACGCCGTCACTCTCCATGCAACCACCAGGCGAGCGTCGGCGGCGGGCCGTCGAGCTCATCGGGACTCTCGCCGCCCCACTTCGCGACCAACCAGCAGAGACGAAAGAGCAACCACTCGAGGGCGTGACACGCGAGCCCGGCTCTGTTCACGAGCCATCCGAGCGGCCGAAGCCCGAAGACGACACACTCAGCAATGGCGCGCCTCATACCAGTCGTCGTCGCGTTTCTCCTTCAAGTGAGCAGTCGGCGTCGGGCATTTCCGCCGGCGTCATTTGGAAGGCCAGCAGTCCGCCTTTTGTCTCGCCGACGAGTCGAAATCCTGCGCGAATGTAGCAACGGCCCGGATCTCGCTTTCTGCGTACCTTGCTCGCGTCCACAAACGATACGATTCCGAGCGGCGGCGCTTCCCATCGCGCACGCGTGATCGCGACCGCCGAGCGGATCAGACTCGACGACAGACCGGCGCCTTCGTTCCGAAACAAGGTATTCACCCAGGCGCCCGCCCAGGCATGACGGACAAACGTAGCGATCGGCCACGACGTAACCCACACCGATCGACCGCAATCGGTCACCAGGCAAATACAGCGACCGGGCGGCACAAATTGCGGGCTCCCAACGCGGCGTCTGTTGTAGTGCCGATCTGCCAGCGCGGCGCCGACCGGATCGAATCGATGCGATAGACGCCAGATGGCTTACTCCTTGCCGACCGGCCGGCAGACGAGATGCTTGTACGCGCCGGGCACCGAATCAGCCGTCACCCACTGACCGACCCTGACGGGCTTGTTGCACTTCAAGCAGCGCGCGCCGTCGGGCACGCTCGTCACGTGCCGACTGTCGCGATGCACGGCGCACATCTTGGAGCCTGGCGCGCGGAGCGCCGCACACGCCAGCACGTCACAGCGGCCAACGCTGGTCACGGCTACAGCGACCCCAGGCGCCGCTCGAGGATCGCGCACACCGGACAGCCGTCGGGCGCGTGGTGGTCGGCGCGGTGATCGGCGCGCAGCGCGACGAGTTGCTCCGCGTCGTAGTTCAGGAGCGCCTCGTCGCTCGTATCCCACACGCGAGCGCCGCCCGTGTCAGCGGGCTTTTCGTTCACAGCGGTCGGCGCCGGCGCGTTCATGAACTTGAGGACCGCCCGGCGGATTTTGTCGAGCCCCGCCTCGAGGCGGTCGAGGTCTTCGATGATCGCGTTCGCGAGCGCGTCGTCGACGAGGATGCTTTTCGGAGCGGCTTGCGTCTGTTCCATGGCAGCGGTGTCCTTTCGTACGGAAGGGCGAACTTATGCAGCAGACAAAACGCGGCGAGCTGGCGTCGACCAGGCAGCGTACGGAGCGCGCGCTCGAGCGGCGTGCAGCCTGAACAGAGAGTGCGCTCACTATCGACCCAGTCCCACGAACGGCGCGTCGCGTGTTCTTCACGCGCGCCGCACCAGCGACACTCGCCCGGCGGCGTCGGGAACTCGTACGTCACGACGCGACGTCCTCTCGAGCGGGCAGCGGCGGCACGACGACCACGCCGCCGAGATACGGCTCCAGCACGCGATCGATCCCCGGCACGTGCGAGCGGCAGACGATCAGCGGGCGGACCAGCGCTAGCGACGGATGCTCGCGCGCGTACAGGTCCGCGTACCTGAGGACCTGCGTCGCCGCGCGCATGCGCGCATGTACCTTCGCCTCGACGATGACCGCGGTCCGCGTGCCTTCGATGACCAGGTCGATCCGTCGCCGCGTGATCGCCGCCCACATCCGATCGACCGCGGCGCCGAGTGACGCGGCCTCGACGTCGCCTGGACCGACCGGCACGTTGACGGAGTACGTGGCGAAGGCGTCGCGGTACCCATGCAGGAAATCGTGGAGCAGCTCCGCCTCGCGATAGTCGATCCCCGGCAGCGTCGGGAGCCCGAGGAGGTACGCCGCGCTCACGTGCTCGAGCCGCATCACGCCGTCTTCTTCCGGCCGACGGCGCGCAACCGACGCGGCGCCTTCCCGTCACGGACCCCGAGCATCAGGTCGCGCTGGCGGTCCCACGCGCGGAGCTGCTCCGCGAAGGATGCCAGGAGCGCGGGCACGTCGATGCGCCAACTGACGCCGCGCGCGACCAGGAAGAGATCGCGGTTGCGCGTCTCTCGCACGAGGGTGTAGTCGAGATCGCCGACATAGGTCCGCGCGAGCACTTCGCAGGACACCGGCAGCGCCGACGCCGGTTGACTCTCGAGCGTGACGTCGACGGCGATCTGGTCAGCCTTCACAGCTTCACAGCCGTTGCGAGGATGCGCCGGATGTTCTCGAGCTGGTAAAGATCGCCGACGCGAAACCAACCGCGGGCGCCGTCCATGAATTCAACCTCAGCCCACACGGCCTTGAAGTCAGCATCGAACATCGGCCATAGCGCGTCGGCGCGGCGCCTCACGACTCGTGCCGTTTGGTCCGGCATACCTTTACCTTCCGCGCGCGCCGCAGTTCTAGCGCGAGCGCGAGCAATTCGTCGTCGCTGAGCCACTCGTCCCGATCGAGCTCTCCAAGCATGACGTCCTCGTACGTCTCCTGCTTCGGCGACTGAGCCAGGCTCTCGAGACACATCGCGATCGTCACTAGTTCGCGGCGTGACAAGTGACGTTTCACGTGAGTCGACGCCGGCGCGAGCTTAATCACCCGTCACCGCCGGCGCCGCGTCCGGCTCTTTGAACGCGGCGAGCACACGTTGCCCGATCGCGAGATCGCAGTGCTCATGAACCGTCATGTAGCGCAT
>DATEGZ010000185.1:0-11547 GCA_035279905.1 Vicinamibacterales bacterium
GGTGAGAGATGACGCCGGGAGTAGTTTTACGTAACGCGTAAAACTACTCCCGGCGTCATCTCGCCGGCTGCTGGTATACTGACGATCGTTAGCACTCTCGTCGTATGACTGCTAGCGCCTGTTTGTTGCAATGAGCACAGATCTGACGGAACGGCAGCGGCGGATTCTGGGCCGCCTGGTCTCGGAGTACATCGAGCAGGGCGAGCCCGTGTCGTCGTCGTGGCTTGCCGAACACAGCGCGCTCGGCGTGTCGTCGGCGACCGTGCGCAACATCCTCGCGCGGCTCGAAGAACACGGCCTCGTCCACCAGCCGCATACGTCGGCCGGACGCGTGCCGACCGATTCCGGGTATCGCCTGTACGTCGACTGGCTGCTCGAATCGCGCAAGCGGTCGCGCCCGCTCCCCGACATCGAAGCGCGGCTCCGGCGCCACGGCACGGTGGACCACCTGCTCGAGAACGCGTCGCAGGAGCTGTCGCGGGCCTCGCATCACATCGGCTTCGCGCTCGCCCCGGCGGCGCCGTCGGCCAAGCTCCGCCACATCGACTTCGCGCCGCTCGACGGCCATCGCGTCCTCGTGATCGTCGTCGCGACGGGCGGCGTCGTGACGCATCGCGTGATCGACACCGAGGAGCAGCCCGAGCCGGATCTCCTCGCCGCGGCGGCCAACTACATCAACCGCGAGTTCGTGGGCCTGACGCTCCACGAGGCGCGCAACGCCATCGTCGAGCAGATGCGGCAGGAGCGGATGCTCTACGACGCGCTGATGTCGCGTGCGCTGCGGCTGGCGCGCGCCGGGCTCGACGACCTCGTGCCCGAGGAAACGCTGCACGTCCAGGGCGCGTCGTATCTCATCGACGAGCTGCTCGGCGAATCGACCGATCGCGATCGCACGATGGAGATGCTGCGCGCGCTGCTGCGGATGATCGAGGAAAAGCACCAGCTCATCGAGCTCCTGAGCCGCTGCCTGGACACGGGCGGACTCACCATCGTCATCGGGTCGGAGCACACGTCGCCGGAGCTGCACGCGTTCAGCCTGGTCGCGTCGACGTTCAACGACGGCTCGCAAGCCGGGACGATCGGCGTCATCGGCCCGACGCGTATGCGGTATCAGCGCGCGATTTCAGTTGTCGAGAGCGTGTCGCAGACGCTGTCGCAGCTCTCCAAGACCCTGTAATCTAAAACGGGAAAGTCGAGAACGAGTGATGAGTGAAGATTTCACACGCGACCTGGGCGACGCGACCGCGGCGGCCCTCGAAGACGAGCTGGCGGCGCTGCGGCGCGAGCGCGACGACCTGCGCGATCGCCTGCTGCGCGCCAGCGCGGAGTTCGACAACTACCGCAAGCGGACCGACCGCGAGCGGCGCGAGTTGAGCGAGGCCGCGGCGATCGATTTGATTCGCGACGTCCTGCCCGTGATTGACGACTTCGAGCGCGCGCTCGCGGTGCCGGGCTGGGAGCCGGGCACGCGACGCGGGATCGAGCTGATCCACCGGCAGCTGCTCGATACGCTCCGCCGGCGCGGCGTCGAGCCGCTCGAAGTGCTCGGATTGCCGTTCGATCCGACGTGGCACGAAGCGATCGCGGCCGACCCCGCCAACGGCCGTCCGGATGGCGAAATCACCGCTGAGGTGCGTCGAGGGTACCGCCTCGGTCAGCGTCTGCTCCGTCCCGCCCAGGTCAAGGTGGCTCGGGCGTGAGCCAGCGCGACTACTACGAAATCCTCGGCGTCGCCCGCAACGCGAGCGAACAGGACATCAAGAGCGCCTACCGCAAGCTGGCGCTGAAGCATCATCCCGACCGGAATCCGGGCGATCACGCGGCGGAAGAAAAATTCAAGGAAGCCGCTGAGGCGTACGCCGTGCTCGGCGACTCCGACAAGCGCGCGCGGTACGATCGCTTCGGCCACGCAGGCGTCGCCGGCGCGGCTGGCGGGCCAGGCGGCCCCGGATTCAACCCCGACATCTTCTCGGACTTCTCCGACATCCTCGGCGACTTCTTCGGCTTTGGCGGCGGATTCGGCGGCGGACGCCGCGGCGGTCCCGCGCGCGGCGCGGATCTGCGTTTCGATCTCGAGATCTCGTTCGAGGAGTCGTACAGCGGCACCGAGACCACGATTCAGATCCCGCGCGACGAGTCGTGCGAGACGTGCAAAGGATCGGGCGCGGCGCCCGGCACCTCACGCGAGACGTGCCCGCAGTGCCGTGGCACGGGCCAGCTGCGCTACCAGCAGGGCTTCCTCGTCGTCGCGCGGACGTGCGGCCAGTGCGGCGGCGCCGGGCAGATCGTCAAGACGCCGTGCACGACGTGCCGCGGCACCGGCCGCGTCACCAGGGATCGCCGCGTGACCGTGCGGATTCCGGCCGGCATCGCGGACGGACAGCGCCTGCGCCTGCACGGTGAAGGCGAGCACGGCTCCGGGGGCGGCCCGACCGGCGACCTCTACGTGGTCATCCACGTGCGCGCCCACGACCTGTTTCACCGTGAGGGCGACGATCTCTACGTGGATGTCCCCGTGCCGTTCCACATCATGGCGCTGGGCGGATCCTTCAAGGTCGACGGGCCCGCGGGCCCGCTCGACGTCGAGGTCTCGGCCGGCACACCGGGCGGCACGCTCGTGGGTTTCCGCGGCAAAGGCATGCCGAGCGTCGCGGGACGCAGCAAGGGCGCGTTCTACGTGCGGCTCAACATCGACGTGCCGAAGAAGCTGACCAAGGATCAGAAGAAGCTGGTCGAAGAGCTGCGCAAGTCGATGCCCGTCGAGAAGCTCGAGCCGCGCAAGGCCAGCGAGGCCCGCGGCGAGAAACCGTTCTTCGACAAAGTCAAAGACCTCTTCGGGTGAGCCGGTTCTTCCCCGCCCTCGACGTCTCCTGGAGCACGCCACCGGACGACGACGCGGTGGACCGGTTACTGGCGACGATTGACGACGAGCGTCCGATCGCGGTCGAAACACGCGACGGCGGCGTCCGCATCTTTTTTCTCTCCAGCGGCGATCGCGAGCGCGCGGGCCTCCGCGCAAGCGCCTACCACGCCGGCGTCGTCTGCACGCCGGTCGACGTCCCTGACGAACACTGGGCGGAGCGAAGCCAGGCGGCACTCGAACCGGTGGAAGTTGGCGGCCTCATCGTGACCCCGCCGTGGCGCGAGGCCGAGGCGCGTGCGCGCCGCGGTCGGTCCGGCGCGCCGCTGCTCGTCGTGATCATTCAACCGTCGATGGGATTCGGCACCGGGCACCACGCGACCACGCGGCTGTGCCTGAATCTGATGCAACGGCAATCGCTCATGGGCGCGCGCGTCGTCGACGTGGGCACCGGCTCGGGCGTGCTCGCGATTGCGGCGGCGGCGCTCGGCGCGACTGATGTCGTGGCGATCGACTCGGATCCCGACGCGCTGCAGTCGGCCACGGAAAACATCGGTCTCAATCGGGCCGACGCGGTCGTCCAGCCGCGACTGGCCGACCTCGGCCTCGACGGCGCCAGCCTCTCCGCGTCGAGGCCGTTCGATCTCGTCCTGGCCAACCTGACGGGCGCGGTGCTGGAGCGCTACGCGAGCGTGCTGGCCGATCTCGTCGCGCCGGGCGGATCGCTCATCGTGAGCGGCTGTCTCGCCGACGAAGCGCCGAACGTGGAGCGGGCGTTCGAGACGATGAAGATGGAGCGGTCCTGGCGCGAACAGGCCGATGAATGGGTGGCGCTGGCGTTCACCAATCCCAGCGCGTCCACAACGCGCTGAGCGCCACCACGGGCGCCAGCTCGGCGCGCAACGTGCGCGGCCCGAGCGCGATCATCCGGGCGCCGCGGCTGGCCGCGAGCGCCACTTCGCCCTCCGACCATCCGCCCTCCGGTCCGACGAGCAGCAGCGCGGATGCCGGCCGCTTTGTTTCCTCTGTCTGAGTCAGCTTCGCCGCGCGCGCGGGCTCGACGCACATCAGAATGGGCATCGCGTCGTTCACCCCGGTGATCGCGGCCTCGAACGGCGCGACGGGCGCGATCTCGGGCACCACGGCGCGGCCCGATTGCTTCGCGGCCGCCACGGCGACCCGATGCCAGCGTTCTCGTGCCGCGTCGCCCTTCCAGGCTCGCGCAGGCACCGTGACGTGCGCTGAAACCAGCGGCGCGATGGTGGTCACGCCGAGCGCCGTCGCGTCGCGAATCACGGCGTCCATCTGATCGCCCTTGACGAGCGCCATACCGAGTGTGACGCGCACGGGCGCTTCGGCGACAGCGGGCACGCTCTCGACGAGATCGAGGGTCACCTGCTTCTTGCGGAGCGTCCCGACGCGCGCGCGCCATTCGTGCCCACGCCCGTCGAACACACCCACTTCGTCGCCGGCGTTCAGCCGGAGCACGTGCGTGAGGTGATGGGCTTCGTCAGCGCTCAAGACGATGGACTCGTCGCCGATCTGCGCGTCGGGGACGTAGAAACGGGATCGGGGCACCACGTGATTGTAGAACCCCGCCCCTCGACTTCGCTCGGGGCGCCCTGAGCTTCGCCGAAGGGCGGAACCATAACGCTATACTTGCCCACGAATGGTGTTTCGCGGGCAGACGCTCGGCAAGTACCGCATCATCGAACCGCTCGGCAGCGGCGGGTTCGGCACGGTGTTCCTCGCGGAGGACACGTGGATCGACAAGCGCGTCGCCATTAAAGTCCCGCACCGGCAGGGCCTCGATTTCGGCGAGTTGCTGCGCGAGCCGCGGCTGCTCGCCTCGCTCAACCATCCGAACATCGTCACGGTCATCACCGCGGAGAAACAGGACAACGTCTTTTTCATCGTGATGGAGTACGTGCCGGGCGAGACGCTCGAGACGATCATCGCCAACCGCGGGGCGCTGGAGCTCACGCTGGCGCTCGACTACACCGCGCAGATTCTCAACGCCGTCGAGCACGCGCACAAACAGGGCGTCATCCATCGCGATCTCCGGCCGGCCAACGTGTTCGTCACCGACAAAGGCCTGCTCAAAGTCGGCGACTTCGGCACGTCGCGGTTTCTGGAGCTGGCGGCGCACGGGACGACGGTGATCGGCAGCCCGCCGTATATGGCGCCCGAACAGTTCGAGGGACGAGCGGTCTTCTCGTCGGATCTGTACTCGCTGGGCGTGTCGATGTACCAGATGCTGACGGGCGTCCTGCCGTACGACACGCCGGCGCCGTCGGATCTGGATCGGCTGCGGCGCGGGGAGCTCGTCGTGCCGCCACGGCAGAAAAACCCGCAGATTCCGCCGGTGATCGACGAGATCGTGCTGCGCGCGCTCAAGGGCGACGTCTCGGGGCGCTATCAGCGCGCCGAGGATTTCCTGAACGACCTGCTCCAGGCGCGACGCTCGCTGGTGAAACGCCCCGGGGCGATCGACCCGCTCGCCACACCGGCCGAACCGCGCCCGCGCGCGACGCCGGTGCGACGTCCGGCGACCGGCCGCGTCCGCACGCGCGAATTCCCCGGCGGACGATTCTGTTGGAACTGCCGCAAGCCGCTGCCCGCGCGTGGATCGCGCTGCCCCTTTTGTGGTGAAACGCAATGAGTCGTACTGGTAGGATCGCCGACAGGCACGGCAGTTTTTCGTAGGAGACCTCCCATGGCAGGGTCCGCCTTCAGCAACACCCTCAAGGTGTGGATGAATGGCCAGATCGTCGATTGGGCCGACGCCAAGATTCACGTCGCGACCCACGTCATCCACTACGGATCGGCGGTCTTCGAGGGCGCGCGCTGTTACAAGACGCCGAACGGATCGGCGTTCTTCCGCCTCGACGCGCACGTCCGCCGCCTGTACGACTCGGCGCGCATCTACCGCATGGACTACGGGCTGGATCCCGACGCCTTCACCCAGGCCGTCGTCGACACCGTGCGCGCCAACGGCTTGGCCGCCTGCTACATCCGGCCGATCCTCTATCGCGGCTACCACACGCTCGGCGTGAATCCGCTGCCGTGCCCGGTGGACGCCGCGATTCTCGTGTGGGAGTGGGACGCGTATCTCGGACCGGACGCGCAGGAGCGCGGCGTGGACGTGCGCGTGAGCTCGTGGACGCGCAGCGCGCCCAACACGTTCCCCGCGATGGCGAAGTCCGTCGCCAACTACGCCAATTCCAGCCTGATCAAGATGGAAGCCGTCATCGACGGCTACAGCGAAGGCATCGCGCTCGACACGGAAGGACACATCAGCGAAGGCAGCGGCCAGAACCTGTTCCTCGTGCGTGACGAGGTGCTCTACACGCCGCCGTACTCCGCCTCCGTGCTGCCCGGCATCACGCGCGATTCGATCATGACACTCGCGCACGACCTGGGCCTCACGGTGAAGGAAGCGGATCTGCCGCGCGAGATGCTGTACGTCGCCGACGAAGTGTTCTTTGCCGGCACCGCGGTCGAGATCACGCCGATTCGATCGGTGGACAAGGTCAAGATTGGCAACGGCGCGCGCGGGCCCATCACGGCCCGGCTCCAGCGCGCGTTCTTCGACTACGTCGGCGGCGCCGTGCCCGACCGGCACGGGTGGCTCCTCCCGGTGGACATCCCGGCCGCCCGGCCCATCCCGGCCGCCGCCACCCGGACCCATTAGCCCAGGCGCCGGCGGCTCCCGTCGGCGACCCTCAAATTTGAGGCCGGAACCCGCGCGTTCCGGCCCGTACTAACGGTTTTGACACGCCTTCCGGCCTCCGGTCCGGACGGCAAGGCCTTTGCAATACTGAAATCCTGCCATGACCTTTGATCAGATGGTCCGCACGGCGGCGGCCGCTGCGGCATCGGATATTCACCTCCGCGCCGGCCACGCGCCGCTCGTGCGCATCAACGGCTCGTTGCAGCGCTGGGCCTCGGTCGCGGCCGTGAGCGCCGCCGACCTCGAGGCGATCGCGCTGCGGCTCCTGCCGCCCGCGCACCAGGAACGACTGGTCAAATACCTCGAAGTCGACGTCGCGTGGCAGGCGCCCGGCGTCGGCCGCTGCCGCGCCAGCGTGTTCCGGCAGCGCGGCACGATCGCGGTGTCGATGCGTCTCATCCCGGACAAGATTCCCACGCTCGAGAGCCTCGGGCTGCCGCAGTCGGTCATCGATCTGTCGACCGAAACGCGCGGACTCGTGCTCGTCACGGGCGTCACGGGCAGCGGCAAGAGCACGACGCTCGCCGCGCTCGTCGATCTCATCAATCGCACGCGGCCCGAGCACATCCTCACGATCGAGGACCCGATCGAGTTCGTGCACAAGGACGCGAAGGCGGTCGTCACGCAGCGCGAAATCGGCTTCGACACGCCGTCGTACCCGTCCGGCTTGCGCAGCGCGCTGCGGCAGGACCCCGACGTCATCCTCATCGGCGAAATGCGCGATCCCGAAACGATTGAAACGGCGCTCACGGCCGCCGAGACCGGACACCTCGTCTTCTCGACGCTCCACACCCTCGACGCGCCGGAAACCGTCAACCGTATCGTCGGCGCGTTTCCGCCGCACCAGCAAGGCCAGATTCGCCAGCAGCTCGCCCGCGTCCTCAAGGCCGCGGTCTCTCAGCGCCTGCTCCCCCGCGCTGACGGACAAGGCCGCGCGCTGGCCGCCGAGGTGCTCATCGCCACGGCGTACATTCGCGACTGCATCGCCGAGCCCGACAAGACGTCCCTCATGGCGGACGCCATCGCGGCCGGCGGCTCGCAGTACGGCATGCAGACGTTCGATCAGGCTATTCTTCGTCTGTACGAGCAGGGGCTCGTCACGATGGAGGAAGCCTTGCGCTGGGTGACCAACGTCGAAGAGTTCAAGATGCGTCTGCGCGGGATCACGACCGGCACCGCCGCCGCGATGTCCGGGTCGTCGACCGCCGACATTCAGCGCTACGGATCGTAGCGATGCGCCCGCGGCGCCGAGCCGCCGGCAATCCGCCCGCGCCCCCGGCTGGAAGCGGCTGGACCACGGCGTTGCGCCTGCTCATGCGGCGCGACTACACGGCCGCCGAGCTCCGTGACCGTCTCCTCGACAAAGGTTTTTCGGACCAGGACGCCGACGACTGCGTCGCGCGCCTGACCGCCGATCGCACACTCGACGATCGCCGCGTCGCGCTGGCACACGTGCGCACGGCGCGCGACATCAAGGGCCGCGGCCGGCTGCGCATCGAGCGCGAGCTCGTGCAGCGCGGCATCGCGCCGGCCCTGGCGCACGAGGCCGTCGGGACCCTGCCGGCCGAGGACGATCACACCCAGATCGCGCGCATCCTCGCCCGCAAACGCCTCCCGGCGCGCCTCTCGCTCGCCGAGCGCCGCCGCCTCTTCCAACACCTGCTCCGGCGCGGCTTCCCCGCGGACGCGATCAGCAAGGCGCTTAGGACTCGCGGGCAGGAAGAGGACGAGTAGGGCCTCGCTTTTCTTGCCTGATGCCTGATCCCAGTACAATTGCTTGTTTATGACTTCCCGAGAAGTCCGCCAGAGCTTTCTCGACTACTTCGCCAAGCGCGGCCATCGCATCGTCGCGTCGTCGTCGCTCGTACCGGGCGACGATCCGACGCTGCTGTTCACCAACGCGGGGATGAACCAGTTCAAAGACGTGTTCCTCGGCAAGGAACAGCGCGACTACGCGCGCGCGACGACGTCGCAGAAGTGCATGCGCGTCAGCGGCAAGCACAACGACCTCGAGAACGTGGGCCCGTCGCTCCGGCATCACACGTTCTTCGAGATGCTCGGCAACTTCTCGTTCGGCGACTACTTCAAGAAGGACGCGATTCCGTTTGCCTGGGAGCTCTTGACGAAGACGTGGGGCCTGTCGGGCGATCGGCTCTTCCCGACCATCTTCAAGGGCGAGGGCGGCATCGCGCGCGATGACGAGGCGTTCAAGATCTGGATGACGCTCGTGCCGCCGTCGAGGATCACCGAGCTCGGCGCGTCGGACAACTTCTGGCAGATGGGCGAGACCGGCCCGTGCGGGCGCTGCTCGGAGATCATGTATTTCCGCGGCAACGAGGTGCCCTGCGCCGAGCCGGTGTGCCGCGGCCTCGAGTGCTCGTGCGAGCGCTACATCGAGGTCTGGAACAACGTCTTCATGGAGTTCAACCGCGACGAGCGCGGCACGCTGGCGCCGCTGCCCGCGCCGTCGATCGACACGGGCATGGGCCTCGAGCGCGTGACGTCGGTGATTCAGGGCAAGTCGTCGAACTACGACACGGACCTGTTCACGCCGATCCTCGACGCGATTGGCGCGCGCGCCGGCCGCCGCTATTCGGCGACGACCGACGTCGCCGATCATCCGGACGTGTCGATGCGCGTGATCGCGGATCACCTGCGCGCGATGACGTTCCTCATCGCTGACGGCGTGCTGCCGTCGAACGAATGGCGCGGGTACGTGCTGCGCAAGATCATGCGGCGCGCGATGCGTCACGGCAAGAAGCTCGGCGTCACCGATCCGTTCCTCCACGCGCTCGTCGACGTCGTCGTCCAGGAGATGGGCGGCGCGTATCCCGAGCTCAAGAGCATGCGCGATCAGGTCGTGCGCACGGTGAAATCGGAAGAGGATCGGTTCGACGCGGTCCTCATCAATGGCCTGCCGAAGCTCGAGGACCTGCTCGCCAAGGCGGAAGCGTCCGGATCGAAGAGCGTGTCGGGCGAAGAGGTCTTCCGCCTGTACGACTCACTCGGCGTGCCGCTCGACTTCGCCGAGGATCTTGCCGAGCAGCGCGGGCTGCGCGTCGATCGCGAGGCGTTCGAGCGAGCGATGGAGGGCCAGCGCGAGCGGGCGCGCGCCGGCAGCAAGTTCGGATCCGTCGCTTCGGGCAACGCGCCCACCGTGGTGATCGAGCGGAAGGGTCGAGACACGTTTACGGGATATGAGCACGTGATCGAAAACGCCTCGCACGTCGAGGCTGTCGAGCCTTTGCCCGAGTCTCCGAACCAGTTTCTGGTCTGGCTCAAGCCCACGCCGTTCTACCTGGAATCAGGCGGACAGGTCTCCGACACGGGCACGCTGTCGAGTCCGAGCGGACTGCGCGCCGAGGTCGTCGCGCTGAAACGCGGCGGCCCGGACATGATGCGCGGGCACATCGTCAAGGTGACCGCCGGGACCATCAAGGCGGGTGACATCGTGACGGCACACGTCGATGAAGGACGCCGCGACGCCACACGCCGCAATCACACCGCCACCCACCTGCTCCACGCGGCACTGCGCCAGCGGCTCGGCACGCACGTACGGCAGGCGGGTTCGCTCGTCGCACCCGATCGGCTGCGCTTCGACTTCACGCATGGGCAGGCACTCACCGACGACGAGCGCCGGGAGATCGAGCGGGTCGTCAACGAGCAGATCTACCGCAACACGACCGTCGAGACGCGCGAAGAGCGCACCGAAGACGCGATCAAGGGCGGCGCGATGGCCCTGTTCGGCGAGAAGTACGGCGACAAGGTGCGCGTGGTGTCGATCGCTGGGTTCAGCACCGAGCTGTGCGGCGGCACGCACGTGCGCGCCACCGGCGATATCGGGCCGTTCGTGATCACCGAGGAGTCCGGCGTCGCGGCGGGCGTGCGACGGATCGAGGCGCTCACCGGCGCCGGCGCGGTCGCGCACATCCAGGACGATCACGCGGTGTTGGGGCGCACGCTCTCGGCGCTCGGCACGACCGCCGATCAGGCGGCGGACGCGGTCGCGCGCCTGCAGGCCGAGGCGAAGCGGCTCAGCCGCGAGAACGAGCAGCTCAAGATGAAGGTCGCGCTCGGCGGCGGCTCGTCGAAGGGCGGCGATGACGACTCGCTGCCCATCGGCGACGCGAAGCTCATCACGCGCCGCGTGACGGGTCTCGAGAAGGGCGCGCTGCGCGGGCTGTCCGACTCCCTGCGCGATCGTGTCGGCCGCGGCGTGGTCGTGCTGGCCGCCGAGAACGACGGCAAGGTCCACCTGCTCGTGTCGGTCACGAAAGATCTCACCGACAAAGTCAAAGCCGGTCAGCTCGTCAAAGAGCTCGCGCCAATCGTCGGCGGTGGCGGCGGCGGCCGACCGGACTTCGCCGAAGCCGGCGGCAAAGACGCGTCACAGATCGACGCGCTGCTCAGCCGCGCGCGTGAGCTCGTGACCGCCGCTCTTCAATAGCCCAATGACCCAGTAGCCCAATGGCTATTGCCCCGCTTTGTCGTAGATCGCCTTCATCGGCGCGGCCGCGGGCGCTTGCCCGCCGCCCTGTCCGCCACCCGGCCCGGCGCCCTGACCTCCGCGCCGTCCTCCGCCCGTCGACACGGTGACGATGAGCTGGTGCCCCTCGTCGGTGACTTGAAACGTGCGCGTCATCTTGAGCGAGCCCAGCTCGAGGTCCTGGCTGAGCTTGTTGTTGTCCCACTTCGTCGTCACGTCAACTTTCGCGGTGCCGAAATCGACGTTCTCTTTCTTGCCGTCGATCGCGAACTTGCGCACGATGCCTTCGTCCGTCGTGAACGAAACGGCCTCCGTTGACGCGACCACGTTGAGCACGTCCGGGGCGTCCATCATCTCGCGCATGATCGCGCGCGCTTCGAGCATCTGCTCGTTGCTCAGGGGCTGCCCGCCACCGGCTCCGCCGCCGTAGCCGCCGCGGCCGCCCCCGCCGCCGCCGCGGGAGCCGTA
>DATEGZ010000186.1:0-40263 GCA_035279905.1 Vicinamibacterales bacterium
CACGATTGCCAAGAAGAAGGTGGAAGTCTAATGGCGAAGGAAAAACCGCAGGCGGACGCCGCGGCCGTTCCGGGCGCTGAGCCCGGGAAAGCCTCGACGAAAAAGAAGAAGACGTTCAAGAAGCGCGGCGAGAAGCGGGTCGTCCATCACGGCTTCGCGCACATCCACGCGTCGTTCAACAACACGACCGTGACGATCACGGACACGGACGGCAACGTCATCGCCTGGTCGAGCGCCGGCGGCATCGGCTTCAAGGGATCGCGCAAGGGCACGCCGTTCGCGGCGACGCAGGCCGCGATGGCCGCGGGCAACGCCGCGAAGACCTACGGGCTGCGGTCCGTGGAAGTGCGCGTGAAGGGCCCGGGCGCCGGCCGTGAGTCGGCGATCCGCGCGCTCCAGACGGTCGGCATCGACGTGAAGTCGATCCGCGACGTCACGCCAATTCCACATAACGGGTGTCGGCCACCAAAGCGGAGACGAGTGTAATGGCAAGGTATATCGGACCAGTTTGCCGGCTGTGCCGGCGCGAGGGCATGAAGCTCTTCCTCAAGGGCGAGCGGTGCTACACGGACAAGTGCGCGATTGAGAAGCGCAACGTGCCGCCAGGGCAGCACGGCCGCGCCCGCAAGGCGAAGATGGTCGGCTACGGCGTGCAGCTGCGCGAGAAGCAGAAGGTCAAGCGCACCTACGGCGTGCTCGAGAACCAGTTCCGTCGCTACTTCGAGGCCGCGGATCGCACGAAGGGCATCACGGGCGAGCTGCTGCTCCAGATGCTGGAGCGCCGGCTGGACAACGTCGTCTACCGGCTCGGCTTCGCGACGTCGCGGCCGCAGGCGCGCCAGCTCGTGCGCCACGGCCACTTCACGGTCAACGGCAAGAAGGTCGACATCCCGTCGTACTCGGTGCGGATGGGCGACGTCGTCGCGGTGCGCGCGTCGAGCGGGGAGAACCCGACGATTCAGCACGCCGCCGAAGAAGTCAAAGGCCGCGGCATTCCCGAATGGCTCACGCTCGAGCCGGCGGGCCTGGCCGGCCGGGTCTCACAGCTGCCGACGCGCGAGCAGATCAACCTGCCCGTGCAGGAGCAGCTCATCGTCGAGTTGTATTCGAAGTAAGAAGTTCCGTCCCCGGCCCGCAGCCCTCAGACCTGCGGCGGGAGGCCGGGGACGTATTCAGCAGGTCTGTCCACCTTAGCTTGCGCGAATGCGCAAGCGACGGTGGATGAACGAAAGGACGTTCGCGATGTTGTGGAAGGGTTTTCAGCGGCCGAAGCGGTTGGAGTTCGAGCGCGAGACGTTGAACGAGCGGTTCGGGCGGTTCTACGCCCAGCCGTTCGAGCGGGGGTTCGGCACGACCGTCGGCAATGCGATGCGGCGCGTGCTGCTCTCGTCGATTGAAGGCGCCGCGGTGACGGCCGTCAAGATCGAGGGCGTGCTGCACGAGTTCTCGCCGATCCAGGGCGTCGTCGAGGATGCGACCGACATCATCCTCAATCTGAAGCAGATCCCGATCAAGCTGCACAGCGACTCGGTGAAGACGCTGACGCTGCGGGCGACGAAGGCCGGTGAAGTGCGCGCGCGCGACATCCAGGCCGACGCCGACCTCGAGATCCTCGAGCCGGATGCCCACATCGCCACGGTCAGCGACGGCGGCAAGCTCGAGATGGAGCTGCGCATCAAGCGCGGCCGCGGCTACGTGTCGGCGGATCGGAACTTCGACGAGGACCTCGGTATCGGCTGGATCCCCATCGACTCCGTGCACTCGCCGGTCAAGAAGGTGAACTATGTCGTGGACGCCGCGCGTATCGGCCAGACGACCGACTACGACAAGCTGACGCTCGAGGTCTGGACGAACGGCGCCGTGACGCCGCGCGACGCGGTGTCGCTCGCGGCCAAGCTCATCCGCGACCACTTCACGATCTTCGTGGGCCTGGATGAGGCCGGCGACCAGCCGCTCGACGCGGCCGGCGACACGCCGAGCTCGGCGCTCAACGAGAACCTCGACAAGAGCGTGGAGGAGCTCGAGCTCTCCGTGCGGTCGTACAACTGCCTGAAGAACGCGAACATCCGGACGATTCGCGAGCTCGTGCAGAAGACCGAGGGCGAGATGCTCAAGACGAAGAACTTCGGCCGCAAGTCGCTGAACGAGATCAAGGACATCCTGGCGACGATGGGGCTGAGCCTCGGCATGCGGCTCGACCAGCCGACGGCGAGCGAGTGAAACCATTGGGATATTGGGTCATTGGGTCATTGGGCTATTGGCGGGATCGCCGGCCCGTGGGTTTTCCAATGGCCCAATAGCCCGATGGCCCAATAGCCCAATACAAGTGCAGTAGGACATCTATGCGTCACAGAGTTGCGTATCGCAAACTTGGCCGGGTGACGGAGCATCGCATCGCGATGCTCCGCAACCAGGCCTCCGCGCTCATCCAGTACGAGCGGCTCGAGACGACCGTGCCGCGCGCCAAGGAGCTGCGGCCGTTCGTCGAGCGGATCATCACGATTGCCAAGCGGAGCCTGAACGCGCCGGAAGGCAGCACGAACGGCGTGACCGCGCGGCGGGCCGTCGCGCGCGACATCGCGGACCGCGAGGTCGTCGAGAAGCTGTTCGACACGATCGCGCCGCGCTTCGTCGAGCGGCCGGGCGGCTACACGCGCATCCTGCGCCTCGGCATCCGCCGCGGCGACAACGCCGACGTCGCGCAGATCGAGCTGATCGGCAGCGAGTACGATCCGAACGCGGCGACCTCGGAAAAGACCGACGAAGCGACGCCTGACAAGCCCAAGAAGAAGACGATGGGCGAGCGGCTGCGCGGCGCGCTGGGCCGGGGCAAAAAGGACGAGACGCCCGGCGGCGGCAAGGTCGAGAAGAAGGCCAAGGGCGCGCCGAAGAAGAGCACGGCGCCGCGCAAGGCCGGCGGGTCCTAGCCCATCTTGAGCAACGCGCGGGCCAACCACGGGCCCGCGCGTTGTTCGCGATGCCGCTCCTTCCTGGCATCGCTTGTGCACTGATTCACTCCGCGAGCCGGCGACCGCCGGCGGCATTCTCCCCCACGAGCTTCGAAGGAGGACGCAATGCGTCGATGGCTGGTGGTGTGCGCAATTGCCGCGACGGTAGCGGCGTGCAACGACAAGAACTCTCCGAGCACCGGCGTCTCGAACGTCGCCGGGACGTGGAGCGGCAACGAGAACGTCATGGCCGTGACCGGCGGCCCCGAGTGCCTCAATGAAGTCCAGCCGGTCATCAACGTTCAGGATTCCCTGACCATCGTCACGGCGCAGACCGGCGTCAACCTCGCGACGTCGACGACGTCGAGCCGCACGGGCCAGGTGTGCAACTACACCGGGACCGCCGGCGTGAACTCGATGACGATGACCGGCGGGACGTGCACGCCGAACCTCATTCAGCTGACCTGCAACGGCAACGCGCGCGACGTGTACCTGGCCTCGCGGACGTTCACCGGCACGGTCAACGGCTCGACGATTGCCGGAACGACGGCGGAGCAGTGGGACGTGTTCGCCCGCGGCGACAAGAACACGAATCTCGGCGTCATCCGCACGACCGGCAGCTTCTCGTTCCAGAAGTAACGGCCGAGCGGCCCGAACGACACGCGAGTGCTATCATCCGAGCCGATGGCTCTGATGACCCTGCCCTCGACGCGCGCCTTCGAAGAAGCGCGAGCGCGCATGACGCCGCACGTGTATCACACGCCGCTCCTCACCTCGCGCATGCTGAGCGAGGCCACGGGGTTCGAGGTCCGGCTCAAGGCCGAGCTCTTTCAGCGCACCGGGTCGTACAAGATCCGCGGGCCGCTGAACAAGTTCACGTTCCTGTCGGACGACGAGAAGAAGCGCGGCGTCATCTGCTCGTCGGCCGGCAATCACGCGCAGGGCGTCGCGCTCGCCGCGAAGATTCACGGCATCCACGCGGTCGTCTGCATGGCCGCGAACGCGACGCCGTCGAAAATCCAGGCGACGAAGGCCTACGGCGCCGAGGTCGTGCTGCACGGCTCGATCTGGGACGAGGCGAACGAGCGCGCCAAGCAGCTCGTCGCCGAGCGCGGCTACACCTACATCCACCCCTTCGACGATGAGCAGCTGATGATGGGGCAGGGCACGGTCGGGCTCGAGCTCGTCCGCGACTGGCCGGACGTCGACGTCATCGTCGTGCCGATCGGCGGCGGCGGGTTGATCTCCGGCATCGCGATGGCCGCCAAGAGCATCAACCCGAAGATCCGGATCATCGGCGTCGAGTCGTCGGGTGGCCCCGCGATGAAGCGCAGCGTCGAGGAAGGGAAGCTCGTCACGCTCGATCGCGTCGACACGATCATCGACGGCCTGCGCGTGAAACGGGTCGGCGAGAAGACGTTCGACGTCGTCCGGCAGTACGTCGACGAGGTCGTGGCGCTGCCCGATGAGCAGATCTTCGAGGCGGTGGTCTGGACGATGCACCACGCGAAGCTGGTGCCGGAGGGCGCGGCGGCCGCGCCCGTGGCCGCGCTCCTGCACGGCCTCGTGAAGGCGCCGCCAGGATCGAAAGTCGCCGCCGTGCTCAGCGGCGGCAACGTCAATCTCGATCAGCTGAAGGGCTTGAAGTGGAACTAGCGAAAGATCTCGGCCAGCACGAGCGCCCAGCCGGGCATAACATCCGGGAGCTCCACGACAGCATCGCGGAGGAACGGCGCCATGCGGTTTCCCGGACGATACACCGCAGCGCGCTCGCGCTCCGGGTCGATGAGCAGGACGGCGCGACAGCCGGCGTCCAGCCACGCGGTGATCTTGTCGGCCAGGTCGCCCTCGCGATCGGACGGCGAGCTCACTTCGACCGCGAGGTCAGGCGCGCCGGGGAAGAAACCTGCGACCGGTGATGTCAGCCCCTCCAGCGTCGCGGTGCTGAGGAACGCGGCGTCCGGCGCTCGGACCGTGTCCGGGTTCCGTCGAAGCAGGAAGCCCGTCTCTGCGCCGCACGTTTCGCCGAGGCCGTGCTTCTCGACGAACGGGCCGAGGCGGTTCGCCAGCCGTGCCACCACCGTGCCGTGCCGATATCCGGAAGGTGACATCCGGCGCAGCGCTCCCGCGACGAGCTCGTACCGCCACGTTCCGCGCGGCAGTCCCAGCAGCTCATCAGCTCTGTGGAATCCCGGGCCGGCTGTCATCAAAGTCATTGTAGCGTCGTCTACGCCCGAACAGGCGGCCGTCTTCTCCGGCAGTCTTCGCAAGCGGCGCGCCAGCGCGTTTCGTGCGGGAAACGCGGCTCTGGAGTCTCGAGCGTTGCAGATTCTGCAATGGTCGAGTGAACGAAGATGGCAGAAAGGATGACCGGGGAGGCGCCGGGCTACTTCGCTGGCGTCTCGCGCGCGATCTTGTCGGCGATGAGGCCCACGCTCACGGCGTAGGCGTTCGAGCAGTTGTACTCGATGATCGCCTGGTAGTTCTGGTAGACGAGGAAATTGCGCTTCTGCCCGCGCACGAGCGAGGCGGAGAGCGACGCCGCCGGCAGCTTCGTGCCGTCCATCTCGAGCACGCCGAGGTCGCGCCACTCGCTGACGGGCCGCGCCTGCGTCATCTCGCGGCGCGCGCGGCAGCCGGTCGATCGCATCGGCACGGCCTTCTCGATCTTCGCCATCACGGTCTTCGAGATCTTGACCTCGCGTCCCCAGCGGGCGCCTTCGGTCCAGCCCGCGGTCTTGAGGTAGTTGGCCATCGAGCCGAGCACGTCGGCGGGCGACGTCCAGATGTCGATCTTGCCGTCGCCGTCGAAGTCGACGGCGTACTTCAGGAAGCTCGACGGCATGAACTGCGGCTGGCCGATCGCACCGGCCCACGATCCGTTGAACTCCGGCAGGTTGACGAGGCCCTTGTCGACGATCGCGAGCGCCTGAAACAGCTCCGAGCGGAAAAGCGCCGGGCGCCGTCCGTCGTAGGCGAGCGTTGCGAGCGCCGTGATGACCGGGCGCACGCCGGTGAACTGGCCGAAGTTCGACTCGAGGCCCCAGATCGCGACCATGATCGGTCCCGGGATGCCGTAGGTCGCGCGCACGCGCTCGATGACGTCCTTGTCGGTCCTGGCGACCTCGGCGGCGCGGGCGAGCGTCTTCGGATTGAGGCGCGCCGTGACGTAGTCGTCGAGGCTTTGCGTGAGCTCGGGCTGCGTGCGGTCGCGCGCGATGATGACCGGGTCGGGCGTGAGCCCGGTGAAGGCCAGGTCGAGCGTCGCTTCCTTGATGCCCCTGGTCACTGCCTCAGCCCGGACGGCCGTCAGCCAGTCGTCGAAGCTCACGGTCGGCGTCGGGTCCGGGGTGGCGGCCGGTGTGGGCGTCACGGTCGGCGTCGTGACGGCCGGCAGCGGCGTCACGGTCGCCGTCGGTGTGACCGTCGGGACCGGTGGCGGGGGAGGCGGTGGCGGGTTCTGTGGCGCGGCGACCACCACCGCCCACAGGCACGCCGCCAGCGCGCCAGCGCTGACGAATCGCATGCTGAAATCGATCCTCAATCGGCTCGTAGGAAAGCGCAATCGAATTGTTTATCGGCCCAGTTGCCGAGCGGGGTTACCGCCCCGGGTGGCCGGGGAGGAGCGCCTGGCCCGGGCCCTGTCTTCCCGGGCTCTCTCCACATGGAGAGGAATTCTCTATATAGAGAGCCGCCAAAGGCACGAAAGCCCAGCAGACGGGCGCGCACCGGCCGGGCGCCTGCCAGCGTGGACCCGCGCTATTCGTCCTCTTCCTTGACCTCGCCGCGCTCGGCCTTCGACGCCGCGATGATCTTGCCGTGCAGGTGGCCCGGCACCTCGTCGTAGTGCGAGAACTCCATGTGGTACGAACCGCGGCCGCCGGTCGTCGAGGTCAGCGTCTGCTCGTAGGTCAGCATCTCGGCCATCGGCACCGTCGCCTTGATCACCGTCGCCACGCCGCGCGTGTCCATGCCCGCGATGCGGCCCCGCCGGCTGTTGAGGTCGCCCATCAGGTCGCCGGCGAAGTCCGACGGCGCGTACACCTCGACGTTCATGATCGGCTCGAGGATCGTCGGCTTGGCGCGCGACATGGCGTCGCGGAACGCCAGCCGTCCCGCCAGCTTGAACGCCATTTCGCTCGAGTCCACGTCGTGGTACGACCCGTCGGTGACCGTCACGCGGAAGTCGACGACCGGATACGTCGTCATGAAGCCGCGCACGCGCGCTTCCTGGATGCCCTTTTCGACCGCGGGCACGAATTGCCGGGGAATCGCGCCGCCGAAGATGTCGTTGACGAACTCGAAGTCCTTGCCGCGCGCGAGCGGCTCCATCGTGATCTTGCAGTCGCCAAACTGGCCGTGGCCGCCCGTCTGCTTCTTGTGGCGGCCGTGCGCCTCCACTTTGGCGGTGATCGTCTCGCGGTACGGAATGCGCTGCGGCTTGAGGTTGACCTCGACGCCGAACCGGCGCCGCAGCTTCGCGACCGTCACCTCGATGTGCAGCTGGCCCTGGCCCGACAGCAGCAGCTCGTGCGTCTGCGGGTCGCGGTCGTAGCTGATCGACGGATCCTCCTCGCGCAGCCGCTGCATCGCGGTGCCGATCTTGTCCTCGTCGCCGCGGGTCTTCGGCTCGATTGCGTAGCCGAGCACCGGCTCGGGATATTTCATCGGCGGCACCGTGAATCCCGCGGTCTTCTCGCCGAGCGTGTCGCCGGTGCGCACGTCCTTGAGCTTGGCGACCGCGCCGAGGTCGCCGGCGTGCAGCTCCGGCACGTGCGTCTGCGTCTTGCCCTGCATCACGAGGACGTGGCCGAAACGCTCTGGCTGGTCGCGCGTGACGTTGTGGACGGTCGCGTCCGACTTGAGGAAGCCCGACAGGACGCGGAAGAGGGTGATGCGTCCGGCGAACGGATCGGCAATCGTCTTCCACACCCACAGCACGAGCGGATCGCTGTCCCTGGCCGCGCGCGTCGTCTCCTCACCTCTGACGTTCTTGCCGGCGAACGGCCGCTCGGACGGCGGCGCGACGTACGTCACGAGCGCGTCCATCAACGGTTGCATGCCGATGTTCTTGAGCCCCGACGCACAGAAGACGGGGAACAGCTTCGCCGCGCGGATCGCGCGCGCGAGGCCCGCGGTCAGCTCGTCCTGCGTGAGCGTGCCGGCCTCGAAGAACTTCTCCATCAGCGCATCGTCGGCTTCGGCCACCATTTCGGTGAGCGCGTCGCGCGCGCTGCCTGCGGCCGCGGCCATCGCGTCGGGCACCGGGCCTTCGGTCATCTTGCCGGACTCGTCGCCGGCGAACGTATAGGCCTTCATCGACACGAGGTCGACGATGCCCTTGAAGTCTTTTTCCTCGCCAATCGGCAGCTGCACCGGCATGCACGCGCGCCCGAGCACGCTGCGCATCGAGTCCAGCGTGCGGTCGAGGCTCGCGCGCTCGCGATCGAGCCGGTTGACCGCGATGAGCCGGGGCAGCGTGAGCTCTTCGGCCGCCTCCCAGGCTTTCTCGGTCGAGACCTGCACGCCGCCCACCGCGTCGACGACGACCAGCGCCGCCTCGGCGACGCGCAGCGCCGCCAGCGCCTCGGACAGGAAGTTCCCCATCCCCGGCGTGTCGATGAGATTGATCTTCGTCTTGTTCCACTCGAGGTAGGCGAGCGACGCGGAGAGGGTGTGTTTGCGCGCGATCGCTTCGTCGTCGTAGTCGGTGACCGTCGTGCCTTCGTCGACTTTCCCGAATCGGTTCACCGCGCCGGCGCTGGAGAGGAGCGCCGAGGTCAGCTGGGTTTTCCCCGATCCGCTGTGCCCCACGAGCGCCACATTCCGGATGCCGGTCGCGTCGAACACCTTCATAGAGGTACCCTCCGAAAGGCGAAGGATACCCCAAAGTTACGCGGGCCATTGGGCCATTGGGCTATTGGGTCATTGGGTCGGCACGGCTGGCCGCCGGCGTTCTGCTGGACCTGGGCGTGAAGCTGAAACGATCCAATAGCTCAATGACCCAATAGCCCAATAGCCCAATATCCCATCGAGGCGCTATTCGTACCGCAGCGCCTCGATGGGATCCAGGCGCGACGCCCGGATCGCGGGCACCATGCCGAAGAACACGCCGACAAAGGCCGAGAAGCCGATGCCGATCGCGAACGACCACCACGGCAGCGAAACAGGGAAGCCCGAGACCGCATGGACCAGCAGGCCGATGCCGGCGCCAATGGCGATGCCGAGCAGGCCGCCGGCCGACGTGAGGAACACGGCCTCGAGGAGGAACTGCCAGAGGATCTCGACACGCCGCGCGCCGAGCGCCTTGCGCACGCCGATCTCGCGCGTGCGCTCGGTGACGCTCATCGTCATGATGCTCATGACGCCGATGCCGCCGACCATCAGCGCGATCGACGACAGCACGATGAGCGCGAGAAACGCGCCCTGGCTGATCTGATCCCAGATCTGCAGGATCGCGTCCTGCGTGACCATGTCGAAGTCATTCGGCTGATCGAGACGCAGGCCGTGGCGGATGCGCATGAGGGTTTCGATCTCGCTCAGCGCCACCTCGCGCGAAATGCCCTCGCGCGGCACGGCCGACACCTGCACGCTTCTCAGTTGGCCGCGCGCCAGGTCGTTCGCGCGGATGCCGAACTGCTTCTGATAGGCGGTGTGCGGAACGATGACGAAGTCGTCCTGGCCGAGGCTGAAGCCACCCGGGCTCGGCCGTTTCGCCATCACGCCGACGACGGTGTACGCGTTGAGGCCGACCCGCACGACCTTGCCGATCGGATCTTCCGTGGGAAACAGCGCGGCGAACGCCGTCTGACCGAGGACGACGACGTTGTGACGATGCTCGACCTCCGCAGTCGTGAAGAAGCGGCCCTCTTCGACGGCGAGACGATTCACGTACGGAAACTTCTCGGTCGTACCGAAGACGATGATCGGTTTCGTGTGTTGATCGCGGTAGTAGATCCGCTGTTGCGCCGCGCCGAAGCCGCCGCCGCCGAGATTGATGTCGACGATTTCGATCGACGGCAGCTTCGCGATCGCGTCCGCGTCGTCGGGCGTGACGTTCGGGCGGCGCAGTAGGTCCTGCAGCTTGGCGCCCGAACTCAGGCTGACGCCCGAGAACTTCGCGACGAAGATCGTGTCGGGGCCGATGCCGCGGATCAGATCGCGGAACGACTGATCGAAGCCGCGAATGAGCGACGTCATGCCGACAATCGACGTGATGCCGATGACGACGCCAAGCACCGTCAGCGCTGACCGCAGCTTGTTGCCGCGGAGAGTGGCCCATGCCATGGCCAGGATTTCGCGAAAGAGGCCTCCGCGCATGCCGCTACTCCCGCCTCAAGGCTTCGATCGGATCGAGCTTGGCCGCCTGCATCGCCGGGTACATGCCGAAGAACAGGCCGACGATCGCCGTCATCGAGATGCCCAGGACGACCGACCACACTTCCACGATCGCCGGCAGCGGGCTGACCTTGCTGATGAGCCAGGCCACGCCGAACCCGAGCAGCGTGCCGACCATGCCGCCGAACGTCGAGAGCGTCACCGACTCGGTGAGGATCTGCCAGAGGATGTCGCGCCGCCGCGCGCCGAGCGATTTACGCAGGCCGATCTCGCGCGTTCGCTCGCTCACGACCATCAGCATGATGTTCATGATGACGATGCCGCCGACGACGAGCGAGAGGCTCACGACGCCGATCAGCACGGCAAAGATACCGGACGTCGCCGTGTTGTAGATGTTGAGCAGCGTGTCGGAGTTGATCACGCCGAAGTTGTCGGGCTGCTTGGGACGAAGGCGTCGCGACACGCGCAATGCCACTGTCGTCTCGTCCATGGCCGCCTGCACGAGCGACGGATCGCGCGGCCGCACCGTGAGCTGCAGCGACTGCCGGCTGCCGAACATCCGCTGGAACGCGTCGAGCGGAATCACGGCAAACTCGTCCTGTGAGTTGCCGAAGATCGATCCCTTCTTCGGTGCGACGCCCAGCACCTCGAAGCGGATGCCGTTGATCGTGACCTCTTTTCCGATGGGGTCGAGCGGGCCGAAAAGCTTGTCGGCCACATCCCAGCCGAGGACCGTGACGTGCCGCCCGGTGTCGAACTCGGTGGCCGTCGGCACGCGGCCCACCTCGACGTTGGTCGTCGGCAGGCTGATGTACTCCTTGGTCACGCCCTGGATCGACACGCTGTCCTGCGAGTCGCTGCGGAATTTCACCTGCGCCGAGGAGTTGGCTTGCGCCATGACGATCGAGACCGACGGGCTCCCGCGCCGGATCGCCGCGGCGTCGTCGAGCGAGACGCGTGGATTGCTCTGCGCGCGCATCTGCTCGTCATCGGTGCGCGTGATGCCGACGCGCATCACCGTGAACGTATCGACGCCGACACCGGACTGAATCGCGTCCTTCACGCTCGAGTTCAAACCCTGCACGAGCGACACCACCGCGATGATCGACGTCACGGCGACGATGTTGCCGAGCACGGTGAGCAGAGAGCGCAGCTTGTTCGACCAGATGGCCGACAAGGCGATCCCCGCGGATTCGAGGAACTGGTTCATGAACGTTCAGCGGGCGCGCCGTCGCCGGCGCCGCCCGGCTACTTGACCGGGAGACCGCCGGTCGAGCGGGCGGCCTCGACCTTGACGGCGTCGCCGTCCTTCATTGTGCGCACCTGCTGGAACGGCCCGGTGATCACCTGGTCGCCTTCCTTCAGCCCGTCGAGCACCTCGAAGTACTTCTCGCCGGGAATGCCCGTCTTGACAGCCACGAAGACCGCGTGGCCGTCGCGCACGAGGAACACGCCCTCGACCTCTTTGCGCGTCTGGCCCGCCTTCAGCTCCGCCGGTCCCGTCGTCGGCCGCCGCGGCGCGGGACTGCCGCCGCGTCCGGTTGGCGCCGCCTCGCGGACGATCTGCCCCTCTTCGTCAAGCACGACTTCGCGCAGCGTCATCGCCTGAATCGGGACGCTGGTGACCTTCTGCCTGGTCGCGGTCGTAATGGTCGACGTGCACGTGAAGCCCGGACGCACGTTCGGGACCTGGCCGTCGATCGTGATCTTCACCTTGAAGTTCGTCGCGCGCGTCGTCGATCCCGCGGACGCGGCGATCGGGCTGTTGCCGACCTCCGTGACCTTGCCGGGGAACGTCTTGTCGGGCAGCGCGTCAATCGTGACCTTCGCGGGCTGGCCGATCGTGACGTTCGGGATGTCCGTTTCGTCCACTTCGATTTCCGCCCGGATCACCGACATATCCGCGATGGTGACGAGCGCCACGGTCTGGAACTGGTTGCCGCTCACCATCTCGCCGATGTCGACGTTGCGCTTGGTCACGATCCCGTCGATCGGCGAGACGAGACGCATCTTGCTCAGGTCGTATTGCGCGTTCTGCAGCAGCGATTCCTGCTGCTTGATGCGCGTTTCCTGCGTCTTGATCGACTGTTCGGCCTGATCGACGCTTGCGCGGCGCATCTTCAGATCGCTCTCGGCCTGCTCGTAGGCTTCCTTCGAGGTGAGGCCGCTCTTCATCAGCCCCTCCTGGCGTTTGAACGAGGCCTCGGACTGCGCGAGCGCGGCCTTCGCACTCTCGATGGACTTCCGGCTCTCCTCGAGCTGCGAGCGCGAGGCGGCCAGACTCTGCGTCTGGCTGTCGAGCTGGATCTGCAGGTTGCGCGGGTCGATCTGCATCAGCACCTGCCCGGTCTTGACCGAGTCGCCCTCGCGGATGTTCAGCTCGACGACGTTGCCGGCCGCCGGGGCGCCGACGTTGACCTGCCGTACGGGCTGGATCGTGCCGCTGGCCGAGACGATCGACTCGAGATCGCGCTTCTCGATCTTCTCCGCGTTGACCGTGATCCCGGTCGTGCGCGTGAACGCGATGTTCGCATAGGCAATCGCGCCGAGAATCGCGACACCGACAAGGCCGATCAGGATCTTCTTGTTTCGAGACATTCAGGTTTACCTGCCACTGGTGAACAGAGCGACGCCGCCCGCAATGAGCGCGTAGACGAGAAGCAGCGCAATCGCGATGTTCGTGCTGTTGCGCTTGTACAAGACGCCGAAGCCGATCGCCGTCACGATCGTGCCCCAGACGCGAAACGGATCGATGAAGCCGAGAAACTGGACGAGGAAGCTCTTCTCCTCGAGCATCGGCACGAGCGCCGCCAGGTTGAACGGCCCCATCGACGACATCGTGCCCTTGATGTACATGATCGGCGCGCCGATCGCGGCGCCGAGCGTCGAGATCACCATCGAGTGCGCGACGATGCCCATGACCTGCTTGAACGTCGCCTGGCCTCCGAGAATCGCGTTGAAGATCACGAAGTAGATCCCGGCAAAGACGAGCACGATGATCGGCGTGATGATGAAGACCCCGATCGGCGAGATGTACGCGGCGTATTTCATCCCCACCTGCATGCGCGCGTACTGCTCGTCGCTCACCGGCTGACCGGTGAACTTCTCCGTCTGCTGCACCTGCATGTCGAGCGCGGCCTGCCGGCCCCGCTCGGTGAACTGCGGCAGGCTGGTCGCCAGCGCAATCACCAGGACGCACAGGAAGAGAATTGCTGCCGGCCGCGGGTTTCGTACGATGCCTTCAAACGTGCGGCGCGGGGCGGTGATGATGCCGATCGCTCTGGCAAGCACACCTTCATCAGGCGGTACGGGCACGGTCGATTCGGTCATGGCTGGCCACCTCGGGCGGGTCGCCGGTCGGACGACAATCCTGCCATTGTACCGCCGCGAACAGATTTACGAAGAATCAGGCCCGGAAGGTTCCCGCCGCGTCTGACGTTCCTGATAGGCTCCACCTCATGTTTCGACGGGCCGTCTTCCCAGCTGCCGGGGTGCTTCTCGCCGCCCTCCTGACCCCTGGTCCCGCCCAGGCCCAGTTCGTCTTCGAGTCGGTCGGGATTCGCGCGCTGGGGATGGCGGGGGCCTTCGTGGCGGTCGCCGATGACGCCAGCGCGGCCTATTGGAACCCCGCCGGGCTGGTCAACGGGACCCCCCTGGGGACGACAATTGAGTGGAATCGATTTCAAACCGGTAACCAGAAGGCCCCGCCGGTCCCCGGACCGACCCTCAGGAACTCGACCTTCGCCAGCGTCGCCAGCTGGCCCCTGGGCATCTCCTACGGCCGGCTACGGTCGACCTGGCTCGCGACCGGCCCGGGCGGGGTGGTCACCTCGGAGAAGGTCGAGACGTTCCAGCTCGGGGGGACGATCGTCCAGACCATCGCGCCGGGGGTCGTGCTGGGCTCTACCCTCAAGTATCTTCGCGGAAGCTTCGCAACAGGCCCATCTGGCGGCCCAACCGTCGAGGATGCGCTGGATCAGGGCATGGACCTCGACGGACCGGGTCAGAACCATTTCGATTTTGATATTGGGCTGATGGCCGATTTCAAAATGGTACGGCTCGGACTGACCGGGCGAAATTTGCTGGAACCGCAGTTTACGAGCGCTGCAGGAACGTCAATCAAGCTGCAAAGGCTGACGAGAGCAGGCCTTGCCTTCCTTCCCACCGCTGGCCTGACCCTTGCTATGGATGTCGATCTGGACACGGTCGACCTCCGGGACGGCCTTCGTCGAATGATCGCTGTAGGCGGCGAGGGCCGCCTGGGTTCGCGCGTCGCCGTGCGTGGCGGCGTGCGGTGGGACACGAAAGGCGAGTCCCAGCCGGTGACCGCGCTCGGGGTGAGCGTGTCGCTGCGATCGCGGTTCTGGCTCGAGGGCTACTACAGCCGGGGCCAGCGTGACGAAGACCACGGCTTCGGGATTGGGTTCCGAGCCGGCTAGCCGCCTCAGGAGACTCGGCCGTGTGACTGACGACACATGGCCATTCGTCTCGGGGAACTACTGCTTCGTGAGAAGCGCGTCACACCTGCGCAATTGCAGGAGGCGCTCAACTATCAGAAGGCCAATGGCGGCCGGCTGGCCGCCAGTCTGGTCAAGCTCGGCATTCTCCGCGACGAAGACATCACGTCGATTTTGAGCCGCCAGTACGGCGTGCCCTCGATCAACCTGGCGGAGTACGACCTGGACCCGGCGATCGTGCGCCTGGTGCCCGGGGAGACCGCCACCAAGCACAACCTGATTCCCGTCGGCCGCAACGGCACCACGCTGACGCTCGCGATGACGGACCCGACGAACATCTTCGCGATGGACGAGGTCAAGTTCATCACGGGATTGCACGTCGAGCCGGTCGTGGCGTCCGAGACGGCGATTCGCGACGCGGTCGCGAAGTACTTCGGGAAGTCGATGAACGGGTCGAGCAGCACGACGGGAGGCGGCAGCACCAACAGCAAGGGCGCCGACCTGGTCACGAAGGCGCTCGAGGACTTCGGCAGCGGCGACGACAGCCTCGTCGAGGTGGTCGCCGACGCCGAGGAGATCGACGCCGCGTCACTCGAGAAGCAGAGCGGGGAAGCGCCGATCATCCGGCTCGTCAACGCGCTGATGCTCTCGGCGATTCAGAAGGGCGCGAGCGACATCCACGTCGAGCCGTACGAAAAGGAAATGCGGATCCGGTTCCGCATCGACGGCGTGCTCCAGGCCGTGATGGCGCCGGCGTTGAAGTACCGCGATCCGATCATCTCGCGCATCAAGATCATGGCGCGCCTCGACATCGCCGAGAAGCGCCTGCCGCAGGACGGCCGCATCAAGGCGCGCTTCAACGACGGCAACAAGCTCCGCGAGATCGACTTCCGCGTGTCGTGCCTGCCGACGCTGTTCGGCGAGAAGGTCGTCATGCGACTTCTCGACTCCGGCAAGCTCCAGCTCGACATGACGAAGCTCGGCTTCACGCCCGAGTCGCTCAAGGCCGTCGACTACAACATCAAGAAGCCGTGGGGCATGGTGCTCGTCACGGGCCCGACCGGCAGCGGTAAGACGAACACGCTCTACTCGGCGCTGTCGCAGCTCAACACGCCGGGCGTGAACATCATGACCGCCGAGGACCCGGTCGAATTCAACCTGCTCGGCGTCAACCAGGTGCTGGTGCGCGAGAGCATCGGCCTCAACTTCGCGGCGGTCCTCCGCTCGTTCCTGCGGCAGGACCCCAACATCATCCTCGTCGGCGAAATCCGCGACGGCGAGACGGCCTCGATCGCCGTCAAGGCCGCGCTCACGGGCCACCTCGTGCTCTCGACGCTCCACACGAACGACGCGCCGAGCAGCATCAATCGTCTCGTCAACATGGGCATCGAGCCCTTTCTCGTCGCCAACTCGGTGAACCTCATCGTGGCGCAGCGCCTCGTGCGCCGGTGCTGCGAGCAGTGCAAGCAGCCCGCGCAGGTGCCGATGGCCAAGCTCGTCGAGGCCGGGTGGGACGGCCCGACCAACGCCGCGCACATCACGGGCGCGCAGGGGCGCGGCTGCGAGCGGTGCAACGGCACCGGCTACAAGGGCCGCGTCGGTCTGTTCGAGGTCATGGAAATGAACGAGCCGCTTCGCGAGATGGTCATCGCGAACGCCTCGGTGCTCGATCTGAAGAAGCGCGCGATGGCCGAGGGGATGGTGCCCCTGCGTCAGGCCGGGTTGCGCAAGGTAGCGGAAGGGATGACCACGATCGAAGAAGTGGTCCGGGAGACGATCTGATGACACTGCCTGACTTGCTCAAGGCGACGCTGGAGCTCGGGGGGTCGGACTTGCACCTCTCGATCGGCTGCCCGCCGCAGGTGCGCGTGGACGGCGAGCTCAAGCGGCTCGAGTACGGCGACCTGACGCCCGAGCTGACCAAAGCGCTGGCCTACAGCGTGCTCACCGACGCGCAGAAGAAGAAGTTCGAGGAGCAGTGGGAGCTCGACCTCGCCTTCGGTCTGCGCGGCGTCGGCCGCTTCCGCTGCAACGTGTTCAATCAGAAGGGCGCGGTGGGCGCCGTCTACCGTCTCATTCCCGAGCGCATTCGCGCGCTGGACGAGCTCGGTCTGCCGCCCGTGCTTGCCGAGCTGGCCGACCGGCCGCGCGGCCTGGTGCTCGTCACCGGCCCTACGGGCTCCGGTAAGTCGACCACGCTCGCCGCGATGATCGACCGGATCAACCTGTCGCGGCACGCACACATCCTCACGATCGAGGACCCGATCGAATACCTGCACCAGCACAAGACCGCGCTGGTCAACCAGCGCGAGCTGCACGCCGACACGCAGAGCTTCACGATGGCGCTGCGCGCCGCCCTCCGCGAGGACCCGGACGTGGTCCTCGTCGGCGAAATGCGCGACCTCGAGACGATGGAAGCCGCGATGAAGCTCGCGGAAACCGGTCACTTGACGATGGCCACGCTGCACACCAACTCGGCGGCGCAGACCATCACGCGTATCATCGACGCCTTCCCGGCCCATCAGCAGGCGCAGATCCGCACGCAGCTCTCGCTCGTGCTCGAAGGGATCGTCTGTCAGGCGCTCCTGCCGAAGTCCGGCGGGACGGGCCGCGTGGCGGCGCTCGAGATTCTCGTCGCCAACCCGGCCATCCGCAACCTGATCCGCGACGACAAGATCCACCAGATCTACGGCACGATGCAGACCGGGCAGGAAAAGTTCGGCATGCAGACGATGAACCAGGCGCTCGCGCGGCTGGTCGAGAAGCGCGTCGTCACGCGCGACACGGCGTTTTCGACCTCGTCGAATCGCGACGAGCTCATCACGATTCTGGAACGAGGCGCGGGGCAAGCAGGCGCCGCGTTGGCGGGGGCCCGTCCGCGCCCACCGATGCAGCGGCAGGAGGTTCTTAAATGAGTGCGTATGCCTGGGTCGGAAAAACGCGAGCCGGCCAGATCGTCAGCGGCGAGCGTGAGGCGGCGTCCAGCGACGCGCTGACGGCCGCGCTCCGCAAGGAGCAGATCACGGTCACCAAGGTGTCCGCGGCGGCGCCCAAGGAAGAGAGATACCGCCGCGTGCCCGATCGGAACCTGGCCGTGTTCACGCGCCAGTTCTCGGTCATGATCGACGCCGGTCTGCCGCTCGTGCAGTGTCTCGAGCTCCTCGGCAAGGAGGAGCCGGACAAGCGGCTCGCGGCGGCGATCGACCGGACGCGCGCCGACGTCGAAGCCGGCGGCACGCTGGCCGACTCGATGAAGAAGCGCGACTACGCGTTCGACGCGCTCTTCACGCACATGATCGCGGCCGGTGAGGCGGGCGGTATTCTCGACGTCATCCTCAAGCGCCTGGCCGTGTTCATCGAAAAGCAAGCCAAGCTCAAGTCGCAGGTCAAGTCGGCGATGATCTACCCGATCGCCGTCCTCTCGATCGCGGCCATCGTCGTCGTCATCATCCTGTGGAAGGTCATTCCGACGTTCACGGCGCTCTTCGAAGGCCTGGGCGCCAAGCTGCCGTTGCCGACGCGCATCGTCATCTGGCTGAGCAAGAAGACGATCATCCTGATGCCATTCGCGATCGCGGGCGGCTTCGTCTTCGCGTACCTCTTCCGCCGGTACTACAAGACCGAGGCGGGGCGCACGCGCGTGGACCGGATGATGCTCAAGATGCCGCTCATCGGCAAGATCTTCCGGAAGATCGCGGTCGCCCGGTTCTGCCGGACGCTCGCGACGCTGATGAGCTCGGGCGTGCCGATTCTCGACGGCCTCGACATCACGGCCAAGACGTCAGGCAACGCGATCATCGAGTCCGCCATCAACCAGGTGCGGTCCAAGATCGAGCGCGGCGAAACGATCGCGCAGCCGTTGCGCGCCACCGGCGTGTTCCCCCCGATGGTGGCCCAGATGATTGGCGCCGGCGAAAGCACGGGCGCGCTGGACACCATGCTCGCGAAGATCGCCGACTTCTACGAAGAGGAAGTCGACGTCGCGATTGCCGGGTTGTTGACGATTCTGGAACCCTTGATGATCTGCATCCTGGGTGTCATCGTTGGCGGCATCGTCATCTCGATGTATCTGCCGCTGTTCGACCTGATCAACCAGCTGTCTACCCACCACTAAAACGTGTGGGGCGGTTGCTGACAAAAGTAGCGACCAAACGCTGGGGGAGGCTGTCAAAAGTGTGGGGCGCGGCGGCGGTTCCTGTCGGGCCGGTTGGGACGCCCCCCACCGAGAGCAGGGCAGAATGACGAGTTAACTACTTCTGCTGCAATAGTTTAGAAGGGATTACAGGAGGGTCGGCCAAGTTGGTATTCGCGTTGCTTGGTAAGACCCCGGCGGCAGTGCCGAATTGTGGTCCAGGCATCCCTGGCGGCTTGACCGCGATGTGGCTTGGTTTGAGTGAGTGTCACTTTGAGGAGAACAACTGACATGAGAGGCAAAGCTGAGCAGGGATTCACCCTTATCGAGCTTTTGATCGTGGTCGCGATCATCAGCATCATCGCCGCGATTGCGGTGCCGGGGCTTCTGCGTGCCCGTATGACGGGTAACGAGACGTCGGCCATTGCGTCGTTGAAAGTCACGACCTCGTCGCAGGTCGCCTACTCCGCGTCGTGCGGACAGGGCGGGTACGCGGCGAACTACGCGGTCCTCGGGACGCCCCCGCCGAACACGACGGAAGCGTTCATTTCCCAGGACCTCGGCGACCCGAACAACCAGCCCCCGATGAAGAGCGGGTACAACTTCCTGCTCGCGGCGGACGGCGGTTCGCAGGCTGGTCCGAATGACTGCAACGGCACGGGCACGATCACCGCGTGGTACGCCACCGGTATGCCGCAGACGTTTGGCACGACGGGCACCCGTTCGTTCGCGGTGAACGCCGGCAACACGATCTGGCAGAACAACACGGCCAACGCTCCGCAGTCGCCCTTCGCGACGGCGAACGGCGATACGCCGATCCAGTAGTTCCGGCTCTCTGAGCCGTCGCTAAGACTCGTCTTCGAGGTCCCGCGGTCCGGGGAAACCCGGCCCGGGACCTCGAAGTTTGTACGGGACAGGAATGCACCTGAGGTCCAGGACTTCAAGTGCACCTGAGGTCCGGGACTTCAAGAGCTCTCGAGGTCCTGGACTTCACAGGCACTTGAGGTCCTGGACGTCAAGTGCCCTTGAGGCCCCTTTCTCTGCCCTATACTGTTGTTTATGACCCCCCGCGCCCGGTGGATCGTGCTTGCGTTCGCCCTCGCCGGGCTGGCCTTTGCCAGCGCGTCGGCGTGGGTGCACTACCGGGTCCTGACGGACCCGACGTACATCAGTCCCTGCGACATCAACGCCCATTTCAGCTGCAGCCAGGTCTACCTGAGCCGGTTCGGCTCGGTGTGGGGCGTGCCGGTGGCGATTGGCGGGATGATCTGGTTTGCGCTCGTCGCGCTGCTCGCGGGCTTCGCCAAGCCGGCGGGGAAGGACGCCTCGAGCGCGACCGGCCTCTACATCTTCGCGCTCGCGACGATTGGCCTCGCGGTGATTCTCTATCTCGGCTACGCCTCGCTGGTCGTGCTCAAGACGGGCTGTATCCTCTGCATCGGGACGTACGTCTGCGTCATCGGTATCTTCGTGACCGCCGGCCTCCAGACGACGACCGGCTGGGCACGGCTGCCGGGACGGCTGTTCAGCGACCTGCGCGCCGCGATGGCCCAGCCGCTGTTCCTGACGGTGGCGTTTCTCTACATCGCGGGCGCCGCCACCGCGATCGCGTTCTTCCCGCGCGAAGGGCAAACGCCCGCGGCCGCGCCGGCGACAGCGTCGGCCGACATCAAGCAGCAGTTCACGAACGCGTGGTGGCAGCAGCCGCGCGTCGATCTCGGCATTCCCGCGGACGGCGCCAAGGTCGTCGTCGTGAAGTTCAACGACTGGTTGTGCCCGGCCTGCAAGGGCGCGCACATGTTCTACCAGCCGATCTTCGACAAGCTCGCCAAGGAATCGCCCGGGGCCGTGAAGTACGTGATCAAGGACTGGCCCTGGAACTCCGAGTGCAACTTCAACGTGACCCAGACCCTGGGCGGCCACCAGGGCTCGTGCGCGGCAGCGGCGTCGGTCCGGATGGCGCGCGATCGCAACAAGGCCGACGAGATGATCGAGTGGCTGTTCACCAATCAGCAGCACCTGGTCGAGCTCGGGATGCAGGGCGGCTCGGCGGCGGCCGATGCGATTCGGCAGCACGCGACCGAGACGCTCGGCGTCACGAACTGGGCGGCGGAATACGCGAAGAAGCTGCCGGACATCCGGCGTGACGTTGCGGACGGCGGCGCCCTGAGCCTGGGCAGCACGCCCACGTTCTACGTCAACGGTGTGAAAGCCGCGGACGGGCGCGGCAGCATCCTGCCGCCGGAGTACTTCGAGTTGGCGCTGAGGCTGGAGATCGCGAAGGCCACGGGCAAATAGCCGCTGATGCCGACAGTAGTCCGCACTGACAGGCTGTCGAAAGATTTCTCCACAGGGTTTTGGCGTCCGCGGCCGCACCGCGCGCTGGACGCGTTGTCGTTCGAGATTCCGGCGGGCGGCGTGTTCGGCCTGCTCGGCCCGAACGGCGCGGGCAAGAGCACGACGCTCAAGCTGCTGATTGGTTTGCTGAAGCCGACGTCCGGTCAGGCCGAGGTGCTCGGTCGGCCGCCGGGCGACGTCACCGCGCACAGCAGGCTCGGCTTCCTCCCTGAAAACCCGACGTTTTACGACCACCTCACGGCCGAGGAGCTCATCGCGTACTTCGCCGGCCTGTTCGGCTATCAGGGCGAGGACCGCCGCGCGCGCGTGGCGCGCGTGCTCGATGCCGTCGGCCTCGGCGCCGATCGGCGCCGGCTGCTCCGTGAATATTCGAAGGGCATGATCCAGCGCGTCGGCCTGGCGCAGGCCCTCGTGAACGATCCGGAATTCATTGTGCTCGACGAGCCGATGTCCGGCCTGGATCCGATCGGCCGCCGCGAGGTGCGCGAGTTGATCTTCCGGCTGCGCGACGACGGCCGCACGGTGCTCTTCAGCTCGCATATTCTCTCGGACGCCGAGCAGTTGTGCAGCCGCGTCGGCATTCTCGCGAAGGGCAAGCTGGTGGCCGCGGGCACCGTGGCCGAGCTTGCTGCCGGTGCCGGCGACAGCCATCGCGGCTGGGAGATCGTCGTGGCGTCGCTTCCGGAGGGGACGGTCGCGCGCCTGGGCGCGCGCATCAAGCGCGCCACCGCGATCGCCGACGGCCGCTACAGCCTCGAGATTGGATCGGACGTGCGGCCGGAGCAGATCGTCTCGGACCTGACGGGCGCCGGCGCGACCCTTGTCTCCGTGACGCCGCTCGGCACCACGCTCGAAGACGCGTTTCTCAAAGCCTTGGGGACCGCGCACAAATGACGGCGCGCCGCATCGCTGTCGTCGCCGTGCACGTCTTCAAAGAGACGGTCCGCGACCGCGTCCTCTACGCGATCGGCGCGTTCGCGCTGCTGCTGGTCGCCGCGTCCGTGCTCATCGGCCAAATCACGGCAGGGCAGGACGTCAAGATCATCAAGGACCTGGGCCTGGCGACGATCGAGCTGGCGGGCGTGCTGATGACGGTGTTCATCGGCGTCGGGCTGGTCGCGCGTGAGATCGAGCGGCGCAGCATCTACAGCCTGCTCGCCAAGCCCCTGCCGCGCTGGGAATTCATCGTGGGCAAGTACTGCGGCCTCGTGCTGACGCTCGCGGTGAACATCGCCGCGATGACGGCCGCGCTCTACCTGATGCTCGCGTGGATGAACTGGACGTCGCCGATCAACATCCAACATTCCTGGGACACGCCGGCGATGGATGTGCGGCTGCTGATCTCGGTGCTGCTGATCTTCGCCGAGATGGCGCTGCTCACCGCGATCGCGCTGTTCTTCTCGACGTTCTCGTCGAGCGCGTTGTGGTCGGTCGTCTTCACGCTCGGGTTCTTCGTCGCGGGCCTCGAGAGCGAGGACCTCCGCAACTTCGGCAACATCGTGGACGCGCCGTTCATGGCGCACATCGTGTCGGCGATCGGCTGGATCGTGCCGGCGTTCTCGGCGTTCGACGTCAAGCTGCAGGTCGTGCACGGCATTCACGTGCCCGCGGGGTTCGTGCTGCAGACGCTGTTGTACGCCGCGATCTACATCGGCGTTGCGCTCGCGGCCGCCGTGGGGTTGTTCACGAGGCGCGAATTCAAATGAGCTCGCGCGCCGGCGGTGTCCTCGCCCTCGCGATCGTCGTCTCTGGCTTGACGCTGGCGGCGCTGACGCTGCGCGCGCGCGACGTCGCCTACACGCTGCCGGGCACGGCCGAGCAACTGATGTATCTGCGATCGGGCAAGGTCGCGAGCCGCGTGATGCTCTCATTCAAGGCGATCGCCTCCGACGTCTACTGGATCCGCGCGATCCAGCACTACGGCAGCGAGCGCAAGACGACCACGCGCTTCGCGCTGCTCCAGCCGCTGCTCGACCTGACGACGACGCTCGATCCGCACTTCAACATCGCGTATCGATTCGGCGCGATCTTCCTCTCGCTCGAGCCGCCGAACGGCCCCGCGCGGCGCGACCAGGCCGTCGCGCTGCTCGAGAAGGGCCTCGCGAACAATCCGACGCGCTGGCAGTACGCGCACGACATCGCGTTCATCGAGTACTGGTACACCGGCGACAAGGTGGCGGCCGCCCGGTGGTTCGAGAAAGCCGCGGCGATGCCGGGCTCGCCGGCATGGATTCGCCCGCTTGCGGCGACCACGCTCCTCGAGGGCGGCGATCGCAAGGGCGCGCGGACGATGCTCAATGAGCTGCGCGGGTCGGAGGAACGCTACGTGCGCGCCGCCGCCGAACGCGGGCTGCTGCAACTCGACGCGCTCGATCAGATCGACGAGCTGAACCGGCGCGTCGCCGAGTTCTACGCGCATATGCACGCGTATCCCGCGGATCTCGTGGAGTTGATGCGCGCCTACGGATCGAACGGCCTGCCGCCCGATCCGACCGGCATGCCGTACGCGTACGATCCGGCGACGCACGTCGCGTCGCTGTCGCCTCAATCGGCGCTCAATCCGCTGCCGAAGACGCTCCCGAAGAAGTGACGCTGCCGCTGCTCCTCATCGTCGGCGTGTTCGGGCTGATGATTGGCAGCTTCCTGAACGTGTGCATCGCGCGGCTGCCGAATGACGAGTCGATCGTCAAGCCGCCGTCGCACTGTCCGAAGTGCAACACGCCGATCAAGTGGTACGACAACATTCCGGTGCTGAGCTACCTCGCGCTCGGCGCGAAGTGCCGGGCGTGCCGCGCGCCGATCAGCATTCGCTATCCGCTCGTGGAGATCACGACGGCGGTCGCGTTCGTGCTGCAGGCGATCGCGTTTCCGGACGATCCGATCCTGCTCGCCTCGCGGCTCGTGTTCACGGCGATGCTGATCGTGCTGTTCGGGACCGACTACGACACGCAGCGGCTGCCGAATGTGATCACGCTGCCGGGCATTGTCGTCGGGCTGGTCTTCAGTCTGTTCGCGCCGCCCGGGATCATCGCGAGCGTGATTGGCGCCGCGCTCGGCGCGGCGATCCTGCAGCTCGTCCGCTGGTCGTGGCGGCGGCTGCGTGGCTTCGATGGCATGGGGTTCGGCGACGTCAAGATGCTCGCGATGATCGGCGCGTTTCTCGGATGGCGGCAAATCTGGGTCGTGCTGTTCATCGCGAGCCTGACCGGCGCCGTTCTGGGCGTCGTGCTTTCGCTCGGCCGCGGCCGCTCGATGCAGACGCGCCTGCCGTTCGGCACGTTCCTGGCGATCGCGGCGTACGTCGCGTCTATCGTCGGCGAGCGCCTGCTGACCTGGTATCTGGGGTTGTACGCGTGAAAGGACCTCTGAGGTCCTTTTCGGGCCAAATGACAACTGGAGTAGTCATTTCACGCGTTACAGTTCCGTAAGCTGCCGTCGAATCTGCTCGCCCCGCGTCGCCCCAGCGGCTGATCGCCGGGCCATTTCCACCATCCCGGCCACCCCCTCACTGGAACAATCCTTGCGCCTACCCTCAGACGCGCGGCGCGCGATTTTTGCGATCGAGCGCGGGCGCGGGTACGCAGTTTCTGCCAGGCCCGTCGTGATTTCTTAGGGATTTCGCGAGCGAAGTTGGATCGCCGGTTGCTCTAGATCGCCGGCATGACGGTTGAGCAAGAGGCAAGAAATCGCGACGCGGGCTTCAGCCTGATCGAAGTGCTGGTCGCAATGATCGTGGTCGTGCCGGCGGTGATTGGCGCGGCCGGGATGGTGACCATCGCGGCGTGTGCGATTCGCGACGCGCGGTTGGAATCGACGGCGATTGTGCTCGCGTCGCAGAAGCTCGAGCAGATGCGAGCGCTCGAGTGGAACGCCGACGACGTCAGCGGAGGCCCGGCGTCGAGCGACACGACGACGGATCTGACGCGCGATCCGCCGGTCGGCGGAGGACTCGGGTTGACGCCGTCGCCCTCGGGGACGCTGAGTACGAACGTTCCGGGGTTCGTTGATTTTCTGGACGCCGGCGGGCAGTGGGTAGGCACCGGAGCCACACCACCGCCGCGCGCGACGTTCATCCGCCGGTGGGCCGTGATGCCGCTTCCGGCGAGCAGCGCCGACTCGCTGGCGTTGCAAGTGCTTGTGACGACGGTGGCGCGCGACGCGCAGGTCACGCGGCGCCCGGCCAGACGGCCGAGGCTGCCGGGCGAGGCGCTCGTGGCAACCGTCAGGACGCGAACGTCGAGGCAGAACGAGGAATGACACGGGATGCAGGCTTCTCACTCGTGGAGGTCGTCGTGGCGACCGCGTTGACCGTGTCGGTCACCGGCGCCGTGGTGTCGCTCGCGACGCCTGCCGGCAAACTGTCGCCGGCGCTTCCCGAAGCCATCGATCTCCAGCAGCGCGCGCGCGTCGCCGAGAACGTCCTGGTTCAGGAGTTGGGCCGCGCCGGCGCCGGGTGGTCTGCGGGCGCGCTCGTGGAGTCCTTCGCGCCGATCGTCCCGCGCCGGATGGGGCTCGTGCAGCCCGACGCGTTCACGGCGGCTCGGGCTGACGCGGTCACGATTCGCTACGTGCCTGACACGGTTTCACAGACGACGGTCAGCGTCTTCACGGCGTCGTCGCCGTCGTTTCTCACGACCGCGCTGACGCCGGGCTGTCCTGCCACGCCGCTGTGCGGAGTGGGCGCGGGCAACGACATCGTCGTCTTCGACAAGCTCGGACACGCCAACACGTTCACCGTGCAGCAGGTCCAGGCATCCACGGGCGTGCTCGTCGCGCACGATGCTTCCGCCACGCACCAGTATCAGCCCGGTGACGCGGTCGCCGAAGCGGTGTCGCGCACGTTTTACTTCGATGCGGCGCAGCGGCAGCTGCGTCAGTACGACGGCAATCAGTCCGACGCTCCCGTCGTGGACGGGGTTGTCGGCGTGACGATCTCTTACTTCGGCGACCCCAATCCGCCGACGGCTCCCCAGCCAGCTCTCGGTACGGCGAACTGTCTCTACGACGCCGCCGGTCGTCTGGATCCGTCGTTGACGATGTTGCCGAGCAACGGCCAGGCGCTCGTACCGCTTCCGCTGTCGATGTTTGCGGACGGACCGTGGTGCGGGACAGGCGGGGCGCGGTTCGACGCGGATCTCCTCCGGGTGCGGTCGATCCACGTGAACGTGCGCGTCGAAGCGACGCAGTCGACGTTCCGTGGACAGGGCGCGGAGTTTGCGCATCCGGGCCTTGCGACCGACGCGTGGCGCGCGCTGCCGGATCTGCGGCTGTCGTTCGACGTGGCGCCGCGCAACATGAATCTCAGACGATGAGCCGCACCTTTACTCGCGTGAGACGCCTCCATGGCGACGACAGGGGATCGGCCCTCGTGGCGGTGCTCCTATCGTCGGTGCTCGTCTCGGCGGTCGGCGCGGCGCTGACGGTCACGGCCAACACCGAGACCGCCATCGCGTCGAGTTTCCGGATCGAGCGCGAGCTGACGTACGCGGCCGAGGCCGGCGTCGAGCGCGCGATGCAGGACGTCCGCCTGGCGACGCAGTGGAACGATCTGCTCACCGGCGCCCGGACGACAACGTTTCTGGACCGGTCGATGACGCCGGTGCTGCCGACTGGCGGCACGCTCGACCTTCGCGCGCTTTCCGCGCGCCTTCAGGCGGCGACGGACGCACGCTTCGGCGGACCGGACTCGCCGCAATGGCGGCTCGTAGCCAGCGGCCGGCTGGCGGACATCGCCGGCAACAGCTCAATTGAAAGTCCCGCGTACCTGGTCGTCTGGGTCGCGGACGATGTGTCGGAAACAGACGGCAATCCCGCCGCGGACTCGAACGACGTGTTGATAATTCGCGGCGAGGCAGTGGGATCGGGCGGGCGGACGCGCGCGCTCGACGTAACCGTGACCAGGGCCGGGGCACCCGCGGGACAGCCCGGCCTTCGTGTCATCTCCTGGCGGGAGGTTCGATGAATTCGCTGTGGCAAGCACCTGTAGTGGTTGTGGCCCTGATTACGTGGCTGAACGCGACGCCCACGTCGTTCGCTGACGCGGCTCAGCGCGAGGCGCTGCGCCGGCAACTCGTACCGAAGCCCACCCGGCAGCTGACCAATCTCAATCTGCCGCCCTCCGCGATTGCCCGCATCCCTGATGCGGACACCCCGGGCGCCGCGCCGGTCGTCGCGACGACGCCGGTGTCCTCCGCCTTCACGACGAACGAGGACGGCGTGCCTGCCAGCATGCAGGCGCGCGTGGACGGCCAGCAGGTCACGCCGCCGCCCGCGCCGGCCCCTGCCGTGTCGAGCGCGCCCCCGGCGGCACCAGCCGCCAAGGACTCAGCCGACGACGGCAAGGGCGACGAGAAGTTCTGGCGCAATCGTTACGCGGCCGCCAGGCAGAAGCTCGACGACGACCAGAACCTCGCGGCGGCGATCCAGACGCGCATCAGCTCGCTCACCGCGGATTTCACCAGCCGCGATGATCCTGCGCAGCGCGCGAAGATCGGCGAGGACCGCCGCAAGGCGCTGGACCAGCTCGATCGCATGCAGAAGCAGATCGCGGCGGACCAGAAGGCGTGCGACCAGGTCCAGGAAGACGCGCGCCGCGCGGGCGTGCCGGCGGGCTGGGTGCGGTAAGAAGTTAGAAGTTCGAAGTTGGGAGCGGCTGACTACGGCTTCATGCCCAGGCTGGTCATCGCCTGGGCGAGCTCTTTGGGCGTCACGTCCGAAACAATGGCCGTGGCGCCCAGGCCTCGCGCGAGCACGAAGTGCAGGCGCCCACTCGCGACCTTCTTGTCGTGCGTGATCGCCTCGAGCGCCGGGCGAATTGACAGGTCCTTCACCGGCGGCAGGGCGCCCATGCGCTTGATGAGGTCCTGCAGGCGCGCCTCTTCCTCTGGCGTGACGAGACCGCGCGCAGCGGACACTCGCGCGGCGGCCAGCATCCCGTAACCAATCGCTTCGCCGTGGAGGAATCGCCGGTATCTGGTGACGGCCTCGAGCGCGTGGCCGACGGTGTGGCCGAAGTTCAGCACCCGGCGCGGGCCGGCTTCGCGCTCGTCGAGCTCGACGACGCGGGCCTTGATCCGGCAGCACTCGGCGATCAGATCCGACATCACCGCGGCGTCCTGATCGAAGATCGCGGGCAGGTTGGCCGACACGCGCTCGAAGAGCGAGCGCGACGCGATGACGCCGTACTTCACCACCTCGTACAAACCCGCGCGAAACTCGCGGCGGGGGAGCGTACGCAGGATGTCGGGATCGCAGACCACGATCGACGGCGCGTGGAACGATCCGACCAGGTTCTTGCCCTCGGGTAGGTTGACGCCGACCTTGCCACCGATCGCGCTGTCCACCTGCGAGAGGAGCGTGGTCGGCACCTGCACGAGCCGGATGCCTCGCAGGTAAGTCGCCGCCGCGAATCCCGCGACGTCGCCGACCACGCCGCCGCCAAACGCGACGAGCGTGGCGGAGCGATCGAGGCGCCGGCGGATCATCGCGTCGTAAATCTTCTCGACCGTCGCCAGCGTCTTGGCGCGCTCGCCGTCGGGGATGAGCATGGGCTTGCCTCGCCCGACGATCGCGCGCAGTTTGGCGCCGTGGCGCCGCCAGACCGGTGGACAACTGACCACGATCGTCGCCGTTGCGGCCTTCGGGTCGCCGAGCAGGCCGCTGAGCTCGGCTACGAGTCCGCGTCCGATCAGCACCTGGTACGGCGCGCGCGTGCCGTCGACGTCGATCCGGATGGGAGGCATGCGGAGCTAGGATAACAGGCCTGTCGGGATAAACTGGACGTTCCACCTGACTGTTGAGGACGCCGTTGGCTGACAAGGATAAGAAAGAGTCGTTCGTCACCGAGATCACGCCGCGCTCGGAAGACTTCTCGCGCTGGTATCTCGACGTGGTCCGCCGCGCCGAGCTGGCCGACTACTCGCCCGTCAAGGGCTGCATGGTCATCCGTCCGTACGGCTACGCGATCTGGGAGCACATCCAGCGGCTGCTCGACGCGCGCTTCAAGGCCACCGGCCACGTCAACGCGTACTTCCCGCTCTTTATTCCCGAGAGCCTCCTGATGAAGGAGAAGGAGCACGTCGAGGGCTTCGCGCCGCAGGTCGCGTGGGTGACGAAAGGCGGCGACGAGGACCTCGAAGAGCGGCTCATCGTCCGGCCGACGTCCGAAGTGCTGATCGGCACGATGTACTCGAAGTGGATCAAGTCGTGGCGCGATTTGCCGATGCTCATCAACCAGTGGGCGAACGTCGTCCGCTGGGAGAAAGTGACGCGGCCGTTCCTGCGCACGACCGAGTTCCTCTGGCAGGAAGGGCACACGGCGCACGAGACCGGCGACGAGGCCGAGGAAGAGACGCTGAAGATCCTTGGGCTGTACAAGGACTTCGCCGAGACCGACCTGGCGATGCCCGTCGTCGACGGCCTCAAGAGCGACAGCGAGAAGTTCGCCGGCGCGTCGCGCACCTACTCGATCGAAGCGCTGATGGGCGACGGGCGCGCGCTGCAGGCCGGCACGTCGCACAACCTCGGGCAGAACTTCGCCAAGGCGTTCGAGATCCAGTTCCAGGGGCGCGACAAGGCGCTCCAGCACGCGTGGACGACGTCGTGGGGCGTGTCGACGCGGCTGATCGGCGGCGTGATCATGACGCACGGCGACGACAGCGGCCTCGTGCTGCCGCCGCACATCGCGCCGCACCAGGTCGTGATCGTGCCGATTCCTCGCGGCGACTGGAAGCAGACCGTGCTGCCCAAGGCCGAGGCGATCGCGAACGATCTCCGCGCGGCGGGCGTGCGCGTCAAGCTCGACGCCGACGAGGAGAACTCGCCCGGCTGGAAGTTTGCCGAGTGGGAGCTTCGCGGTGTGCCGCTGCGCCTCGAGATCGGTCCCAAGGACATCGAGAAGGCGCAGGTGTTCTCTGCGCGCCGCGACACGCGCGAGAAAGCCGCCATCCCGATGGCGGACCTGGCCACGCGTGTGCCCGCGCTGCTCGAAGAGATTCAGGTCAATCTGCTCGCGAGAGCCAAAGCGTTCCGCGAGGAACACACGACGGAAGTGTCGAGCTGGGACGAGTTCAAGCGCGCGATGGACGGCCGGCCAGGCTTCGTCATCGCGAGCTGGTGCGGCAGCGCGGACTGCGAGGCCCAGATCAAGGCCGAAACCCAGGCGACGCTGCGCAACATCCCGCTGGGATCGCCGCGCGTGGCGGGGCAGTGCGTCAAGTGCAACGGCGCATCGCAGGTCAAAGCCTGGTTCGCGAAAGCCTATTGACGCCGCGCCGACCGCACGTCAGCGCCGGTACGTGACCCACAGCGCCCACGCAACCGCCGCCACCGCGACGACCACTGCGCCGGCAGCGACCAACCACGCCGGCGTCCGCCACCACGCGGGCTGGACCGGCGCAGGTGGGGGCGGCTCGGGCCGGGGTTCTTCCCGCCTCGGAAGGCTGCTGTCTGCGAGCGCTCTCAGCGCGCCGGCGACGTCGGCTGCTCGCTGGTAGCGCGCTTCGGGATCTTTCTCGAGACAGCGCTCGATGATCCGCACGAGCGCGATCGGCATCGGACGACCGGGCACGGTCGCGAGCGGCGCGGGCGTGCGATTCAGAATCTCCTCAATCGTGTCGAACGGCTCCCGCCGGCGAAACGCCGGCCGGCCGCTCAACAGCTCGTAGAGCACGGCGCCGAGCGCAAACACATCCGTTCGCGCGTCGGCCGGCTGAGATCGCAGCTGCTCCGGCGCCATGTACTCGAGCGTGCCCAGCACCGTGCGGCCGCCGCTGGTCGTGTCGTCGGCCCTGACTCCGGGATTGGGGCCGATCCCTTTGGCCAGCCCGAAATCGACAATCCTGGCGACGCCGGTCTCGGTGAGCAGCACGTTCTCCGGTTTGAGATCGCGATGGACAATGCCGGCCTCGTGCGCGGCCGCGAGCCCGTCGGCCAGCTGCGCGCCCAGCGCAATCACCTGGTCGGGCGCGAGGCCCTCGCGCTGCAGGACGACGCGCAGCGTTCGCCCGCGCACGAGCTCGGAGACGATGAACGCGACACCGTCCTGGGTGCCGAAATCGAAGACCGGGACGACGTTCGGATGACTGAGCGCGGCGGTCGCGCGCGCTTCGCGCTCGAAGCGCTTCACCCGCCCGGGATCGCGCGCCACCGCGGGCAGCAGCACTTTGATCGCCACGTCGCGATCCAGCCGCTCGTCGCGCGCCCGGTAGACGACGCCCATGCCGCCAGCGCCCACCACCGCCACGATCCGATACGGGCCGAGCTGCCGGTCCTGCGGCAACTGCTCGGCCGCGTCGCCCGCCGGCTCGCTTCCCGATCCCGTGGGGAACTCACTCGGGCCCGACGCCCGGAGCAGCAGTGACTCGACTTCCCGGCGCAGCTCGAGATCGGCGCCGCACTGTTCGGCCACGAATTGCTTGCGCGCGGCGTCGGGCTGCGCCCGCGCGGCGTGAAAGATCGTCGTGATCGCGTGCAGGCGCTCGGGCGTCACTTGCGCCTCGTGGTGTCGAGCTCTCGCGCCAGCCACGTCCTCGAGAAGTTCCAGTCCCGCGTGACGGTGTCCTCGGAAACGCCGAGCGCCGTGGCGATTTCCGCGACGCTCAGCCCGACAAAGATCTTCATCTCCACCACGCGCGCTTTGCGGGCGTCGAGCGCCTCCAGCCGTTCGAGGGCCTCGTCGACGGCGAGAAGATCCGTTCCGCGCGCCATGACGCCGAATCGCGCCTCGTCGAACTCCACCGGCGGGAGGCCGCCCCCGCGCTTCTGGAAGTTTCGCCGCCGCGCGGCGTCCACGAGGACCCGCCGCATCAGCCGGGCCGACATCGCGAAGAAGTGCGCGCGGTCCTGCCAGTCGACCTGCCGTACGTCGACCAGCCGCAGGTACAGCTCGTTGACGAGCGCGGTCGGCTGCAAGGACTGGTGGCGCTCGTTGCGAAGCTGGCGCCGCGCCATCCGGTGCAGCTCTGCGTAGACGAGCGGCATCAGCCGTTCGAGCGCGCGTTCGTCGCCCTCCGTTGCCAGCCGAAGGAGCTGCGTGACCCGCGTCGCTGACCGTGTGGTGGCCATCGCCGGGCTACCTGCCCAAGCCCGATTGTCTTCAGGACCGCCCAATCTTACGCCACCCGCCCCGATGATGCGGGTTTCGGACCCCCGTACGCGCCTTCAGCAGTCAGGCCCGGTGATCAGCCGGGCAGGAGGCAGACGTGACGGGACCAGGGAAATTCGTCGGACTCGTGCTTTTGGCCGGGCTTGTGGGCCTCGTTTCCGTTCCGGTGCATGCGGACAGCCACCCCGCGCGAGGCCTGCAGTCCCTGCTGCGGCAACTGAGCCTGACGGCGGAGGGCTCCCAGGGCTGGTTGGACCGTCTCGGCGCATGGGAAGGCGGCCCGGCGCACGAGCGGCTGCTGGCGGTCACCGAGACCGGGGCCGTCGTCCACAGCCTCGACGGCGACGCCAACAGCGTCGTCATCACGCCCGAGTTCGACCACGACCTCCTTCAGGATGGTGCGTCGCTCGTGCTCGTGCACAACCATCCGACCGGCACCAGCCTGAGCGGCAACGACCTCAGCCATCTCGGCAAGAGCGGGGTGCTCGCCGTCGTCGCGATCGGACACGACGGCAGCATCTACGCCGCGTCGCGCGGCGCTCGCTTCGACGCGCTCTGGTGCGAGGCGGATCGCTACGGGGTCCTTCGGAAGGACGTGCGGTGGGCGATGCTCCTCGAAGGCACCTTCACGGAAGGGCTGCAGTATCCCTTCGAGTCGTACGCCGCGCATCTGGCGGCGCTTGCACTGTTCAAGGCCGGCGTGATCGACTACTCCGTGCGGATGGCGCCCGGCCGCCGCGCGGCATACGACGAACGGCGCACGGCCTTCGGGCGCATCGCGGAGTTTGCCGCGGCCCGTGTCAGGAAGGGCACCAACTAAGGTTCGTTGGGTTCGTTAGGTTCGTTGGGTTCGGAAACAAAAAAGGCCCGGGCGTCCGAAGACGTCCGGGCCTGTTGTGCGTTTGCGCGTCCCGCGTTACGGACGCTGCAGTCTGACGACCAGCGCGGCGCGGCGGTTCAACCGGCGCGTTTCTTCGCGCGAGTTGTCGTACTTCGGCCGCTCTTCGCCGTAGCTCACCGTCGTCAACCGGTCAGCGGAGATGCCGCGGCCCGTCAGGTAGGTCTTGACGGCCTGCGCGCGGCGCTCGCCGAGCGCCAGGTTGTACTCGGCCGTGCCGATGTTGCAGGTGTGACCCTCGATCGTGAGCTTGAGATTCGGGTCGGCCTGCATCGCGGTGACGGCTTCGTCGAGCACGCGCAGCGCATCTGGCCTCAACGTGAACCGGTCGAAGTCGAAGTGCACGTCCTCGAACGTGTACGTCTTCGGCGCCGGGCGAATCACGTTGATCGTGACGGTGTCGGTGGCGGTGCCGCCCTTGCCGTCGCTGACCGTGACGGTGACGCGGCACGGGCCCTCGACGTTGGGCGCCGTCCACGGCGTCTGACGGTTGGTCGGGCTTGAGAGCGTGCCGCAGGTGCTCGTCCAGCGATACGTCAGCGGATCGCCATCCGGATCCTGCGCGTCAGCGGTGACCGTTGACGTCTTGCCAACTTCCACCGTGCACGGATCGCACGACGCGCGCACCGTCGGATTGCGGTTGGCCGGCGCCGTCGGAGGCGGAGGCGGCGGGGGTGGCGGCGGCGGTGGCGGCGGAGGCGGCGGAGCCTTGACTTCGCCGGAGCGCACGCCCGGATGGAACCCGATGCGGAATTGCCAGCCCGCGTTGTCCTTCGGCTGGCTGATGAACGGTGAGCTGGTGAGCCCGAGCGGAATCGCCTTGTCGCGCGACTCCATCGTCAGGTTCCAGCTCCACGCCGTGCCGATGTAGAAGCCGTTGGGCGCCTGCCACGTCAGGCCGATGTCCCAGATGACCGGATTCTTGAGGGTGGTGCTGGTCGGCACGATCGATCCGTCGGCGCCCACCAGTCCGGCCGGCGCGGTGATCGTCTTGTTCGAGTAGGCCTCGCCAAACAACTCGCTGACGACCTTGATGCCGAGGCTCTTCTTCTGCGGGAACTCGGCGCCGAAGCCCCAGCGGAACCCGTTGGTCAGGCTGTAGCCGCTCGGGCTGCCGCGGAAGATGTAGCCGGCGTACCCGGAGACCTCGACGGCGCTGGTGCGCTTGGAGACGACGCCGTCGAAGAGGAAATCAACTTGACCGCTGGTGGTGCCGTCGGGCTCTTTCTTGCCCGTCGGCAGTTTGATCATCGGCCGGATGGCGACGGCGGCCGGCTTGTGGTCGGCCTGCGACATGAAATTGAATTTGCCGCCGAGCCAGAACTCACCGATCGTGCTGGTCCACCCCTGCCGGTTCAGTGGGTAGCCGGGAATGAGCCCGCCGCCCGTGCCCGTGTTCTGAGAGCCTGACGTGCTGGTGAAGAACAGCGGCCGGGTGTCGTGGTCGATGCGCGTGATCAGGGAAAACGCGCCGAAGACTTCCGCCCGGTCTTTGATGCCCACGCCAAACGTGGCGGGGAACGTCGAAATGTCGGCAAAGCCCTGGCCGTCGTCCATGTTGGTCCGCTGAAAGCTCGCGGACCACTTTTTGTGTTGAAGGACTTCCGCCGTCGGCACGAACCAGAAACCTGTGTCCCCCGAAGTCGTCGCGGTCGCGGGCCGGCTTTCGTCGGACACCGTGGTCGCACCAGTAGACGGCTGGGGCGGGCGCGTCTGCGGTGTTTGTGCGAAGACCCAGGTCGGAATCACAAGGGCCGTACTCACCAAACTTACTTTGAAGAGTCGTCTCATGAGGTCCACCCAGCGTGACGAGCGGCAGGCACAGGCCCCCGCTACCTTGCGGATCCGTGCGCCGGGAAACTCAAGCGCACCTTTGCCAGATTAACGCTCAGGTTGCCGCCAAGTCAACGCAAGTAGGGCACTTTTCGTCCCGGAGGGCCCCCGGAAGCCACGACCCGCCGTGGGGTGGTCGCGGTATACTTGATGCGCTAGAGCCTCGGGCAAGGAGTCGTTATGGGTCCCATTGGCGTCCCTGAACTCATACTTATCTTCGTTGTCGCCCTGATTGTGTTCGGTCCGCGGAAGCTGCCCGAGCTGGGCAAGTCGCTCGGCAAGAGCATTGCGGAGTTTAAACGGGCGTCGAACGACCTGCGTTCGACGCTGGATGAGGAAATCCGCCTCGAAGAGCGGCGCACGGCCCCCGCGGCGCCTGCCACGTCGCAGGCCCCGCCGCCGGCGCTGGCCGCGCCGGTCGAGGTGTCGCCGACCGACCCGTCGATGCTGTCGTCACCTGCCGCGCCGGAGACCGTGGCGCGCGGACACCACGGCTCGTAGACGTGTCCGGGCGCGCCGGACGGCTGCCGGCCCGCGGATGTCGTGATGTCGTCTGACACGTCCGATCTCGCCACGCGCGACGCTTTCGAGGACGCTGACGCCCCCGAAGGCGATCGCTCGCGGATGAGCTTCCTCGAGCACCTCGACGAGCTTCGCCGCCGCATTCTCTATTCGATCTACGCCGTCGCCGCCGGCTGCGCCGTCACGTTCTGGTTCATCAACCCGCTGTACGAGTACATGACCGGGTATTTCCACCGGTTTGGCGGGCAACTGATCTTCACCGGGATGGCGGACGCCTTCCTGCTCGAGATGAAGGTCGCGATCCTGGCCGGTTTTCTGATCGCGTCGCCGTTCGTCTTCTCGCAGCTGTGGCTGTTCGTCGCGCCCGGGCTCTACACGCGCGAGAAGAAGGTCGTGCTGCCGTTCGTCTTTTTTGCGACGACGCTCTTCGGCGCGGGCGTCTGGTTCTCGCACCGCTACGCGTTCCCGAACATGTTCCTGTTCTTCGCGTCGTTCGAGAACGACAACGTCAAGTTCTTTCCGACGCTCAAGGAAGTCGCGTCGTTCTACTTCAAGATGGCGCTCGGGTTCGGCATCGTGTTTCAGATGCCGATTCTCGTCTTCTTCCTCGCGCGGTTCGGGATCGTGACGTGGAAGTTCATGGCCAAGCAGTTCAAGTACGCGGTGCTCATCATCTTCATCATCGCGGCCGTCGTGACGCCCTCGGGCGACCCGGTCAACCAGACCATCTTTGCGGCGCCGATGATCGTGCTCTACATCATCAGCATCGGGGTGGCCTGGATTTTCGGCAAGAAGAAGCCCAAGAACGCAGAAACGTAAGCCGAGCCCGGGCCCTGGCTCTGTTAGGATGAGAGTGTCTATGCGCAACCGAACGACTGGCGTGGCTGTCACCGTAGTGCTGCTGTCGGCGCTGACCGGCGGCCTGCTCGGATCGCGCGTCCTCGCGACGTCGACCGATCGCGAAACGGAGCGGTCGCGCTCCTATGCCGCGGCGCTCGCCGTGGTCGAGAGCCAGTACGTCGAGCCGCTCGACACGACGCCGCTCATCTACGGATCGATCGAAGGCATGCTGCGCACGCTCGATCCGCACTCGACGTTCTTCGATCCGCGGTCGTACGCGCAGATGCGCGAGCGCCAGGAAGGGCACTACTTCGGCATTGGCATCAGCATCGGCGCGATCGACGGCGACATCACGGTGACGCAGCTGTTCGAAGGCTCGCCGGCGTATCGCGCGGGCATTCGCCGCGGCGACATCATCGCGTTCGTGCCGTGCGTGCCGGGCGACGGCTCGGGCAACGGCGCCCCAAGCAGCACCTGCAAGGACGGCAAGGACAACACGAAGGGCTGGGGCACCGACCAGGTCGTCAAGCGCATCAAGGGGCCGAAGGGCACCAAGGTCAATATCTCGATCCGCCGCGGCGGCCTCGATCAGCTGATCGATCTGACGGTCGAGCGCGACGAGATCAACATCACGTCGCTGCGCACGGCGTTCATGATCGCGCCGGGCACGGGCTACGTGCGCCTGCAGGAGTTCTCCGAGACGACGGACACCGAGCTCAGCGCCGCGCTCAAGAAGCTGAAGGCCGCGGGCATGCAGCGCCTGCTCCTCGACATCCGCGACAACGGCGGCGGTCCGCTCAACCAGGCCATCGCCGTCGCGAATCACTTCCTGCACAAAGGGCAGATGATCGTCTACACGAAAGGGCGCGTCGAGAACTCCGACGAGAACTATCGCGCCATCGTCGAGGGCGATTACACCGATCTGCCGCTCATCGTGCTCACGAGCCGGCAGAGCGCGAGCGCGTCGGAAATCGTCACCGGATCGATGCAGGATCACGATCGCGCCATCGTCGTCGGCGAGACGACGTTCGGCAAGGCGCTCGTCCAGTCGGTCTATTCGATTGAAGGCGCCGGGCTGGCGCTGACGACCGCGCACTACTACACGCCGAGCGGGCGGCTCATCCAGCGGCCGTGGGACGGCGCGTTCGACGAGTACCTCACCTACGCGCTGCGCGATCAGAGCGCCACGCACCCGCACGCCGCGTCCGAGCTCAAATACACGGACGGCGGACGCAAGGTGTACGGCGGCGGCGGCATCGAGCCGGATCACTTCATCGGCGGCGCGATCGAAGGCTTCAACGTCCAGCCCTTCACCCGATCGCTCTACGCGCGCGGCGCGTTCGTGAGCTTCGCCGAGAAGTTCACCAAGGAAGGCGACACGCGGCCGGCTGCCAAGTCCGCGGCGCTGTACAAAGTCACTCCGGGCTGGGAGCTGACCGACGCGATGCTCGCCGAGTTCCGCAACTTCCTCGCCTCCGAGCACGTCAAGATCGACGACGCCGCGCTCACGCAGGATCGCCAGTTCATCAAGTCGGTCATCCACTACGAAGTGGACAACGACCTGTTCGGCGTCGAGGAAGCGCGCCGGACGATCGTCAAGACCGACCCGCAGGCCCAGGGCGCCCTGGCCTACTTCGACGAAGCCAAGAAGCTGCTCGAGCTGAACGCCAAGAAGTAAGAGGTCGTCACTTCCCTCGGGCCGCGCGAGCCCTATGAAGGTCGCGATTGTCGTCTCACTCGTGCTCGCTGCCGCAAGCGCAGGGATCTTGCCACGCGGCGGTCTGGGAACCACCGGAATCCAAAACATGCGGTTCCCCGACATCGTCAGATGGTCGGACCTCAAGTCTCCGGCAATATGGTACGGCGTGGGTGTGAGCCTAGTCGTCCCTAGCGTGGGTGACACACCTTCTCGAATAACTCACGGCTTCGGCGGCAAGGAAGTCATGTACCAACCAGTTCCGGGAATGATCCTGACCGCTGTCACGTTATCCGACCCAAGCAGCAAGCTGACCTGTGTGCTCCCTCATGGTCAGTTTTACATTTCAGGCAAAGACGGTCTGACTGCCGTCTGGCTCGATCTCGTCACGTATGAACTCGTCCTCGCACGCAGCTACGTGACGACGTCCGACGGCGAAGCCGCGGCCATTGAGAAGTTCACAACCGAGTTCGACGGTGAACGTCTGGCAGCACAGGCGCGCACGTATCCTTCCGTGTCGCTCTCCGCTGTTGCCCCGGCTGATTTCTTCGTCCGCAATGGCAGGCCCACATGGCCTGACCTCAACGGATACGACGTGCGTCAGGGAATCCTGCGGGTCGATCTGGGATACTACCCGTCGGTCTGGGGCAAGTTCTGGATCGACCTCGCGACGCTCAGGTTGACCAGGACCGAATTTGGTCCGCGCCATCCTTCCGGCCCGCGGGCGGCTAATTGGGGCACGAAACACCCTTGCCCCCACCCATAGTGCTTGCTAGACTGGCGCCCAGCCGGACGTCGAACGGGGCAAACGTCCGCGTGTAAGGCTCGGGAAGTCGAGAAGTCGCAAAAAGCGCGAGCATTGACGCCGAAGCGAGCGTTCCCAGCCGCTTGCCGGTCGACGCGCGGGTGTCGACCGCAGCGGCTGTTTGTGTGTACGGGTCAGAAGCCGTCGGCCTGTAACGAGCGAGCGGAGAGCGAGTCGCGCGAACGGCGCCTCGGACTATTAGATGAGACTGTCCAGACTGCACATCGCCGGATTCAAGAGCTTCCCTGATCGCGCCGAGCTCGGCTTCGATCACGGCGTCACGGCCATCGTCGGCCCCAACGGCTGCGGCAAGAGCAACGTCGTCGACGCGATCACGTGGGTGCTCGGCGAGCAGAGCGCCAAGAGCCTGCGCGGCGAGCGCATGGAAGACGTCATCTTCGCCGGCAGCGACGCGCGCAAGCCCACGGCGGCCGCCGAAGTGCGGCTGAAGCTCAGCGAAGTGGCTCAAGCGGCGATGGCGACCGCGACCACGAACACGACGCCGATGGACGCGCTGCTCGACGAGCAGCCCATCGTCACGAAAGACATCGAGATTGGGCGGCGGCTGTATCGATCGGGCGAGAGCGAGTACCTGATCGACGGCGAGGTCTGCCGGCTGCGCGACATTCATGACCTGCTGATGGACTCGGGGCTGGGCGTCAAGGCCTACGCGGTGATCGAGCAGGGCAAGATCGGACAGATTCTCTCGTCCCGGCCGGGCGAGCGGCGCGCGTTGATCGAAGAAGCGGCGGGCGTCACGAAGTACAAGTCGCGGCGGCGCGCGGCCGAGCTCAAGCTCGAAGCGGCGCAGCAGAACCTGACGCGCATCGACGACATCATTTTCGAAGTGGAGAAGCAGCGCGGCGCGCTGCGGCGCCAGGCCGCGCGCGCGCGGCGCTACAAGCGGCTGCGCGAGGAACTGCGGCGCTGGGAGCAAGTGCAGTTCGCGCGGAAGTACGACGCGCTCGCGCGTGACATCGAAGCCGCGGAGAAGCGGCTCGAAGAGGCGCGCGCCCGCGAAGCCGCGGCCGCCGCGCACGTCGCCGAGCTCGAGACCGCGCTGGAGACGGTGCGGCTCGGACTGACGGGCGCCGAATCGGGTGCGACCGACGCGCGGGAATCCGCGCACACTCGCGAGCTCGACATCGGCCGCCGCCAGCAGCAGATCGAATTCGACAAGCAGCAGATCGACGAGCTCGGCCGCCAGGCCGAGGCCCTCTCGGCCGAAGTCCGCGATCTCGTGGAGCGGCGCGATCCCGCGCGGCTGGCGATTGAAGCCCAGCGCGAGGCCGCGGCCCGCGCGCGCAAGGCGCTCGACGACGCCGGCCGCGA